>VFJM01000303.1 GCA_009886055.1 Geobacter sp. | reverse complement strand
TTTCAACGAAGGCTGTTTCGGATAGTATGTGCCGCTCACTGAGCATTAGTTTTGCGTCCATGTTGGAGATTGTAACAACGGGCCAGTGCGTTGTCAAGCACGACAACACTTTACCCAATTAGAATCAATCTCCCGCTATGGCGCTAAATTGTTCCCTCTCCATAAGGGAGAGGGCTAGGGTGAGGGGGAAGAGTTGTATTTATATGGCATCTGCTCCCCCTCATCCGACCTTCGGCCACCTTCTCCCTCAGGGAGAAGGGACTAGCGGGAGATCAGTGCTAATCAGGACACTTTAAGATTTATTCAGTGATCGGGATAACTGCCGAGAGCACTAATTATGATTCCGCATATCAAAAAACTGCTATGGCTGCAGCTGTCGCAACATGCTGGAAAATGCTGTGGCGGCGGGAGAAAGAGTCCTTCCCTTCCGGTGTACCAAGGAAAAACTGCGGGTGATGGCTATACCTGACAGGTTGATCGACACCAGCTCGCCTCGCTTCAACTCTCCGCGAACAGCCATCTCAGAAATAAACGCGACGCCGCATTCTGCCAGCACCGCCTGTTTTACCGCTTCGCTGCCTGGCAGCGTGGCGCATGCCAAAAGGTCACCCGGTGTAACCCCCTGCTGTCTGAGTGCAGCATTAACCGCATCGCTGGTGCCTGAACCTTTTTCACGCATGATTATCGGTTCCTTGAGAAGTTCTTCCAGTTGAACGGATTCACGGCCGCACCAGGGGTGTCCCTTTCTCGCGACCAGGAGAATCTCATCATGGCCGAGCGCTTCGGTTGTAAACCGCTTGTCGTCTGCCGTCGTTCCGACAATCGCGATTTCGATGTATTCTTCGCCTAGTCTGGCAAGGACCTCACTGCTGTCACCTATCTCAGCTTTTACGCGGATTCCCGGATCACTCGTGCGGAGGGCCGCAATTGCCTTTGGCAACAGGTACGTGCCGGGAATAGTGCTGCCGCCGACACAGAGTTCGACACCGTCTGCCTGGCGGAACTGAAGGATAGCCTGTTCAGTTTCCTTGAGTGATTTTATGACCTGCCGCGCGTGTACGAGCATGATTTTTCCTGCTTCAGTTGTCATTGCGCCGCGGCCGGTGCGATCGAGCAGCCTGACTCCGCAGCTGTCCTCCAATGCCGCCATGTGCTGGCTGGCGGTCGATTGGGTGATACAGGCCGCCTCCGCGCCTTTCGAGAAGCTGCCCGTGGTGGCAATGGTCACAAAAATCTCAAGCTGTTTTATGTTCATGGTCGCTCCATATCGTAAAAACCAATTTTGCCTATCGTTTATATCGAATATATCAATTTGACATTTTTAGCAATAACCATAAGAATACGAATCAAAACAATGATTTAACAGCGTTAATATTCCGCATTGAATGTCCTCTAACACACTGCATCTAAGGAGAATAAATGAACAAGAAGTTTCTGCTGTTTGTTGTGGCGCTCTGCACCACCATCACCACTGCGGCTTCGGCGGCAAACCGTTCCGGCATCGTTACCCTTGACGTAGATCTTTCCGCCCAGGATGCGGCCAAGGAAACAAAACTCTGGGTCCCCTATCCGGTGAGTGACCGTCATCAGATGGTCGGCGACATCAAAGTTTCCGGGGATTTTGCCTCATCCGGTGTCTATACGGCGAAGGCCAACGGCGCCCCGATCCTCTATGCCCAGTGGCCGGCAGGCGTGAAGAGCCGCAAGCTCAGCTTCTCATTCAGCGTTGACCGTCAGGAAATACGCCAGACAAATCTGCCGACAAAAGAGCCCGCCTGGAACCGGGCGGATTACGCCGAATATCTGAAGCCCACGAGTCTCGGTCCCATTG
Source organism: Geobacter sp. (assembly GCA_009886055.1). Classification (GTDB taxonomy): domain Bacteria; phylum Desulfobacterota; class Desulfuromonadia; order Geobacterales; family Pseudopelobacteraceae; genus JACRCG01. The sequence goes on along the minus strand of VFJM01000303.1, from coordinate 5,246 downwards.
ATGGCGAGGTCAAGAAGCTGGCTGATTCCATTACCGAGGGGAAACATACGGTGCTGGCAAAAGCCAGAGCAATCTATGACTGGTGCTGCAGCAACATGTATCGGGATCCAGGTACGGTGGGCTGCGGAAAAGGAGACGTCTGCACCCTGCTGCAGAAGCCGGGCGGCAAGTGCACCGACATCTCATCGGTCTATATTGCCCTCTGCCGGGCGTCCGGTGTGCCGGCGCGTGAACTGTTCGGCGTCCGGCTCGGCAAAAAGCCCGCAGAAGACATCACCACCTACCAGCACTGCTGGGCCGAGTTTTTCCTCCCCGGCTACGGCTGGGTAACGGCTGATCCGGCCGATGTGCGCAAGGCAATGCTGGTGGAGAAGCTGGAGCTGAGCGATCCGAAGGCGAAAGAGTACCGGGAATATTTCTGGGGCGGCATAGATCCTTACCGGGTGGTGCTTGCCAGCGGCCGGGACGTTGTCCTCAATCCACCACAGGCCGGAGCGCCGCTCAACACCTTCGGCTATCCCTACGCCGAAGTGGGGGGCGCAGTCATCGACTTCTACCAGCCGAAAAGCTTTGTCTACAGATATAGCTTCAAGGAGAAGTGAGGTAGGCTGAGAGTAAATAGCAGGTTTATAGTTTCACACCATAGTGATTAAGCACAGTTACCATGAGCCAATAACAGCAGACAGTTACCCCGATAGAAATACAAATGCTGACGTAAAAGTTATGACCGTGCTTCAATAACAGCGGCAATGTAATAAATAAAACTAAGGACGGCAATACAAGCCAAAATACACTTGTTGCCAAAGCACTTACTTTTGTTATGTCCTTGGTGTCTATGTAGAGCCACAGCATAGCAAACACGGAGATTAGCGGAAAAGATGCCAATAATGCTCCGACAAAAGAACTCCGTTTAGAAATCTCGGATATTGCAACAATCAAAGCGGCAGTAACGATAATTTTAATCAGGTAGTAGGTCAATTATCTCGATCCTCATTTCGGTTTTGTATAACGGGCAAAGCCTGACCAGCAGGTTTTTGGCCGGTCTTGGCGCTGGTTGGACTTTCGATTTTCTTCGTTTTTCGGATAGGTATCATCATATTTCGCAGGTAGCTGGCGGAGAGGTTAACAAATGGGGGAAATTCGTAGGATGCGCCGGTTTTAGTTGCACAGTTTGTACTTACAAAAACAAACGATAATCGCAATGAAGAGCGGCAGCCAGCTTCTTGGCTCGTTCTTTTCCAATTGTACGCCTGCCATTTTCCATTTCGCTGAGATGACGTTGCGGAATCCCGGTCATTTCGGAAAGCTGTTTTTGCGTAAGGTCTTCACGACCGCGCGCCCCACGTAAAGCAACTGCTTCTTTTGTTTCACCGGGGAAATATTTGGTAAAATATTCATCAGCCGTGATACTCCCCTCGCTTCCTTCCTCGGGTTCGATGCGCGCAACATACTTCTTTATGCGGTCTACGTTAATAGGATGGACAAATAACGTCAATGGTATGAGGTCGTCAGTAAGGTGCGTTTTCGTGTGTGCCAACATATAGTATCTCCACGGTTATGATTTGTTTATCCTCTTTCCAGACAGCCACGTATGTAGGATTTCCTTTTTTCAAATGGCAATGGTGCCGGTTGTCAGGTAGCTTTGAATAATTCGGCCAAGTACCACGTACCGGCCCATTTAATACTATGTCTGCAATCAAGAACTGAAGCTTCTCGGCGACCTTGCGAGACAAGCTCGCAACCTGCTTTTCAGCTTTTCTATGGATTTTAACCGTCCAATTCACAATAATTATTTATACCTTTTTTAGGTGTCTTGTCAATTTGATTTCTCTCTGGGTATATAAAGGAACAGGCTACTTTTCCGAACCTGCCCTTTCAAAAACAGCCCGTCCCATTTTCTACACTTTCCGTAAAACTACTCAATACGTCACAATATAGTCTTTACTGAAGCTCTGTGAATTTTCATTTTTTTCAAATCTAAGATAATAAGTACCTGCTACCAAGTTAGCACTCAGCGGATAAATTTGTGTGGTACTTTCCGAAATATTAATCGAAGAAAGGACAGTCGCCCCATCAGATGCAAGAATAGATGCTTTTACGTATGTGTTCGAGTATTGCGCCGGTACAGTATAATCCGAACTTAATGAGAATGAAATTGCACCGCCAGTTGAGGTAAATGAGTAATAATCAACATCTGTGTCACTTGATAACTGACCTCTAATTGAACCACTGTCAATAGTCATAGGAGTAGCTGATATCAGACCATTATTTGGTTCCACTTCACGGTTCATTGTAGAATTGTACGATGAAGAGACGACATAGTCTTTCCTAAAGCCCTGTGAATTTGGATTTTTTTCGAATTTAAGATAATAAGACCCCACTGGCAGGTTAGCACTTAGTGGATAAAATTGTGTGGTGTCTTCTGAAATATTACTTATTGATGAAAGAACTGTCGTCCCATCAGAAGCGATAATTGATGCTTTTATGTATGTATTAGAATATTGCGCTGGCACAGTATCATCTGTCTTTATTGAGAATGAAACAACACCGCCTGTTGAGTTAAATGTATAGTAATCCACATCTGTATCACTCGATAGTTGCCCTCTTACAGCGTCTCCGGCAATGATAATTGCTGTTGCCGTTGCCGTAGTGTTATTAACTTCAATTTCACGGGCATAATGAATATTTTGTGCAGAAACCTCTGTTGAAACAGGTCCATCAACAAAACCACTGACATAAGCAGTTACAACGTAGTAGTAGATAGTTCCAATAGTACGGTTAGTGTGTTGATATGAGGGACTGGTGATATTTGATATTTGGGTGCTGCTCTTTGATATACCGGTACTTGTTCCCCAATACACTTTATAACTGATCGCATTTGCAACCGGGTTCCAAGTAAGGTTAATTGATGTACCAACAGCAGTTGCCGTTACTCCGGTAGGGGAGGTTCCGGCACCATTCGCTTGGGGTGTTGCGCTGACCTCTGTGGTATATCCAGAGTCTCCAACGCTGTTGGTAGCCCGAATCCGGTAATTGTAGGTCGTGGAGACGGTAAGTGCGGTATCGCTATAGCTTGTTGCATTGGCTGACGTTGTAGCTATCTGAACGTAAGCCCCAGTTGTGCCGGTTTTGCGTTCAATCTTGAATCCGGTTTCATTGCTGGAGTTGTCCGTCCATGCAAGGTTTATCTGGCTGGAAGATGCAGTAGTTGCACTCAAGCCAGAAGGAGCCGTAGGAGCAACCGCAGATGCCGGATCAGAGGGAAAGACAGAACCAAGTGTAGAACTTTCACCACCGCCGCTACAACCAACCAAAGCCAACAGCACAATACAACCAATAATTTTGAAAATTTTCACGTTGCCTCCTGAGTGTTCCTATTTGAACGAGTACTGTACGCCAAGCAGAATATTATGGCTGCCATACTCCGCCTTGACACCGGAAAAATTGAACGGTGTTGTTCCCAAATATTTGTATGCTGCGTCCAACGTAAAGCGTTTAGTAAGCTCATATCCAGCTCCCAACCCGCCTTGGTAGGCCAACTGGGTGTCGTTTGCCGATTTAATCAGTGTTGCGCTTTTATAAGAAATCGAACTGATGGATGCCATTGCACCACCGACACCAGCAGTTAGAAATATATTTATTGGCACGCCACTCGCCAACAGACTTGTGTTTTCCAAGTAACCATTCAACATGAAGTTTGTCACAGTTATATTTCCACTCATGTTAGCAGTCTGGCCTTGAGTATTCCTCATTTTCACTAAGTCGTTCGTTCGATACCCAATTTCGGCCTCTGCTCGAACTCGTTCTATATTCCAACCTAGCGTTGTTTCAAAGGTTACACCGGCACTCAGACCAGCCATATAGCCAGGGTTAAAGTCTGTGTTAAGTGAGCCACTTGTGTCTGAAAGCTTGTTAACCGAAGTCAAGGGAGTTCCTAATGTTAAACTGGCATAAGGGTATGTGCTGCTATCAAAAGCCAACACTGGTGACACAAATATCGGCATCAAACAGCAAGCAAGGAATACTTTCATAGAATCTCCAGTTGTTTGTTAGGCTCTGCAGGATACCGTTGCCACCAAGACGGAACTTTTGCCTTGGTGTTCAATGGCTTGGCCGTTAACCCGTCCGGGGTGGGAATCCCTTGGGGTCGGACCAAGTCAACATGCTGAATGTATTGATTTAATGTCAAAAAAAAATACGTTTTTAGGGCTTATAACCGGGCCTGGCGTTAGTTGAACGTTGTTTTTATCTTCAATTAGCTACACAAATTGCCAACAGACTCTTTGCGTTTTTATTTATTGCTTGTAATACATCTTTTTCTAATGACCGTAGGCTTTTGATTTGAATTTGCCAAGGTTATATCAAGATGTTTTTGAATTTTATTATACCAATTATAATATCCAAAAACAGCCAGTGTCGCACCTAATGCCATTGTAAAAAGACTTGCAACCATCATGACTATTTGTTCTTGAATCAGACGACTTGTCTCATCAACTGCATACGTAAATTCGGCCACTTTTTGACCATTACGTTTTATGGTATCGCCGAATTCTTTTATTCGATGTGTATTCTTTTCTTGAAGTAAATCCATTTCCTGCATTTGCAACTTAAAATCTTTAACGTCTTTCATTGAACGCAAGTTTCGCATTTTTTTCTCAAGGAGTTCGGAGTTTTCCTTTGCGATCTTAAGTTCACGGTCAATGGATTTGCTCTCCACGTCGTTGAACCGGTTTTCTATTCGAATTAGTTCACTTTCTTTTTTCGATAAATTTATTTTTGAATTTACTTCAGATGATTTTGCTAACGGATAATATATCGAAAACATAAATATTACTGTCCCTGCAATCGCGCAAAACTTGTATAAACTATCACTGGGTAATCCACTTAAATTCATAGTTCCTCACTTATTCGTTCAACTCTTATCGACCGGTTCACGCGCGCGCATGAACCGGTGATCTACCCAATCGGAACATTTAGTCTGTGCTCATGAAAAACATTATAAATGCAATTCGTTAATTAACGGTTAGAGATAGCCTCATGAATCCCACAGGGTCAGGTTCAACCTATAAACACTTGTGACAGCAAACAATAACTGCTCATCATTAACAGAATTTATCCGCTTAATCCATAAGTTTTAGTTTTCGTCAGATGAGACAGGAACGGGGCGACAATTGAAGGAGAATTTATTTGATGGGACGGTATTGCGGGGTTTTCTGATCGTCTTTATTTTCACGGATTCTGTCTGA
>VFJM01000419.1 GCA_009886055.1 Geobacter sp. | reverse complement strand
TCAACATCATTACCGGTTTGCATAAAACCTCCGCATTAAAAAGCAACAAAATAATCATACTTATTTGCATACTATTGTCAACAACAAAGTTATTACCGATGTTTTCAGGAACATCCGAGAGGCTTTTCTTTCAGGAATGCCGCCAGGGCGGTGCGATCCGACTCAGCTTCGGGAAGAGTGCTCGCATGCAATGCAAGGCTCTGGAGCAGTCCCTGGCAGATGTCACAGCTTTCCCGACTGAGTGCGTAGTACATCCACACCCCATCACGACGGATATCAACCCAGCAACTTCGTTTGAGATAGGCCAGGTGACGGGAAACAGTAGATTGTGGCAGTCCCAGCACCGCCATCAGGTCGCAGACACACAGCTCACCTTCAGCCTGGAGCAGGAGTATGATCCGCAGCCGGATCGGATCGGAGAGAGCTTTGAGGGTTTGAGCGAGATGTTTCATGGCGTTATTTTTCTCCGGCGTGGAGCCGCAATTTTTTTGAAATTATCCTGAGTTACCACCGGTTTTCCGGTCTGTTTTTCAATGTCTTTACGCGTTCTGCCGGCCACCGCACCGCCATCCTGTGCGTCTTTAATGAGCGGTTTAAACCCTTTTGAATCACGATCCCGGTGTAGTGTCGTGGTAGTAGCCTCAGCCAGCATGGTCAGGATCAGCTCCATGTCGGTCATGTGGTCGCGCAGGTTCTCGCGCTCCAACCCTTTGACGGCCTTGTAATCATCGACCTTCAGTGCAAAAGCCCCCTGCATGATCTCGTTGGTCAGGATGGCAAATTCCCGGCTGTTTCTGGCACCCCGGTTTTTCCACTCGTCGGTAAGATCCTGACGGACGGCAATACCCCGCAAGCGCTTGTCAATCCATTCCTTCGGGTAGCCCTTTTTCTCGTACAATTCCTGCATTCGAGCCATGGCCAGTTCGGGGTTTTCGATTTCCTGGATACGCTCGTGTCCTACCTTGGCCAGCCAGCGTTTGAACGGTTCTGCTTTGGGGGAAGAAATTGATTGGATGATGCGGAAGAGACCTTCGGTATTGGAGCAGTTTGTTTTGCGACGTTTGCCATCGGGGGCCAGCAATTCAAGTGGGGTACAAATTGTACCCCAGTAAGAATCAAGCTCAGGGTCGCGCTGCCGCATACGCTTGATGTACTGGCGCGTATCAACACTATCTGTAAGCGTTTCAACCACATCGGCCACCGAGAACCACCATTCGTCGTTGTGGATGGTTTTTCTTATTTCGCGGCCTTCAAACACGTCAAGCTTTATTATCTCTTTCGCGGTCATGGCTTTGATCTTCTTCCCCGGATTTTCGATGTTTTCACGGATTCAGCGACTGCCAGCGGAGCAGTCAACTGTTGATAGCGCTCGAACAGGAACGCCACCCGTTCGGCCTCGGTCTTGAAGGTGGTTTTGCCATAGGCGGCATCGACGGCACGATCAAGTGCCTGATGGGCCTTGACCAGTTCCGGCGGCATGGTCAGAGGATCGTAAAGGTCTGCCAGGCTTGATGTAGGAAACTTTGTACGGGCACCAAGAACGGCTTGCGCCGCAGCTTCGATGGCGATCTGTTGTTTATCGGTCGGTTCGGGCCAGGGGAAGTTGTTGTAGACGATGCCAGCTGAATAGCGATAACGGCTTTCCAAACGGCCACAGACCGAGCGCATCCAGGCGTTGTGCATGGTGGAGGAAAGCATGCCGAAATGGTAAAGGGTGGCGTTGGGTAGAACGTAGAGTAAGTTGCTGGCAATTGTGGTACTTGGGTAAAAACCAATCGGAACAAAGTTACGTCGTTCGGAAGACACTTCAGGTATCGCAACATAGTCTGCCGATGAGTGTCGAATTTCAGCAAATACCGTTGGCGTGGCAGCTGCTTGGCGTGTTGGTTCTTTACGGCTTTTTAGTCGCATTTCTTTTACGGCATTGATCCGCTCCATAACAGCAGGCATTTTGCGCAATTCATCCGGAGGGCAATCTTTTAGCCAGAGACAGTAGCGAGGGATACTATTGATAAGTTCCTCCGACCCCATGAATGCCCGTATCCAGCGTTCAGCATTTGGTTCAATTGCAAGCAGTTCTATTCTTTCAGATTCAGAGAGCAACAGATTCCCGCCGTCAACCGGTTTACTTCCATAAGCGAGTGCAGGCAGATTGCAAAGAGGTGAGTTTACGCGCTGCAACACAACATCTGGGCCATCCACCAGATACGGGTTAATGTTAGTGGCTTTGATTGCATGGGGTTCGCCTTGAGGCGTGTCATAGTCAAAGAGCCATTTTTCAGGCACATCCTGCAAACCGAAGCCGATAATCACACAATGTACAGCAGCCTTGCCCCGCGCCTCGCTATTCCATTGAAAGGTTCGATGGGCATAGTGCAGCTTGATGCCTCGCCGGAAAAGGTCGGGCCAGAGAATACCGACCTGCTCTCCCTGAGTGATGGAGTTGGTGGAGACGAAGGCGGCTCGAATGGCCACATTGTCGGCCATATATTCAGCAGTCTTGCGATACCAGCAAGCCACGTAATCCAGCACACCCGCAGCTTTCACATCATGGAACACCGCTGCAAGTTCTACTTTCTGTGCAGCGCTTTGTAGTGACTTCCCAAGAAACGGCGGATTCCCCAACAGATACGACAAACGCCATGCAGGAACCACTTCGTTCCAATCAATCGTCAGCGCATTGCCATTCACGATGTGTGGAGCTTTCTTGAGCGGCAGCCGAGCGAAGTACAGACCGAACTCCTCCGATACCTTCAGGTTCATTTGATGATCGGTCAGCCACAGCGCCACCTCGGCGATGCGGGCCGGCCACTCATCTATCTCTATGCCGTGGAACTGATCGACGTTGACACCGATCAGCTGAAAGACATCCAGCAGCAGTTGGTCGCTCTGCCGAACCTGACGCAACACCTCCAACTCCAGCAGACGCAGTTCACGGTAGGCGATCACCAGAAAATTGCCGCAGCCGCAGGCCGGGTCTAAGAAAGTCAGACGGGAGAGTTTTTTAAGGAATTCGAAGAGCAGGTTTTTGTTGCGTTTGATGCGGTGGAATTCAGCCCACAGTTCATCCAGAAATAGCGGCCCGATCAGCTTGAGGATGTTGGTTTCACCAGTGTAGTGGGCACCCAGGTTGCGCCGGGCCGTGGTATCCATGATCGACTGAAACAGCGAACCGAAGACCGCCGGGCTGATACGGCTCCAGTCCAGGCCGCAGCAGTCCAGCAGGGTCTCGCGCATGGCCCGGTCGCAGGCGGCAATCGGCAGAACTTCAGTAAAGAGCTGGCCATTGACATAGGGGAAGGTGGCCATCTGTTCATCAAGTGTCCGGGGGCGCTTTTCGGGTGCGGTATCCAGCACCTGAAAAAGCTGGGCCAGGTGCATTCCCAGGTCGCTGCCGTCTTCAGTAGTGCGCTGCTCCAGATAATCCTGAAACAGGCGACGCTCGAACAGGGCAGTATCCTCGGCAAATAGGCAGAACAGCAGCCGTACCAGCAAAATCTCCAGTGCGTGGCCGTCGTAGCCGGTAGCCTTGAACTGGTCGTGCAGCTTGCCCAGTTTTTCTGCGGCCTGCACGTTGACCGGGTCCTGCTGGCCAAAACTGCGGGTCTGGTAGCCGGCGATGAAGCCAAATAAACGGATGTGATTGGGAAGTTCGGCGAGGGTAAAATCATAGACTCCCTCACCCGGCCTGCGGCCACCCTCTCCCAGAGGGCGAGGGTTATTCTTGCTCCCTTCTCCATCAGGGAGAAGGGCCGGGGATGAGGGGGCATCCAGATCAAACAGGCGGAAACGCGCAAAGTCGGAGACCAATACATACCGGGGCAGGTCGCGCTCTTTCAGGCCGGGAAAATAATCAAAAGCCTGGCGGGCGGCGCGCTCCAGATCCTTGCCACGCGACTTGTGCTCGACCAGCAGGACGCCTTTCCAGAGCAGGTCGATAAAGCCGCCCTGGCCGTCGCCTTTCCTGACTGGTGCCTCAAAAGATGCCACCCGGCGGCGGGTGATGCCGAAGACATTGAAAAATCCATCCCAGAAGCTCTTGGCTTCGGCATCTTCCGAGCATTCATCAGCCCATTCGCGGGAGAAGGCCAGAGAGCGGTCGCGTATTTCATTCCAGGAAAGCGGCATTTATGGCTCCTTCATTGAGGCGGCAGTACAGTAATCTGCCAGAAACTGCTGCCAGGGAATGACGCGAATTCCATCGGTCTCGTATGGGTGTAAACCCCGGTAGACTACTGTTAGTGGTACATCAGGATTGTCATTTCGAAAAGCCCGCAACCCCGAAAAATCGTCACCACCAACTTCATATGTTGATTTAAATTCAAATGCGCCTATCAATTTGCCATGTTTTTCAATAAGTAGATCAACCTCGGCGCCAGTGTTGGTGCGCCAATAAAACAATCGACTTTCCGAGGCGCTGTAATGGTGATGACGATATGCTTCAAGTATCATGAAATGCTCAAAAAGACGACCGTAGAGCCTTGAGTCTGGTGCGTCTGCAAGGCGTCTGTTGACCGCGTTGGTAATGCCGGTATCGAAAAAATAGAATTTAGGGTGGGCAACCAGCCGCTTTCGTTCGCTTTTCATCCAGGGAAGCAAGCGAAACCCAATCAAAGTATCTTCAAGTATTTCGTAATATGAAAGCACCGATCGCGCCTGCAACTGGCACTCACGGGCAATATTGGTAAAATTAAGCAGCTCCCCCGATGCGCTGGCCGCAACCTCCAGAAACCGGTAAAATCCACCCAGATTCCGAACCAATCCTTCCATCTGAATTTCTTCACGCAGGTATGTGTCACTATAAGCTCGCAAGACATCCTGTTTACCGGCATCGGAAAGATCTGTCAGAGGTGGCAGTGTGCCGAAGCGCAGCGCATCATCTAACCGGAATGATTCGCCCAGTTCCTGCCGGGTAAAAGGAAAAAGAAATCGTCTGACCGCACGCCCCCCGAGCAGATTGGCACCGCCACGCATCAATTTTCTGGCGCTTGAGCCAAGCATGATAAACTGGCAGGTCGGGAATTGCTCCAACAGGGCATGAACTTCGTTAAGCAGCTCAGGAATACGCTGTACCTCGTCCAGAATAAAGCAGCGAATTCCTTTAGAGATTTTTTCAGTAGCGTCCAGACGATATTGCCCTGGATGTTTGGCGTAGCGAGTGTAATCCTCGGAATGGAGCAGACTCACCGTCCAGGCGGAATTGCCAAAGCGTAATTGAACAAGCGAGCTTTTGCCGGTTTGGCGCGGACCAAACAGAAAGAAGGATTGTGTATCGGGGAGTAGTGCAATTCTCTGTATCATGATTCAGGAATGTAAAGTATTACGGCATTAGAGTCAACAAAATGTAATGGTGCATCTACTTTTTTTCTGATTCTCCGCCAGCAGCGTGGTGTCCAACGTGATAAATCTATATTTTCTACTGGCATCTAACTCGATACAAAAGGCAGCAGCACCCGGAATGATGTCCCGGAACCGGTCGAACTCCTGACCGACACCGTGCCGCCATGAGCCGCAACCAATTCCTGCACAATGGCAAGCCCTATCCCCAGACCGCCATTTTTCCCTTTGTAAAAGCGCTCGAAAACATACGGCAGATCATCTTCCGGAATGCCGCAACCGTTATCACTCACTTCAATGCAAACCTGCTCGCCTTGCGATGATGCAACCAGTGAAATCCGCCCCCCGGAAGCAATCGCCTTACTGCTGTTACTGAGCAGATTGATAATAATCTGGCTGAGACGATCCGGGTCGGCGTTAACACGAAGGGCGTCGGGACAGTCAAGCAGCAGAACCGCATTTTTATCGGCAATAATCCGCTCAAACCGGGTGATAATGGTGGAAAGAAAAGGCTTCAGCAGAAATATCTCCTGACGCAGATTCAGGGTGCAGGCTTCAGCCCGTGACAACTCGTCCACTCCATCCAGAATAGCGGTCAGACGCCGGGCCTCATCATGGAGCGACTGGAGGGCGCTCCGGTCAGTCGGCAACACACCGTCCAGCATCCCCTCAAGCTCTCCGGATATGATCGCCAACGGGGTACGCAGTTCGTGAGCAGCGTTGGATAACAGGGTGCGGCGCAGCTTTTCCTGTGCCTCAAGACCATGAGCCATGCGGTTAAAGCTCTGTGACAAACAGCCGATCTCATCATGACCGTAGTTCTTGACGCGGCGGGACAGATTGCCTCCGGCAATGTCTCCTGAAG
>VFJM01000161.1 GCA_009886055.1 Geobacter sp. | reverse complement strand
CGGATGCGGGGAGAATGGTGACAAGTCCGGATGGATTGAGTGTACCCGCGGATGATGTCGTCCGGGCAGCCAATATCAGTAACAGCAGAGCTGTAGCGAGCCCGGCACCTCGCCCGAACCGATGGCAGAATATGGAATAGAGCGCATGAAGGGACATTGCGACCTCGCTTACCGGTTGTTTATCGCCTTGTTACCATCTCTGACCCGTATGCCGTCGTCCAGCTGGTTTGAAGGGTGCAGTATGACTGTTTCCCCCTTGGTGAGGCCGCCCATGATTTCGGCCTCCCCAGGATCACGACAAACTCCCCGGCCCAGAGGTCGAAATCAACCCCCCGCAGGGCGTTGACCTCCACATCCCCCATGGTGTAGGTCTTGGAGATGTTATGGATGTGGAAGAGTGCTTCGCCTGCTTCGTTCGCCATTGAGTCATCCCCCCAATCTTCTCGTCACCGTGGCCACCAGCAGCGAGACACCCAGTGCCGATATCAGAATGATGAACGAGACCAGGACGCTGTTCAGGAGTGAGGGGTTGACGAGGAGTACGGCGCCGAGCCCGAGCATCATGGCGCCTGATACGAGCTTAAGGACTCTTCCCTGCCATTCGGACAGCTGCCGTTTCCCAAGCGTGAGTGTGAATCCAAGAACGATAATGAACAGCGGGACGACATACACGATATTGTACAGGAGGAGATACAGGTAATAGGTTGCTGTCGAAAGGTTGTTCAGGGTCAGTATCCTTGTGAAGACCATCGGAAATCCGGCGGTACAGAGCAGTTCATAGAAATTGGCAACCACCGCAAGCACCGTGGCCCCGACTATGATAGACACAAGCGAGGTGGAGCGCAGCAGTCTCCGCATCCGGTCAAACAGCTTCGGTTTGGCGCTGTCGGGAATGGTCAGGGAAACCCCCTGCTTGAACAGGAAAAAATCCTTGATATTGATCCCTGCAATGACCACCGAGACCCACCCGGCGATCGTGGTAATGACCGCAACACGCCCCATGACGAGAAACAGGTTCAGCCACGCAGCCATGAACAGAAAATAGATAAAGCCGGAAAAAAAGACAAAAATCCCGCCGATCAGGAGCATTTTGTTGCGCGATTGGGCGTGAACCAGCAGGCTGAGGAGGGAGAGCAGTACAAAGAATGCGCAGGGATTGAAGCTGTCCATGCCGGCTATGAGCAGCGTAAGCACCGGCAGTGAGGAGGTGCGGGCGTCGAGAGCCCCAATGAGCGGGATGGTGACGGCTGTCTCTTTTTGCGTCTCATCGGCTGTGGATAGTGGTTCCGGAGCAGAGGGCTGGGGCCGCACGGCCCGATCCGTATTGTCGGCTTTCCTGAGCCGCTCAGCCGGGTCGCCGCAAGGTACTTCGCTGCATTCAGTGATAGCCTTTTCTATTGCGGCCCTGGTCTGTGCCGAAAAACCCGAAAACATCTGATCATCAACAAAAGTTACGGGAACTCCTGAGGATTTCACACCATGCGCACGAAGCATAGCCGCCATCAGTCCGGCGTTCTCCTTGTTGTACCAGACCTCGTAATCCTTGACCTCCAGAGACGGTCGATCGCGCCTCAGACCCGCTAGAAATATTTCTTCCTCTTCACAATGGGGGCATCCCTTTCCCCGGAAAAAATAGACGATGATTGTGTCTCGCTGATGGTCTTGCCCGGTAACCTGGCTGCTCTGAAGTGGAAGCAGCAACAGAAGTGAGCTCTCGGGAACTGTCGGGGCAACAGCGTTTTCCGGATCCAGACAGACACCGCTTGAATCCTGCACCTGTCCGACTCCCGGAGCACATGTAAAATCGGATGTTGCAGGGAGAGCTATCTTCCCGATAACAAGAAAGCATGTAATCAGAAGCAGCTTATAGATTCCGATCTTCATTCGATCAGCTCCCCCGGCATCGAAATATCCGCTTGAAAAAGCTCCTCCCTGGCGGGAGAGGGGCGGGAACATATGTGGAAGAGATGTGCACAGAGTTCTACTCTGACGAGTTTTATCGCAATAGGTGTAAACTCACGAAACATGCCAAGTACTGCCGAAAAAAATATTATAATTACAGCTTATTACGTATCAGCAAAAAAACAATAGATGTTAAAATAATTGCAGGTTTCGATGGGTTATGGGGGAGGGGGTGGTGCGGCAAGGATGTTGCCTGAATTGTTAATTTTTTTGCGTATGACTGCTTTTTCGAGGGTACGAAGGTCGTATGGAGGAAAACAGGGGATCAAATGATTGGCAGAGACTCTTTTATGCTTTCCATCAAGGCCCCTGCATGACTCTCCGTAGTTCTGTTTCAAGCACTTTCACGCTATACGGTTTGCGGATGTACCCGGAAGGAGGTTGCCCGGTGATGCGTCCACTCAGATCCTCTTCATTGAAGCCGCTGGAAAGGATCACCTTGATGTCCGGCTTGATGCCGTAGATTTCGCCCATGGCAGTTATCCCATCCATGTTCGGCATGGTCAGGTCCATCAGAACGACAGCAATCTCATCGGCATGTTCACGGAATTTAGTGACCGCATCGATGCCGTCACAGGCGGTAATAACCGTGTAACCACAGAGCGTAACCATCTTCGCACAGATTCTCAGGACGGATTTTTCATCATCTACCACCAGGGCCACACCGGAAAGCGGTTTCTCCGGGGAGGTGGAAATTTCCGGCTGGGTTTTTGTCCCCCCCATTTCAAGGGGGAGGAGGTCTGCCCGGAGCGAAGTCGAAGGGTCAGGAGGGGGATGGGGTTGAACCGTCGCCGGCAGTGCAGATTCCGGGACCGGGAACAGCGCCCTGAAGGTTGTCCCTTTGCCGGGCTCACTCTCCACAAGCAATGCGCCGCAGTGAGATCTAATAATCCCCATAACTGCCGACATTCCCAGCCCGCGCCCGGTAAACTTCGTGGTAAAGAAGGGGTCGAAGAGGCGTTTAAGGGTTTCTCTACTCATGCCGCAGCCGTTATCGCTGACCTCCAAAAAGACATAGCGCCCTGGTGAAGGTTTCTTGTCCAGCAGACTGGAGTCCAGGCGGGTTTTGTCGTAGTTCTGGATACCGGTGGTGAGTTTGATGACTCCTGGATTCTCTTGAATGGACTCTGCTGCGTTGATAATCAGATTCATGACCACCTGCTGAAGTTGAGACTCATCTGCCAGTATCGCCGGCTGCTCCGGAGAGAGTGACAGCTCCATCGAAACAGCTGTTGATGCAGCCGTCCTCAGCATTTCGGCATTTTCCCTGACCAGTTCGTTCAGGTTCAGTTCTTTTTTGGTAATTAATCCCCTCCCCAAATAGGTCAGCATTGAGTTGGTAAGACGAGCCGCATGTTTGACCGCGTTCATGGCATGGGCAATATGTTTTTGAGACGGTGAATCCGGGGCAAGTTTCATCGAGACCAGTTCAATATTGCCGAGAATGGACTGCAGCAGGTTGTTGAAATCGTGGGCAATACCGCCTGCCATGACCCCCAGACTTTCCAGTTTCTGAGCATGGAGCATCTGGCGCTCAATATTCAAACGCTCTTCCTGGAGACGGATGTTTTCCTCGCCACGTTGCTGTAAAGCGCTCGCCATGTTATTGATGGCGCGTGCCGCCCTGCCGGGTTCATCGTCGGATTCAATGTCGATCCGGGTGGAAAAGTCGCCCTCCTGCATGGCATTTATGCCAAGCAGGAGGGCGTTGAAAGAGCGGGTTACCCGCCGGAGCACCAGGTGACAGAGAAGAGTGACCGCCAGCCAGAAGGCAACGGCCATGCTGACGGAGATCATGATCAACCGCCGGATAGCCTCTGACAGATCGGCGGTTCCCCGCTCCATGCGCACGGTGCCGATCAGGGCTGTGGTGGTATCCCGGCCACCGGACATGGATGATTCAACTGAATCCACCAGGTGACTGCTGTACACTTTCACCGTTTGACTGATCACCCCGGATAGGGCGGAAGGGGTCTGTACCTGGAAATCAGCCAGTATCCTGCCGTTCGGATCGCTGATCACCACCGCACGGATTCTGGGCGCCTTGGCCGCATGTTCGGCCAATCGGCGCAGCATGTCACGGTTTTCGGCATACAGCGGGAGTCGAACGGAATCGGCCAGGTTCTGGGCCTGCAGCTGGAGCCGCTCGGTGGCAAGATGGCGTGATTTACGGATTTCAGTGACGATATACAGAGTACTCAGCAGGCAGGTGATCAGAAAGGTAAGCAGGGAAAATATGAGGAAAAGCTTGAATTGAAAGCTGGTGCGGAAGTTTGACCATCGCTTGTATGGTGACATGGCCAATCCTCCACAGGGGGTGATGATATTAGATCAGAATCATATTTGCGCGGATATTTTGGAGGAATTATAAAACTAATATCATTACCAGTTTTTTATTTCAACAGGAAATCACTCTCATCAAAGGAGGAGCCCAGACGTCTCAATACGCCGGGATTGGTCTTGAGTGTTATGCCGTTTGGAAATTTGAGTGGGGTGCTGTCTCTGCGGTTGTCTCTCAGAACATTCGCAGCCATGGCGTCAGCCTGACGACCAACGGCAACACGGTCGATTTCGAGCACGGCTGCCGCCCCCAGCCCCAGATAATTGGCCGCAAAAGATACTACCGGGACAGCCTGTTGCTGTCCAAATCTGAAATAGGCCTCGGTTGTTTCCCGGGTGACCGCCGTGCTGTCAGGCAGCATCCAGAGTACATCAATCTTGCCGGCCAGCTTAGATAGACTTTCTACGGTGTCACGGGAAGAGGAGATTTCGCGGGTCACCAGTTCAATACCAGCGTTATCGGCGGCCTGACGGGCCAGTTGCAGGTACCAGCCGCTCCTTGCCTGATTGTAGATCACGCCGACGCGCCGCGTTTTCAAGCTCTTGAACAGGGCGATATAGCGCTCCGGCGGAGCGAACATACCGATGCCGGTCAGGTTTGACTGTGAAGCCTTCCGGTTATGGATGCCGAGCGACATTACGGCGACCACCGGAGTCTGCTGAACCTTGCGTGCGGCTGTCAGGGAGGCGTCTCCCACCGCCAGGATCAGGCGGGGGCGATCTTCGCGCACGATTCGGACGACGTCCACCTCGGCATAGTCGGACAGCACCAGCATCCGCAGGGAGGATTTCTGTTCGAAGCGGAAACCTTTGAGCACCTCGTCATAGGCCGGATTGCGACTGCTCAGGAGTACGAGCACGTCGTAGGCCTGGGCCAGGGAGGGAAGCAGGGTCGCCAGGGCGAGTATGATAAGTAAAAGGCGTCTCATCAGAACCTCACCCGTAATCCGCCGTCGAACCAGCGCTTCGGATTGGTGTAAAGTTCCGTGTCGGTGGTCTGCACACCATTGAACAGGTTGTGACCGGAGAAGAACAGCTCCGGCGACAGTTCGGATTTCGGGCAGATTTTCCAGTTAAGGTGCAGATCCCAGAGCATGCCTCTGCTTGCGGAGTTGTGGGTGGCCGTAGAATTCCACCAGACATAATTGCCGGTCAAACTGCTGCGCAACCCGAGGTCGGTCTGACTGTAGTTCAGGGCCAGTTTGACCAGATGAGGCGGTACCGACTGACTGCTGTCGGTCTGCAGCCGCTCTCCGGTGTCGCTGTTTGTGGCGTACAGGTAGGTATAACCGCTGGTAAGAGAAAAGCCATACAACGGCGTGGTGCGGGCTTCGATCTCGAAACCCTGGCGGTTCTGGTTGGATACGACCGGTACGACTCCACTTGACAGACTGTTGCGCAGACTGTTGTAGAACCAGGTTCCTTTCAGCCAGAGATAGGGGACGGCCCCGCTTTCGATGCCGCTCTGGAAAGTCCTGATCTTTTGCAGGTCCCCCGGATAGGCGAGCGAAGGCAGGCTGTAACCCTTGGCGCCGTAAGCGCGCAGCGTCGTCTTTTCGGAAAGCTGGTAGGTGGCGCCCAGTGTGTAGCTGGTGTTGTCGCCGGCCATTCCGGTGATGTCGTATCGTATGCCGGGCAGAACGGTCAACCGGCCGATCGTGTAGGCGCCGTTACCGTAAAATGCCCAGCTGTCCCAGCTTCGGTCGTAGGATAGCGGCAGGTTGAGCAGGTCCCCCCCACGGCCGTTGACATGGCCGTATTCAACCCCGGTTACCAGACTTTGCTGGCTGTCCCCCCAGGTCAGGCGGGCGTTGGTCCCACGGGTAGTTTCGTGCGAGACAAAATCATTAAAAAAAGTGATGGCACCCTGGTCGTCGCGCCCCCCCCATTTCGCATGGTCATCCCGGTAGGTGAAATAACCGTCAATATCAAGGGTAAGCCTGGTGCCGAGCGGCTGGTTGAACTTGAGGAATCCGTTTGTGCGGTGGTACTCGGTGTTGTCGTGAACAAAGCCCCAGTTGGCTGTGTCTCCTTCATCCAGTCCAGGCTTGGCGTCAAGCCGCGACAGGCCGAACGTCGCCGTGCCGTTGCCGGGGAGGTGATATAAGAGCTTGCCGTACAGGCTGTTCAGGTTGGTAGCGGTATTGGGGGTGAGGCCGTCCGAGTGGATATTGCCGGCGGTCAGATAGTAGCCGAAACGATCAACGGTGCCGCTCAGTTCGGCGCGGGTGTCCGCGGTGAATTTGGAACCGATCGATGCTGAGACCATCCCGGATGCCGGATCCAGGTTCGGCGTCTTGGTGATGATGTTGATCACGCCACCCAGCGCCGAGCCCCAGGAGGCAGAAGCCGCCCCCTTGATGATTTCGATCCGTTCGATCTGCTGTACCGGAATCAACCCGGGGAGAGCCATGCCCTGCTGGAAGTCGTTCTGGCGGATGCCGTCGACAAATATCAGCACGGTGGTGCTGTATGCTCCCTGGACATTGAAGAAGCTGAAGGTGGTCGGGGTGCGGAGATAATCAAGCTGAATGCCGGGCACGGTCTGCAATACCTCGGCCAGGGTATGGGCGTTCAGACGTTCTATGTCGTCGGCGGTGATGACGGTGATGTTTTCAGCAGTCTTTGAGGTCGGTCGTGGAAATCGGGAGGTGGTAACGTGCTGCTCTTCGGAGGGGGTGAGGAAGCCGAGCGATTCAAGCGGCTCGTCGTCGGCAAAAACAGGCGCAATGCCGCTGAACAGAAATGCCAGCAGGGTAAAGAGCAGTTTTTGGCTCATGGTACGACGCAATCAGAACTCCGAAATTATGAACGAACCGGTCAGACCATGTATGACGATGGTGTTTACGGGAAATATGTATAGCCAAATACTTAGGCTTTGTCTATCATTAAAAAACTCAAGGCCCATCCAGAGGATGGTAATAAACCACAGGAGGTTACATCATGGCAATCGAAGTGTTGGACGAAGGGGTGGAAAGTACGGAGATGGTAAGCGGTTGCTGCACCGGCGGAACTGCTAGCGCCCGAAAGTGATGATCCAGCCTGAAGCAGTGATGGGGAGCAGACGCGCCCCATTATTTTTGGAGTAACCCCATGCCGCTCTCCCGTTATCTGAAATCATTTTCCGACCCGGACCGTCCCGGTTTTCTGCTTCTCTACTCGACCAGAAAGGGAGCACTTGTCAGGGTTTCCGAACAGCTGCTCGCCACAGCCCGGAACGGCACACTGTCCGAGCCGGATCAAAATATCCTGCGTCGTATGGAGTTATGGGTGGATGATCCGGCGGCAGAGCGGGAGGCGATGCTTAACGTAGTTGAACGGACCAACGGCAGCTCCAGCACATTTTCGGCGACGGTGGTGCTGACGCTTGACTGCAACCTGGCCTGTCCCTACTGCTTCGAGGATCACTTTCGTGGCGACCACGCGATGAACGACGAAACCGCCCGGCTTCTGGTCGCCCATATCAAGCATGAGCAGATTGACAGCGGGCGGGACGTGGAGCTGTGTTTCTATGGCGGCGAGCCGCTCATGGCCCTTCCTCGTCTCAAGGAAATTGCCGGTGCTCTCCAGGATGCGGCATCAATCGCCGGTACGAAGTTTTGCTGCAGCCTGGTGACCAACGCCACGCTGCTGACCCGCCCTGTCGTGGAGGATCTGCTCCCCTTCGGACTGAAAAGCGCCCAGATCACCCTGGACGGACCGGCGGATGTTCACAACCGCCAGCGTCCCTTCGTCTCCGGGCTAGGGAGTTTCAAGGTCATCGTGGACAATCTCCGTTCGGTCTATGATCTTATCTCCATCAAGCCGGGAGGCAACTTCGCCCGCGACAACTATCGTGAATTTCCTGCGATGCTCGATGCGCTGCTGGAAGCAGGCATGGACCCGGCACAAATCGGGCCGGTCCAATTCGCTCCGATCCATCCCAAATCTGGCGGGCATGATCCGCACAGCGCCGCCTGTGCCATCGGCAGCGAACCGTGGCTCATCGAAGCAAACCTTTACCTCCGTGAGGAAATCCTGCGGCGCGGTTTTTCGGTTGATAAGTCGCGCATGGGGGTCTGCATGATAGAACTGACCAACAACCTGGTGGTGGGGTACGACGGTTCACTCTACAAGTGTCCCGCACTGATGGGGTGGCCCGAGCTTGCCGTCGGCACCCTCGCCGATGGAATCAACGATTACCGCGAATCCCACAATCTGGACGTATGGAAAAACGACGAATGCCTGGAGTGCGCCTATCTGCCGTTCTGCTTCGGCGGCTGCCGCTTCTTCCGCAAGCTGAAAACCGGGGCGATTGACGGTGTCGATTGCCGCCGGGCCTTGCTGGATGCGTCCTTAGAAACAATCATAAGGCAGGATCTGGCTCTGGGTCGGCAGCAATAAGCACAGGCAAAAACTCAGTCATCCGCGTCTCACTTCCAGTCCCAACAGCGCCGGCAGTCCCTCCACTGTGGCCAGCTTCGCACCGGCGGTTACCATGTCCTCCAGGGCACAGGCCGACTCTCCGGGAATGATGTCCACTCCCGTCACTGCATCGGTCAGCACCGTGACTTTAATGCCGTTCCGCAAAGCTTCAAGTGTTGTGCACAGAACACAATAGTCGGTAGCAAGGCCGCTGATATAGAGCCTCCGTACCTCTAGTTCACGCAGCAGTTCAATCAGCATCCTGCCGTCGGCGGTTACTCCCTCGAAGGCCGAGTAACCATCCAGCTCCGGGTTTATCCCCTTGGAGAGCACCACCGTACGCTCCGGGAGGAGAAGTCCGGGATGGAAGGCTGCCCCCTCGGTCCCCTGGACGCAATGAATCGGCCAGACTCCGCCAAAATCCCGGAAATGCCTGGTATTCGGCGGATGCCAATCGCGGCTTGCCAGCACCGGCAGCCCGGCAGCGATAAAATGCTCCACCGCCTGGTTGATCGATTCTATCACCCTGTTTCCATTCTGTATCTGCAGTGCACCGCCGGGACAGAAATCATTCTGCACATCAACTATCAGCAATGCCGACTTGTTTTTTTTCATGGTTCACCCTCCCTTGAGCACCTGGTCAATCAGCCTGTTCCTCAGATCATTGAGCTGCCTGGAAATGGACACCTTATAGAGGTGGGGGTTTATGAAACGGAGGCACCCCTGCGGCAGCCTGACCAGTTCCCGCTCACTTCGTTCGGCCATTACGTTCAGCGTTTCGGGGGGGTGCGTACGACACCCTTTTTCCATCACCATCCGCCGCAACTCATGCAGGGTGACATCAACCGGGAGCATCGTGTGCTGGAGCGGGTTGCGAGGATCGTAGACCGTATCGCCACCGCACAGTTCATCCTGCTCCAGGCAGATCACGTCCTGTATCATACCGCCATCCGCCCCTAAAGCCCTCAGGACGCGTTTTTTCCCCGGCAGGGTGGCCTTGGCGATGTCGCTGGTTACCTTCAGCTTCGGTATCCCATCGACCGCAACCAGTTTGTAGACGCCTCCCAGCGCTCCGCCACCAGCCCCGGCGCAGGTCGCCAGTTTCGTGCCGACGCCGTAGATGTCCACTTCTCCACCCTCGTCCCTGATCGAATCGATCACAAACTCGTCCAGTTCGTTGGATGCCACGATCTTCACATCGGGGAAGCCGGCCTCGTCGAACATCCGGCGGCTTTTCCGGGAGAGAAAGGCGAGATCACCTGAATCCAGACGGACACCTTGCAGTTCATGCCCCCGTTCCCGCAGTTCGCGAGCCACGGTGATGGCGTTGGGAATACCGCTTTTCAGGGTGTCGTAGGTATCCACCAGCAGGATGGAGCTGTCGGGAAAGGCGTCCGCATAGGCGCGGAAAGCGGTCAGTTCGTCCGGGAAGGCCTGCACCCAGCTGTGTGCGTGAGTCCCGCGCACCGGCAGACCGTAGACCATCCCCGCCTGCACGTTGCTTGTGCTGCGCACCCCTCCCACGCAGGCCGCTCTGGCGCACGAGAGGCCGCCGTCCGGTCCGTGGGCCCGGCGCAGCCCGAACTCAATCACCGGCGCCCCGGCAGCGGCATGAGTGATCCTGGCCGCCTTGGTGGCAACCAGGGTCTGGAAGTTGATGATATTGAGCAGCGCCGTCTCGACGAACTGCGCCTCGGCCAACGGCCCCTCTACAGTCAGAAGCGGCTCGTTGGCAAAGACCACCGTTCCCTCCGGCGGCGCCGTAACCGTGCAGCGGAAGCGAAACTCGCGGAGAAATTCGATAAAGCGCGGTTTGAATAGTCCCAAACTCTGCACGTACTCCAACTCATCCGGCAGGAAGCTCAGCCCCTCCAGGTAGTCAAGGGCCGGTTCCAGTCCGGCAAACACGGCATAGCCGCCCTCAAAGGGGTTTGTGCGGTAGAACAGGTCGAAGACGGCATGCTGTTCGGCCATCCCTTCCTCCAGGTAGCCTGCCAGCATGGTCAGTTCGTACAGGTCTGTCAGAAGTGACGGGTAGCGCATCTTGTCTCCCACTGTTGTACGTATTGCCGTTAAAATGCTATTCCGTCCTGTTACCACCCTGCCGCCCCGATCAGGGGGACAAAGCGGACGCCGCAGAGCTGTTCGCTCCGGTAGTCATGCTCCGACACCCGGCGCACCCGGACCAGATCCTGCACATCATAGGATCTCCCGACCGGAATGACCAGCCGTCCTCCAATCGCAAGCTGTTCAAGAAGAGGCTGCGGCACTTTCGGTGCGCCGGCGGTGACGACGATGGCGTCGTAGGGGGCATGCTCCGGCCAGCCGAGTGTGCCGTCACCTTCATGAACAACAATATTCGTGTAACCGAGGAGTTCGAGGCGTTGTCTGGCAGCCTGCGCCAATCCGCTCAGCCGCTCGACGCTGTAGACTGTCGTCACGATCCTGCTCAGTACGGCTGCCGCGTAACCCGATCCGGTGCCGATCTCCAGCACCCGATCCGCAGCGTCCAACTCCAGAGCTTCGGTCATATATGCCACAATGTAGGGCTGCGAGATTGTTTGCCCTTCGGCGATTGGAAGCGGATGGTCTCCGTAGGCTCTCTCCAGTATCCGTTCGCCGACAAAATCCTCGCGCGGTACCTCACGCATGGCTTTCAGTACCGCCTGATCCCGGATGCCGCGACCAAGCAGGTGATCCCGGATCATAATGTCGCGCTGGTGATCGAGTGTATTCAAATATGACGACTTCACAGGCCGATACCTGCAATGGCGGCGCTGCAGTCGGGGCAGGTTCCGTTTTTGATTCTGTTGGTGCCGATGTCAAAACCGTAGCGTTTGATTAGCAGGCTCGAACAGGATGGGCAGTAGGTGTTCTCACCGCCTTCGCCGGGCACGTTGCCCTCGTAGACATAGCGCAACCCGGCGGCGAGACCGATGTCACGAGCCCGGCGCAGGGTGGCCACCGGTGTCCGCGGCCGGTCGGTTAATTTGTATGTGGGGTAGAACTGGCTTACATGCCAGGGGGTGTCGATCCCCAGGTTGGCGACGATGAACTCAGCTATCCCCTGCAGTTCGCTTTCGGTGTCGTTGAGCCCGGGGATGATCAGGGTGGTGAGTTCGAGCCAGATCCCCTGCTTCCGATATTCGATGATTGAATCCAGCACTTCTGAGAGGCGGGCGTGGACAACATCGCGATAGAACTCCTCGGTAAAACCTTTCAGGTCGATATTGGCCGCATCCAGAAAAGGGGCAATGG
>VFJM01000121.1 GCA_009886055.1 Geobacter sp. | reverse complement strand
GCTGCCGATCTTCCAGTTTGACCCGCATGACGCCCCTTTTGGCCTGTGCAACTATTGGGGATACAGTCCGATCTCATTTTTCGCTCCCCATGCGGCGTACAGCTCCTGCAAGGAGCCGCTCGGCCCCCTGAACGAGTTCCGCGACATGGTCAAGGCTTTGCACCGTGCCGGTATTGAGGTGATACTCGATGTGGTTTTCAATCACACCTCCGAAGGTGACCATAAGGGGCCGACGTTCTGCTACCGGGGATTTGCCAACGACGTGTATTACACCCTGGCGCCGGACGGGACCTATATCGACCACTCCGGCTGCGGCAACACGCTGAACGCCAATCATCACGTGGTCCGCAGGCTCATCATCGACAGCCTTAACTACTGGGTCAGGGAGATGCATGTTGATGGCTTCCGCTTCGACCTGGCATCCATACTGTCACGGGATGGCCAGGGGCATCCGCTCAAAGATCCGCCGATCATCTGGGATATAGAATCGGACCCGGCACTGGCGGGAATAAAGCTCATCGCCGAAGCATGGGACGTGGGTGGACTGTACCAGGTCGGCAGTTTCATAGGTGACAGCTGGAAAGAGTGGAACGGGGAGTTCCGCGACGACGTGCGCAGTTTTATGAAGGGTGACAACGGGGTGATTTACCGCTTCGTATCGCGTCTTTTGGCAAGTCCCGACATCTACGGCCACCAGGAGCGTGAACCCGAGCAGAGCATAAACTTCATCACCTGCCATGACGGTTTCACCCTGAACGATCTGGTTTCCTACGACCGTAAGCACAACGAGGCAAACTGCGAGCAGAACCGGGACGGGGCCGACTCCAACACAAGCTGGAACTGCGGCTTCGAGGGGCCCAGCGACGACCCGGCTATCGAGGAACTCCGCAACCGGCAGGTAAAAAACTTCCTGGCAGTAACCCTTCTCTCCCTCGGCACGCCGATGATCCTGATGGGGGACGAGGCACGGCGGAGTCAGCGGGGAAACAACAACGCCTACTGTCAGGACAACGAGATCGGCTGGTTTGATTGGGGGTTGCTCGCGCGTTACGAAGACATCCACCGTTTCACCAGGCTTTTGATTGCTGCACGGCTCATGCACAACCACACCACCGTGGAGGAACTGACTCTGAACCAGCTTCTCGGTAAGGCTCGGTTGCAGTGGCATGGCGTACGGCTGCATACGCCGGACTTGAGCCATGACTCACACAGCATAGCACTGACGGCCCGGAGCGCAGCCGGGCGGGTCGTCTTTCATTACATGGTCAATGCCTACTGGAAACCGCTCACCTTCAGTCTCCCCTCGCCTAAAAAGCTTCCGGGCGGCGCCTGGCATCGCTGGATCGACACATCCCTGGCCTCACCCGAAGACATAGTGCCCTGGGATGAGATGCAGACCATCACCGCTGCCAGTTACCGCCTCCCCGGGCGCTCGCTTGGGATCCTGATTGCCAAGTGAGGCAGGCTGGGCAAAGCATGCTCCAAACCAGAGTATCTCAAATTAACCGCACTCATTCCGAAATCCACAATCAGCACGATAAATTTTGTAAAGTTCTTCAACACAAGTGTAAGATTCAGCTTGCAGAGTTCTCGGCGCGTTAAAGCCCTCTTCTAACGGGAAGTTGCCTCAACGTGATCCGTTATATGTGACAGTCATGTATATATCGACGGATTCTCTGACAGTTTTCATTACCTTCCTCACCCTGTCTATTCCATTGTACATCGTATAATCAGACAGTTGCACATGATGTATCCGCAGCTCTTCTCTGGCATATTAGTTGCATATTACTACCTGCTGGACAGGGCATCGACACTATCGTGCTTTCTGCGAAAATGAACTCTACAGG
This sequence comes from Geobacter sp., assembly GCA_009886055.1. Taxonomy (GTDB): domain Bacteria; phylum Desulfobacterota; class Desulfuromonadia; order Geobacterales; family Pseudopelobacteraceae; genus JACRCG01. The sequence goes on along the minus strand of VFJM01000121.1, from coordinate 3,857 downwards.
AGGTTCAAATGAGCGGTGGAAAGTCTACTGTCAGACCACGAGCTCCACCTCATTCCTGGCGGTTTTGTGAATGTCATTGTCAGGTGCATGCATTCACGGAAAGAGGCAACGATATCTCTCGTCAGGGTTAGGTCAATCAACTAACTTTAAATAAAAGGAGGAAGAGACATGGATAAGGTAAAATTATTGTTGTTCGTGATTCTGGCCACCATTTTAACTGTTTCGACCGGATTCGCCGCGGAAAAGAGTTTCCACGCCAAACTCACGGGAAATAACGAGGTACCGAGCGTCAAGACAAAGGCCAAAGGGGATGTCACGTTCAAGCTGAGCAGCGACGGAAAGGAACTGAGTTACAAGCTGGTCGTGAAAAACATCGAGAATTCAACCGCTGCACATATTCACCGTGGCATGAAGGGGAAGAACGGCCCGCCGCTGGCAAATCTCTTCAACGGGCCGAAAAAGGAAGGTAAATTCAACGGCACCCTGTCAGAGGGAACCATTACGGATAAAGACCTGTCGGGCGACCTCATGGGAAAATCGATCGATGATCTGGTGCAGCTTATCAAATCGGGTGATACCTACGTCAATGTTCACACCGATGCCAATCCTGACGGTGAAATCCGAGGACAAATCAAGTAAAAAGTTCCTTTATTTCAGCATACTTCCTGAATGGCCTGCTCCGCAGGCCATTCATTTCTCTAGATAAAGCGTGTGGGATGGGCTGCTCATTTCATGAGTCACGCTTTCCCTTAAGCGCACAGACAATAGAACGGAGGAAACATCATGGCGTACTCGGCAAAGGATTATGCACGACTTATCGGAATGGCAGGTTTCAGCGAGGCGCTGCTGAACAACCACTTTACCCTCTACCAGGGGTATGTGAACAATACTAACAAGGTGCAGGACACCCTGAAAAAGATGCTTAAAGAAGAAAAGGCCGCCACCCCCGAGTTTGCGGAACTGAAGCGGAGACTCGGCTGGGAATTCAACGGCATGCGCCTCCACGAATATTACTTTGATGCGCTGGGTGGAAATGGGGTAGTCGATGTCAACAGCCGGCTTGCGCGTAAGAAAATTGAGGATTTTGGCAGCATCGAAGAATGGCAAAAGGATTTCAGGGCAACAGGGGTGATGCGCGGCATCGGCTGGACCGTTCTCTACCAGGACAATGTCAACGGCAGGCTCTTTAACTGCTGGATCAACGAACATGATGAAGGGCATCCGGCGGGATGCATGCCGATACTGGTCATGGATGTCTTTGAACATGCCTTCATGCTCGATTACGGCCTGAAACGGGCCGATTATATCGAGGCTTTTTTCAAAAACATTGACTGGAAAGCGGTCGAAGCCCGACTTAAATAGACGTAATGAAGGAACGAGGAGCGAAATTGGTGTTCCGATAAAGGGAGATTCCCATGAAAATTTTGATGGTACTGACTTCACACGACAAACTTGGAAGCACAGGTAAGAAAACAGGTTTCTGGCTGGAGGAATTTGCAGCCCCTTACTATGTTTTCAAAGATTCCGGAGCTGTAATCACCCTGGCTTCCCCACAAGGCGGACAACCTCCCCTGGATCCGAAGAGCGCAGAAAAAGATTCTCAAACAGCCGCAACAGAGCGATTCAACGCCGACAAGGAAGCGCAAGCAGCTTTAGCACATACTGTAAAACTGAGTGACATTTCACCCGCCGGGTACGATGCGTTGTTTTTCCCCGGCGGCCACGGCCCGTTATGGGATCTTGCCGAGGATAAAAATTCCATTGCCGTAATCGAGACCATGTATGCGCAAGGCAAGCCCGTTTCCGCTGTTTGTCACGCACCGGGCGTATTTCGCCATGCCAGGTCACCGGATGGTTCGCCGCTGGTGCAGGGAAAATCCGTCACCGGATTCTCCAACTCGGAAGAAACCGCCGTTGGACTGACTGATGTCGTACCGTTCCTGGTAGAAGATGAATTACAGAAAAACGGCGGGAAATATTCCAAAGGCGCTGACTGGCAATCATACTCTGTTCGCGATGGCAACTTGATCACCGGCCAAAATCCCGCGTCGTCAGAGGCCGCGGCAAAAGCGGTACTGGCACTACTTGACCGTACTGAAACCAGAGCCTCTCAGCAAGGTAACCCCATAAGAGGAGACAACCCATGAGCAGCAGAGATGAGTACATCCGTAAGATGCAGACAAAACTGGAAGAGTGGAATGCCGAGATCAGCACGCTGACCGCCAAGGCAGGCAAAGTCAAGGTAGAGGTCAAGAACGAGTACAACGAGCAGATTGAGTCTCTGAAGGCGAAGCAGGCGGTTGCCCGGCAGAAGATCGAGAAACTTCGGCAGGCTGGAGAAAGCGCCTGGGAAGAGCTGAAATCGGACGTCGAGAAGGCCTGGACCGCCTTGGGTGAGGCCATTGATTCGGTCAGATCCCGTTTTAAATAGCATGCCGTGATGCCGATAAAGCAGGCGGCGGTCTGTGCTGAAGCCGGGAAGTCATGAAAAATCAGTCCAGGTGGAAAAATGATCCCTGATCTCAAGAAAGAACAGAAAGCGTCCAGAGAGAGGCCGCGATACAGGTATTCGCTTGCGGCAAAAATATTTTTCTTGTCTATGGACCTGATTACGGGAAGAAAGATAACGCTTCCCAAGGTCAAGCTCATAGAGATTCTGGCCAGCATCCCCTACCGCGCCTGGGAAACACGTCAGTATGCACGCATGACGCAACATTACCGGGATCGGGCATTGGTGCAAGAGGCACGCAAAATCATGATGTGGGCGCGCGAAGCTCAGGATAATGAGTATTGGCACTTGCTGGTCGTCAACGAGAAGATGAAAGAGGATGGGATCAAGGACCCGTGGTATCTGTTTCCGCCAATCCCCCTTCTTATGGTCGGCTTTTATGCTCTGTTAATGCACGTGATGGCATTGACCGGCATTCGCAGAGCGTTCCTGTTCAACGCGGAGTTCGAGGACCATGCCGAACATGTGTACGCGCAATTTGTTGAAGAACATCCGGAGTGGGAACGACAGCCCGTCAATAATGAACAGGTGAAAGAACGCGGAGCGCTGCCGACCTGGGCGGATGTGTTCAGACGCATCGGCCTGGATGAACGTGACCACATGAACTTGAGTTTTGTATTCTGTGACAAACCGGAATGGGTTGCAAAATATGACGGAATGCCCGAGAAACGGGCCTGATCCATTACTAAACAAGAGGAGAATCGACTATGAAAATGGCATTAATGTGAGGCACTCACCTTGACATGGCTTGAAATTTTGTAATACTTGTTTCGAGTGTCCACCGAAAAGAATTACGCTGGTTAATCGATAATGCCAAACCGTCCGCGAGGATGGGTCGGAAAGCTCACAGGGTCTCTCCGAGACAGCCGGGTTGCCGAAATATCCATTGATATTTTGCACCCGGTTTTTTTGTCTCTGAATGGACGGATAAGAGGACTGGAGGCGGAAAGAAGGTGGGATTGCACCGGGCAACGGCAGGCTTATTTCAATGTAAGGGGTCAGCCATACCAATCATGAATGCCGTACAGAGTTCTTGATGGCTGAACAATCACAAAGGAGATAGATAAATGAAAAAAGAAATGACAACGGATTACTCTGAAAAAAACACTCAGGAAAAGGGTTCGTATCCCAAGGGAGACAAGCAATTGGCTGCCGGCGGCGAACTGCACCAGATCGCCGGTGGAGAGCACCCCGCGCTCACCACAAATCAGGGCGTCGCGCTGTCCGATAATCAAAATTCGCTCAGGGCCAATCCGCACGGCCCTACCCTTCTGGAGGATTTCATTCTTCGCGAAAAAATCACCCATTTCGATCACGAGCGAATCCCTGAGCGTATCGTGCATGCGCG
>VFJM01000134.1 GCA_009886055.1 Geobacter sp. | reverse complement strand
TCACCGTTGACGCGGGATATGTCAAGATCGAAGTAGCACATCTCCCTGATTTCATCAGGAGTCTTTCCCGGATGGCAGGTATCCAGATAAATCTTGCCGCTCTGTTCGTCAAAGCGGAATACTCCGGCCGTGCTGATGACTGCCGAAGGGCCGCCGCGATACGCGGCGCCGTACAGTTCGCGGCGATGGACGAATTCCCCCCCCGGCCATTTTTTAACCCGCCAGCCGGGACTGGTGATGTAGCTGACGTTGGGGGTAAAGCGCCGCTTTTCGTGAACCATGATGAAAACTGTCCGCTTGGCAAACGAATTGATATCAGGGTTGCCGCCGCTGCCGGTCAGGCGCAGCTCGGGGTTAAGATAGTCGCCGATGCAGGTGGTGTTGACGTTGCCGTATTCATCAACTTCTGCCCCCCCGAGAAAGCCGAGATCAACGTAGCCACGCTGGGCGATGCTGAATGCGTCGTACAGACCGGATGAGCGGGATGCGCCCATTTCACAACGGGCATCACCGACGGACGTCGGAATTTCTGGTGGACGCCCATCAAGTGTACCGGCCTCAAAGATCAGTTTCAGGTTGGGGGCATGGGTCTTCTGGGCCAGCATGATCGCCACCATCGGCAAACCGGTACCGGCAAAAACCACCTCATTATCCTGCACTTCACGTGCAGCGGCACAGCACATCAGATCGGCCAGGCCGTATTCTTCAGGAGTCGCATATTCAATTATCATCGTTATTTACCCCCCTTCTCACGAACACTGTAATTGAGCGCCGTATTGGCCTTGAGATTCAGCATGCGCGGCCACCCCAGTTTTTCCAGATAGCTCATATGGTTCTGCCCATGTATCCACTCGTTGGCAAAATCGTCGAACCCTTCCTGGGTTCTGGTACGGCCGTAGAAATCCTTGAGGAACGAGCCGTCAACATCGTAGCGCCCGAACATACCGGTCGGATGCGCGCCGTAAGGGCATTCCAGAATATGATCAACTTCAAAGCTGGCGATGGTGTTTTGATCGGCGTTGCGCCGCAGATACTCCTCCGGCACGATCTCCTCGGCCATGACAATCGTGATGTCGGCCGCACGCGCTACTTCCGGATCGGAGTAATACTGCCCGTTTACCCGCACGGTCCCTTCCTCACCGACCTGCTGAACACACATGACCGCAATATCAACCTTGGCCGCAGGAATCAGCACCTGGGAGCCGGCTCCGAAGAATGGGTCTTCGGTAAACTGGTATTTGTGTTTTGCGATACGCCTGCCGTCACGCAGTCCGGCACGGCCGAGCATATCGTATTCCGGGTTATGGATATCGGTTCCGAGCGAGGTCTGCGTAACCGCATAGGGCGAACCGGCGGCGGCCGCGGCGAAACGGAACATCATCTCGGCATGGCTGTAATCCTCGACGATGATCTGCTTATCGGCGACCTTGCGCGAGAGGTTGGCCCCGTACTTGCCGTACAGCTCATGACCGACCCAGCATGATTCCCAGATATCGACACACCCCGCCCCGACCAGAAATTCGGTATGGGAGCCCCCCTGTACCTCGATCAGATGCAGGTTCTTCCTGTGCTGGCGTATCAGCTCAAAAACAATTGCCATCGGCCGACGCCAGATGGTGAACCCTGAAAAGGTGAGACTGGAGCCGTCTTTGATGATTTCGGCGGCGTGCTGCAGGGTAATACGTTTGCTGGTACTCATGCCTGCCTCCTTAGTAAGTTAGCAGTTGTTTTCTGGCAGAAAACAACTACGTAAATGCACCCATCCTTTTTATCAGGGCTAGCTGATATTTCTCAGAATTTCACGTGATATGATCAAACGCTGAATCTCGTTGGTTCCTTCGTATATGGCCGTAATACGGGCATCACGGGTATAACGCTCCACCGGGTAATCCTGTGTATAGCCGTATCCTCCCAGCATCTGGAGCGCCTTGTAGCAGGCCTGATTAGCAGCTTCGGTGGCGAACATTTTTGCCATCGACGCCTCTTTGGCAAAGGACTTGCCGGATTCCTTGCGGTAGGCGGCACTCATCAACAGCAACCGGGCGGCCTCCAGCTCGGTATAGGCATCGGCGATCATCCATTGAATTGCCTGAAAGTTGCTGATCTTCTGTCCGAACTGACTCCGCTCGGATACGTAGCGGGTTGCGTAATCCATGGCAGCCAGCCCTACTCCCAGTCCAAGAGAACCGATGCCGATCCGGCCACCGGCCAGCTCCCCGGCGGCGATCCGGAAGCCGTCGTTCAGCTTCCCCATCAGTGCCGTCTTGGGGAGACGACACTCATCAAAGATCACCTCGTTGGTTGCAGACGCGTGCTGTCCCATCTTCTTTTCTTCTTTACCGATGATGAGCCCCTTGGTTCCCCCTTCCACCAGGAAGCAGCTGATCCCTTTCCCCTTCGGCGCGTCCTTGTCGGTCACCGCCCATGCTACGAAGACTCCGGCGTAGGGAGCACTGGTAATGAATATCTTGGAGCCGTTCAGCACCCAGCTGTCGCCGTCATCCACGGCTTGGGCGCACATTCCGGCCGGGTCGGAACCGGCGCAGGTTTCTGTCAGGGCAAAGCCTCCTGCTGCATATTCGCCGGAACATATCTTGGGGATATATGCTTTGCGCTGTTCCTCGGAGCCGACCGCCTGGATCACCTCCGCCACCATGTTGCTGACAGATACGGTTACCGCAGTTGAGGCGCAGGCCCGTGCAATTTCGGTGATGGCGAGGCTGAAGGAAACCACTCCTGCCTCGGAACCGCCATATTCCCCCCTGACGTTCAGCCCCATGAATCCGAGCTCGGACAGCTTTTTGAGGTTTGCCAGCAGTGGTGACCTATCGTCACTCTGGTCAAGCGCCGCCGCTACCGGTGCCAGTTCCGCCTTGGCAAAATCCCGGGCGGTATCCTGGATCAGCTTTTGCTCTTCGGTTAGATCAAGAAACATTCGCACCTCCTGATTATTGGATACATCAACTAACGTGAATGGCTATCTTTCGCGCACCGTTTCAATCGGGACATCCAACTGCTGTCCCCACTCCTGCCAGTAGGCCGAGTTTTTGCCGGCAAAGGCTGCCCGATACTGGTCCAGTGTTGATACGGCAAGCGCGTCTTCCAGGCGCTTTTTGAAATGCGGTTCCAGAGCGGCCAGAGCAACCCACCCGTCCGCGGTTTTGTAGATGTTATATTCGGGAATTCCGCCACCCAGAAGCTCACCGGGTGACGTCAAGCCATAGCGGAGCGGTTCGGCCAGTGACGCGGCCGCCTCCGACAGTGCAACCTCGGCATACCCCGCGTCTCCACCACGCTCGCGTCTTAGCAACAATGCCAGTGCGGAGGAAACCGTCATCTCGGCTCCCGCCATGTCGGCCAGCAGGGTGCGCGGCATGTGTGGAGGGGTGAGGAGCCCTAACGAAGCCTGATAGGTAAGATCGTGCCCCGCCTCGTTTTCGCGGGGGGCGGGATAGCCGACAATGGCTACCTGGCAGAGCCGGGGAAATTTTTGATGCAGAGCCCCCCAGTCAAGCCCGAGACGCTCCATCGCGGCGGGGCGGCTGGCGCTGATAAGCAGATCGGCAGAGTCGAGCAATCGGTCAAGTTCTGCGCGCCCCTGATCGGATTTAAGGTCGAGCCTGACGCGCGTCTGCCCGGCCGCCATCTCCCTGTACCAACCGGCGTGGTAGATCTCCATCAAGTCCCCGGACGGCGTTTCAACTTTGATGATCTCCGCACCCATCCGGCTGAGTCGCCGAGCAGCTTCCGGGCCGGGGAGATTGGCCGCCAGATTCACAATCTTGATGCCGGCCAGCCCTTTCATCATGCCAGTCATCTCGCTACTTTCGCCGTCAGCGCCGGCACGAACTGCATCACGTCGGCCACGACGAGTACGTCGGCCACCTCTCCGATCGGGGCATCCTTGTCCTTGTTGATCGCGATGATGAAATCAGATTTCTTCATCCCGGCCAGATGCTGGATGGCACCCGAGATCCCGCAGGCAATATACAGCTTCGGAGATACCGTCTGGCCGGTGGTGCCGACCTGATGGCTGTGCTCCACCCACCCGGCATCAACCACCGGACGGCTGGCGCCCATCTCGCCCCCGAGTGCCTTGGCCAATGCCTGAATGACCGGGACGTTGTCCTTCTTGCCGATGCCGCGGCCGGCGGAGACGATGATCTCAGCCTTGCCGAGATCGACATCTTTCTTTTCTGCCGGTTCATAGCCGACGAATTCGAGGGGACCACCGCCATCGCCAGCCAGCTTCCGGATGGTTGGCGAGCCGCCCGGCTGAAGGGGAGGAAAGGCGCCGGCCTGGATCGTCAGGACCGCTTTTGAGGTTGCAGGCTTGACGCTGCGGCGCATCTTGGCGTTGCAGCAGCCGACTTCAAAGCCGCCGTCCTGGATGGCGATCACTTCTGAGATCTGCGCTGCCTTGAGGGAGGCTGCAACCCGCGGGGCCAGGTCCCAGCCGTATGATGAGTGCACAAATACGATGTAGTCCGGGTTTTCCTGCTGCACCGCTTCGAGGATCAGTTTCTTGTGCAGGTCGGGGTTGTATTCGCCGCACGCTGCCGCATCGGCCAGATAGAGTGTGCCGCCGTAGGCGGGGAGTTGATTTTCGCTCCCCACGATCAGCATGGCGGTTTCGGAGCCGAGCTGTCCGGCAAAGCCGAGCAGTTCGTAGGTGGAGTCGAGCAGTTTTCCTTCACGGTATTCGCCTATCAATAATGTTTTCATGGTTGTCTCCTATCTCAACACCGTGGTTTTGTCCTTGAGTATCGCTATCACCTTCTCGACCAGATCTGCTACATCCCCTTCGAGGACGATCCCGCCACCTTTTTTGGCCGGCGGGTGGAAGCTGGCCGTGGTCGCGAGGGATTCTTCGCTGAGCAGGTCGGCGACCGGTATGGCGACGATCTCTTTTTTCTTGGCCTTCATGATGTTGGGGAGGGTCGGGTAGCGCGGTATGTTGAGTCCCATCTGGCAGGTGACCAGTGCCGGGGTTTTCAGCTTGACGACCCCTTTGATGCCCCCTTCCAGTTCACGTTTGGCAGTGATCGTGCCGTTGTCGTAGTCGAAGCCGACTATCGTGGTGGTGCAGGAGAGCCCGAGCTGTTCGGCTACCGTGACGCCGACCTGCGCCGAGCCGCGGTCCTGGGACTGCATGCCGGTGAAGATGATGTCGAACCCTTTGCCTTTGGCGTAGGAGGAGATGATCGAGGCGATCTGCCAGGGGTCTTTGCCCGATGCGGCCGGGTCCTGGATATGGGCGGCGTTGTCGCATCCCATGGCGAGGGATTTCTTGATCGCTTCGACGACGCGGTCGGGGCCGATCGAGAGGACGGTCAGTTCGGTGCCCTCCCCCAGTTTCTCCCGCAGTTGAACGGCCTGTTCGACGGCGTATTCGTCATATTCGTTCATGCGGAAGGCGAGGTCGGTTTCGTTGTACCAGACTCCTTCGGCGTTCGCTTTGAAGCGGGATTCCAGGTCAGGGACCTGTTTGATGCAGACAAGCAGTTTCATGTTGTTTCCTCCTGAAAATATCTTTTAGCCTTGTTTATGCGCGTATCCGTTCGGCGACGATCTCGGCCAGGTCTCTGACCTGCAGCTGCTCTTCCGCGCCCCCTGTCTTGATGCCGTCCTCGAACATGGTGAGGCAGAAGGGGCAGTTGGAGACCAGCAGCGGCGCGCCGGTGTCGGTGGCCATCTTGATTCTGGCTTCGCTGATCTTGCTTCCGAGCTTCTCTTCGGCGATGATGCGGCCGCCGCCGGCGCTGCAGCAGAAGCTGTCGTAGCCGCTTTTGTCCATTTCGGTCAGTGAGCCCCCGGCTGCCTTAAGGATGGCGCGCGGCTGGTCGATGATGTCCATGTAGCGCCCGAGGTAGCAGGAGTCGTGATAGGTGAAACTGAACGGTTCCGGTGTCAGTTTGAGTCTGGCGGTCTCCAGCAGGGTGTTGATGTAGGTGCTGTAGTGTTCAACCGGGATGTCCAGGCCGAGGTCTTTGTAGTCGCGCGCCAGGGTGTTGAAACAGTGCGGGCAGGTGGTGACTATCTTTTTGACGTTGTAGGCTTTGATCAGTTCGATGTTTTCAGCGGCGGTCATCTGGTAGAGGTATTCGTTCCCCAGTTTTCTGACCGGTTCGCCGCAGCACTTTTCTTCTTTGCCGAGGATGCCGACTTTTACTCCGGCGGCGGCACAGATCGTTATGAAGTTCCGGGCGATCGCCTGATTGCGTCTGTCGAAGGAGGCGTAGCAGCCGACGAAGTAGAGGATGTCGACGTCGGCATCCTGTTCCATGTGCGAGACCTGCAGCCCTTCAGCCCAGTCGCCTCGTGCGGCGTAGGCGAGGCCGAACGGGTTGCCGTTGACTTCGATGTTGCTGACGGCGCTGCGTACTTCGTCACCGGGGAAGGCGCCTTCCATGAGGGTCAGGTTGCGGCGCATCTCGAGGATTTTGTTGACATGCTCGATGTTGGCCGGGCAGATGTCCTGACAGGCGCGGCAGGTGGTGCAGGACCAGAGGGCATCCTGGCTGACTGTTTCGATCAGGTTGCCGGTCGGATTGCCGACGGCCATCTCGCCGATCTGCTTGACGATCTTCATCGGGGAGAGCGGTTTGTCGGTTGCGTACGCCGGACAGCGGTCCTGGCAGCGTTTACAGGAGGTGCAGGCATCGGCATCGAAGATGTCTTTCCAGCTCAAGTCGGTTATTGCGGCGGCGCCGAACTGTTCGACTGTGTCGTCTTCAAGGTTGATGGTGGCTATGCTCCCTTTCGGTTCAAAGGGGGCCAGAAACGCGTTGGCGCTGGTGGTGAGTATGTGGCGCAGCTTGGTGTAGGGGACCGCGCAGAAGAAGCCGAGAACGAGGGCGAAGTGGAGCCACCAGAGGATTTTGTGGCTGAGGAGCAGGGGGCCTGCGTTCAGGGAGGTAAAGAGCTGACCGGCCAGCTGGCCGCCGGGTGAAAAGCTGGCAAGGGCGGGGTTCTGCTGAAGTTCGGTGGCGGCCATGCGGGCCCCTTCGATCAGGAACCCGGTGATCAGGATCGCAAAGAGCAGCTGCAGGACGAGGTAGTCGTCCTTGACGATCTCCAGCCCTTCGGGTTTGATGATGAATCGGCGGATGAAGAGCCCTGCCAGCATGACAAGGGCGAGAATACCGGCAACATCGAGAGCCAGCGAAAATCCCTTGTAGAATTCGCCGGAGAGGAGGTTGACGTGCAGCACGGGGGTGAAGAAGTCGGCCTGGAACATGACCAGCATCGTGCCGGCAAAGAGGACCAGGAAGCTCCAGAAGAAGATTGAATGAAATACGCCGCCGTCGGTGACCCGGTAGATTTTTGACTGGCTGAAAACTTCAGAAATCATCCGCTTGACCCGCTCGTCGTAGCGGTCGAAACGGTCAAGCGGTTTGCCCTGACGCCAGATCGGCAGGCGCTGCCAGAATCCCCAGGCAATGACGCCGAAGGCGGCAAATGCCAGAATATACATCGGGATGACAACGCCATGGCCGATGTTCCAGTAAATTTCTCGAGTTGCTTCCACAGATAATACCTCTCTTGACTTGATATCTTCTGTGTCGTATATAATGTTACTTAACGCACATGTCAAGTATTAAGGATGCGATGTATTACGAAAGCAGCAGCTTGGAAATGACCAATCGCTGCACTTCATTAGTTCCTTCGTAAATCTCGGTGATCTTTGCATCGCGGTACATCCGCTCTATCTCGTAATCGCAGATAAAACCGTAGCCGCCAAAAATCTGCATTGCTTCTTTAGTGACATACGTTGCTGCCTCGGATGCCAGCATCTTGCACATCGCCGACTCCATGGTGTAGTTTTTCTTGTTGTCCTTCAGCCAGGCAGCTTTATAGATCATCAGTTTGCTGGTTTCGATGCGGGAGTACATATCAGCCAGTTTGAATTGGATTGCCTGAAACTCGCTGATCGACTGGTCAAACTGCCTGCGCTCCTTGGAATAGGCGAGTGCCCGCTCAAAGGCGCCTTCTGCAATGCCGAGCGCCTGGGAGGCGATGCCGATGCGACCACCGTTCAAGGTGTCCATGGCGACATTGAATCCTTTCCCTTCCTGACCGAGCAGGTTCTCTACCGGCACGCGCAGGTTGTCAAAGGCAAAAGCGGTGGTGTAGCTGCCGCGAATCCCCATCTTGTTTTCGTTTTTAAGGATCGTGACCCCCGGTGATTTTAAATCGACGATAAAGGCACTGATCCCCTTGTGTTTGAGGGAGCGGTCGTGGGAGGCGAACAGCACGCCGGTTCCCAGGTAACCACCGTTGGTGATGAAAATCTTGCCGCCATTGATGACGAACTCGTCACCTTCCCGCTTGTACATGGTGGTTGTTCCGCCGGCGTCGCTGCCGGCATTTGGTTCAGTCAACAGGAAGCAGCCGATGATTTCGCCGGTATTGAGAGCCGGGAGCCATTTCTTCTTCTGTTCTTCGGTGCCAAAGGTATAAATGGGGCCGTTGGCAAGGGAGGTATGCGCCGAAATCAAAACGCCACTCGATCCGCACGCCTTGGAGACCTCTTCCACCACGATGGCATAGGAGAGCACATCCAGCCCTGCCCCGCCGTATTCCTCCGGGAAATAGCTGCCGAGAAAGCCCATTTCTCCCATCTTTTTTACCAGCGCGTCGGGAATCATATGTTCTTCGTCGATTTTCATGGCAATCGGCTTGATTTCCTTCTCTACGAAGTCACGTACCGCAGACTGCAAAACTTTGTGATCCTGGCTCAGTTCGAAATTCATTGTTTTCCCCCCCGTATTTTTTTACTTGCCTTTGAATTCTGCCGTACGCTTTTCGAGAAACGCCCCCATCCCCTCGCGCTGGTCGCCCGTCGCAAACAGCACACCAAACAGGGATGCTTCATAGCGACAACCGTCTTCCTTCGTCATGCTCAACCCGCTGACAATGGCATCCTTGGCATACGCCACGCCCAGTGCACCCTTGCCGGCGATTTCACGTGCGGTTTCCAGCGCCTTCGGCAGCAGCTCTTCCTGCGCAAAAACCTCGTTGACCATGCCCCATGCGTGAGCTTTTGCGGCACTGATGATCCGCCCGGAAAACACCAGCTCATTGGCCTTATTTGGACCAATCAGGCGCGCCAGATTCTGTGTGCCGCCGAAACCGGGGATAACCCCCAGACCGACCTCAGGAAAGCCGAACTTGCCCTTTTCTGAGGCATAAATAAAATCGCAGGCCAGCGCCAGTTCGAGCCCTCCGCCAAGCGCATAGCCGTTAACGGCGGCAATGACCGGTTTGCGCATCCTGTTTATCAGCAGCATCAGACGTTGACCCCTGCGGGCAAATTCATGTGCCTCAAAAGAAGTCAGTTCGGACATCTCTTTAATATCAGCCCCGGCAACAAAGGCTTTTTCTCCCGCGCCGGTCACAACAACCACCTTGACCGCCGCATCCAGATCGAGTTCGTACAGGGCGCATTCCAGCTCCCGCACGACATCGCTGTTGAGTGCGTTCAGCACCTGAGGCCGGTTGATAGTCAGAGTCGTAATGCCGTCGCTGCTTTCGATCAAAAGATTCTTGAATTCCATGTTATTTTTCTCCTGTTGCCGGTTCGATTTCGCGTTCAGACCACGGCGGCGACGAAAGGGTGAACGAGGCGAAGCGGTTAATATGTGTAAAAGCCGCGTCCCGATTTGCGCCCCATATAGCCGGCGTTCACCATCTTGACGAGCAGCGGGCAGGGACGGTATTTTGGATCCTTGAATCCGTCATAGAGGACATTGGCGATCGCCAGCACCGTATCCAGTCCGATAAAATCAGCCAGAGTCAGCGGCCCCATCGGCTGATTGGTACCGAGCTTCATCCCCTTGTCGATATCCTCGGCGGTTGCGATACCTTCATACAGGGCAAAGACCGCCTCATTGATCATCGGTATCAGAACACGGTTGACGATAAAACCGGGATAGTCCTGTGATACCGCCATCTCTTTTTCAAGTTTTGCTACCAGTCCGGCGGTCTGCGCAAACGTATCATCACTGGTGGCGTGTCCCCGGATGATCTCGACCAGTTTCATGACCGGCACAGGATTCATGAAGTGCATACCGATGACCCTGTCAGGACGGCCGGTGACGGATGCAATCTTGGTAATCGGAATTGACGAGGTGTTTGATGCCAGAATGGACCCCGCTTTTACGATTCCATCAAGTTTGCGGAAGATCTCAAGCTTGAGCGGCTCATGTTCAGTAACCGCTTCAACCGCAAAATCAACCCCCGCCAGATCGTTCATATCCTGAGTGGTCGTTATCCGCCCGAGCGTTTCTCCTACCAGCGCCTCCGGAATAGCACCCTTTTTAGCCTGACGCTCCAGATTCTGGCTGACGGCTTTGAGAGCCTTTTCCAACTGGGCCTGAGCAATATCAAACAGGATCACCTGATAGCCGTACTGTGCGAAAACGTGGGCAATGCCGTTGCCCATCTGACCCGCTCCGAGAACACCAACTGTTTTAATCATTCCTGCCCCCTAGCTTTATACATAGGATAAGTGGGTTAACGAACCCATTTCTGCTGACATACGCAGAAATGGGTTCTAACGCACTAAACTCTCTCAAAGATTACCGCAACAGCTTCACCGCCGCCGATACAGAGCGTGGCCAGGCCGTAGCGCAGCTTGCGCTTGTGCAGCTCCCGGACAACCGTCAAAGCCAGACGGGCACCGCTGGCACCGATCGGATGGCCGATAGCGCAGGCACCGCCATTAACGTTGACCTTATCCTCCGGCAGCTTCAGCCCCTTGATTGCCAGGAGCGTAACCAGGGCAAACGCCTCGTTAATCTCAAACAGATCGATGTCATCCAGGGAAAGACCGGCCCTGGCGCAGACTTTTTCAATGGCGCCGATAGGCGCATCAGGGAAATTGTCCGGATGGCGGCTCTCGGTGGCGTATGCAACAATGCGCGCCTTCGGGGTCAGATGGTGTTTTGCCAGCGCCTGTTTACCGGCGAGGAGCAGCATGGCCGAACCGTCGCTGATACTGGAGGCGTTGGCGGCGGTGATGGTGCCATCCTTTTTAAAGACCGTTTTCAGGGTTGTAATCTTGTCGAAATTAACCTTGAACGGCTCCTCGTCATCGGTGACGACCGTTTCCACCCCGCGCTGACTCTTGATCACCGGCGCAATTTCATCCTTGAATACACCCGCCGTGATGGCTGCTTGCGACAGTTTGAAGGAGCGAATGGCAAAGGCATCCTGTTCCTCGCGACCAACGCCGTTCTGGGCAGAGCTTTTCTCGCCGATATCGCCCATATGGACACCGGTATAGGGATCGGTTAACCCGTCATAGACCATCAGGTCGATAATTTCGCCATTTCCCATGCGGTATCCGTTACGCGCTTTTTTAAGGAAGTAGGGGGCAAGAGACATGTTTTCCATGCCGCCGGCCAGCACCACATCGGCATTGCCAAGCTGTATCGAGTCACTCCCCAGCATTATCGCCTTGAGGCCGCTGCCGCAGACCTTGTTGATCGTCAGGGCGGGGACGGCATCCGGCAAACCGGCCGCCCGCATCGCCTGGCGGGCGGGAGCCTGCCCACAGCCGCCGCTCAATACCTGCCCGAGAATCACTTCACCCACCGCCTCAGCCGGCAATGCATTCCGGCTCAGGAGTCCTTTTATAACCGTGGCGGCCAACTGCGGCGCGGCAACATCCGACAAAACTCCGCCAAAAGAGCCGAACGGCGTCCTCATACCGTCAATAACATAGACTTCTTCCTTCATATTCCCGCCTCCGTAACTGATTTGATGTGCTGAACTATATATACCCTTTACGTTCATGTCAACAGAACGTTATAACACGATTTTAGCTGTTTGCGTTTACAGCAGCATAGCTGGTAATGCCAGGTAGTGCAGGATTGCCCGTCCCGCTTACAGAAGGAGCCCCCGGACAGCATAACCGTACCGGTAAAATCACGGGGAGCTGTTATAAAAAGATTATCTGGTCCGGCATATCGGTAATTTTCTCGCCACCGGAAGCGGTGACGGCAAACGTGTTTTCAATACCGATGCCACCCTTCCCGGGAATAACGAATTTCGGTTCAATGGCTATGGTCTGGCCGACCTGAAGAGGCGCCTTGAACCCCTGGGCTAAAACCGGGAGTTCATCCAGTTCAAGACCGACACCGTGTCCGACGAATTTGGCCTGTTCACCCGGCATCCCCATGAAGTTCTTGCCAAAACCGGCCGCGTCCGCCATGGCTGACGCCATTAAAAACAGCTCTTCGCAGATCACCCCCGGTTTCAGTGCCTGCTGGAGGGCACCCTGGATTTCCAGGGAGAGATCGAAGGCGCGCTGCAACTCGGCATCGAGTGTCCCGAATACGAAGACGCGGGTCATGTCGGTTATGTAGCCGTTCCGGACAAAGGAATAATCCAGCAGGATAGGTTCGTTCTCCCGGATCAGATCTCTTGATGCTCCGTGGGGCGATGCATTTGACAGCCCGCGACCGGTGACGGCGCCGTCGAAGAAGCCGTAACTCGCGCTGCCGGCCGAGACGGCCAACCCCATGAACAGCTCCTGATTATAAGAGCGCATACGGACGTACCCTTCACTGCCGGCCTTGCGCAGACGGCATTCCAGTTCTGCCGCAATGTCGATCTCGCGCATGCCGCGTTTGAGGAATTCGGGGATGGCGGCATAGACCGAACAGCTTGCGGCGCCGGTAAGCCGCAACTGCTCCAGCTCAAAAGCGGTCTTGACGGAGCGGAGTTCACGGTTTTGGCCCGAGATGTCGATAAACTCTCGACCGGGAAGGAGCTTGTTGTAGAAGTTCAACTGCTGCACCGGTGCCACGTCGAAGGTGAAACCTATCTTTTTAAGATGGTCACCGAACAGTGCCGGAAAATCCTTGCTGGAGGGAAACGGCCTGATATCGGCAAGGGGACTCTCTTCTTTTGCGCGCGAATAGCTCTTGCGCACCAGCAGCATCGGCTCGCCTTCGGCAGGTATCCAGAGGGTGGAGTTTTGGCGTGTGCCGGTAAAATAATAGACATCGATCGGATAAATAAACAGCGCTCCGTCAAGCCCCTTTTCCTTGAGGAGCTTCTGCATACCGGTTGTTCTCAGCTCTGCTTCATTGCGGGTAATCATGATGGTCTCCTGCAGCAATGTTTTTTTATTTCCATTCGTCAAAAAACGCGATCTCAGACAGCTCCTTGCGGGGACGGGGCCGTGGCTCCTGATCGGGATAACCGAGCGGAGTAACACCGACAACCCGCATGTTGTCCGGAATTTTCAGCTTCGCCTTCATATCCGCCTCGTCAAACAGCCCCATCCAGCAGGTACCGAGCCCCAGGGCATGGGCTGCCAGACAGATATGTTCAAAGGCGATGGCTGCGTCAGCGACAAAGTACTCGATACCGTGGCTCAGATCAGACTCTGCCGGATCAGCGCAGACGACAATGGCAACCGGAGCCTGGAGAAACGCCTTTTTCCCGGGGTTATCATCTGCGAAGGCCGACAACATGGCCTCTTTCCGCTCCGGATTTGTCAGTACCAGAAAACGCCAGCACTGGAGGTTTTTCCAGGAGGGCGCCAGCCGGGCCGCATCCAGCACCTGCTCAATTTTTTCGCGCTCAACCGGTGTATCCCTGTACTTACGGATGCTGCGACGATCACGAATTACCTGAAAGATGTCCATAGGTCACTCCTACATGTTTCTTCTGTATTTCCCGCCGACTTCGTAAAGTGCGTGCGATATCTGCCCCATCGATGCGACTTTGACCGTTTCCATCAGCTCGCCGAAGATGTTGCCGCCGGCGATGGCCGTTTCCTGCAGCCGCGTGAGCGCCGCCGGCGCTTTCTCCCTGTTGAGATTCTGGAATGCCCGCAGATTCAGGATCTGCTGTTCCTTTTCCTCTTTGGTCGCCCGTGCCAGTTCGCCCGGGACATTGAACCCCTCTTCGTCGGCACGCGGGTTGAGGAACGTGTTGACTCCGACGATCGGCAGTTCGCCGTTATGCTTCTTGTGCTCGTACAGCATCGACTCATCCTGGATCCTGGAGCGCTGATACTGGGTCTCCATCGCACCCAGCACGCCGCCCCGCTGGTCGATCCGTTCGAATTCGGCCATGACCGCCTCTTCGACCAGATCGGTCAACTCCTCGATTATATAGGAGCCCTGCAGTGAATTCTCGTTTTTGGCCAGTCCGAACTCTTTGGTAATGATCATCTGGACCGCCATGGCACGCCGCACCGACTCTTCGGTCGGTGTAGTGACCGCCTCGTTGTAGGCGTTGGTATGCAGCGAGTTGCAGTTGTCGTAGATAGCCATCAGCGCCTGGAGCGTAGTGCGGATGTCGTTGAAGTCCATTTCCTGGG
>VFJM01000032.1 GCA_009886055.1 Geobacter sp. | reverse complement strand
GTTTTACGGCATGACAGAGGGAGCCGAGAAAGCGTATCTCTCCGACCTTGCCGAGCCGACCGAACGCGGCAGCGCCTTTGGCTGGTACAACTTCGCCGTGGGGATCAGCTCTCTGCCGGCCAGCCTGATCTTCGGCGTAATCTGGCAGAAAATATCTCCCCAGGCGGCATTCTCCTTCGGAGCAGGGATGGCCTGCCTGGCGGCCGTACTGCTCCTAGCCTTTCCACCTCGAAGCTCATCTCAAACCGGGTGATCCTTCCGAAACTGAAACTTTTCCCGGACACAAATCCCCCTGCGACCGGACAGGTTCCTACACATCCAGCACCACTGCAGCCTTCCAGACCCCCCCCTGGTACCCGACCTGAAAACGGTGCAGCGTGACCGCCTTGACATCCACCAGCGGACGGTGCCGGACCGCATCGATCTCCTCCCCGCTGACGATCGCCTCCAGGGTGAATGTGCCACCCCGTTCCTCTATCCGCACCTGGTCGGCATGCAACAGCAACCGGCGGGCATCTTTATAGAAGATCAGTTCCTGCAGGAATGAAAAGAGCAGCAGATCCAGCTCTTCATGCTCAAGCCTGATGGTGAGCTCCTGCCGCCGCTCCACCTGCTCCGGAGCTTCCGCCATCGTGCGCAGCAGTGCGGCGGCGCTGGAGATGAACAGCTCCTCCTGAGTCCCACCCCAGGCCTCGAAGGCGACATCGGCGGTGGATATATCATCATGAAAGCGGAACGGCATGTTCACTCCTTGATACACCCCTGTTATTCACCCTTTGATATTGCCGATCGGCACCAGTTTTGCGACCCTTCTGCTCAGCCCGGCCTCTTCCGTTGCCAGTGCTACGACGTCGATATCCTTGTAAGCCAGGCCGGCCTCCTCGGCCAGACCGCCGTAAGAGGAGGTGCGGACGTGGATTCCGCGCTGCTCCATCTCACCAAGCAGTTTCCGTCCCTGGACCATCTTTTTGGCCTGGTGGCGGCTCATGGTCCGGCCGCTGCCGTGAGCCGTGGTGTAAAAGGTCGGGGCGGCGCTTGACAGACCTGCCAGCAGGTAGGAGCCGGTCTCCATGCTGCCGCCGATGATGACCGGCTGGCCGGTTTCACGGTAACAGTCGGGAATGCCGGGCATCCCCGGACCGAAGGAGCGGGTCGCCCCCTTGCGGTGCACCAGCACCTCCCGCTGTTCTCCGTCGATCAGATGGTTCTCCAGCTTGGCGGTGTTGTGCGCCACGTCGTATACCATGCGCATCCCCAGATCCTCGGGTGAGCGACGGAAGACGCGGGAGAACACTTCGCGGATACGGTGGAGAATCACCTGGCGGTTGGCGAAACCCATGTTTGCCGCACATTTCATCGCGGCAAAGTAGGCCTGCCCCTCGGGGGAGCGGAAGGGGGCGCAGGCCAGTTCCCGGTCGTAGAACTTGATCCCGTATTTGGTGGTCATGACCTTTAGAAAGGACTGGAGGTAGTCGCTGGCCACCTGGTGCCCGAAGCCGCGGCTGCCGCAGTGGAACATGATCATCACCTGGTTGGGGATGGTGATGCCGAAGGCCCGGGCGGTCGCCTCGTCGAAGATGTTTTCCGGCCGTGCAACCTGGATCTCGCAGTAGTGGTTGCCGGAACCGAGGGTACCGATCTGGTCGTAACCACGCTCGATGGACTTGTCGCTGCATGCGTCGGCATCGGCCCCCTCGAAGCAGCCACCCTCCTCGGTCATTTCCAGATCCTCCGGGGTTGCGTAGCCGTTCTCCAGACACCAGCGGGAACCTCTCTCGATCACCCGGCGGAATGTTCTCCGCGAACAGCGGACAAAGCCGGTGCAACCGACCCCGGTCGGGATTGCGAAGAACAGCTCGTCCACCAGTTCGCGGATGCGCGGCCGTACCTCCTCCTCCGTCAGGGTCGTCAGACAGAGACGCATTCCGCAGTTGATGTCGAAACCGATTCCTCCGGGTGAGATCACGCCGGTGGCCGGATCAAAAGCCGCCACGCCGCCGATCGGAAAGCCGTACCCCCAGTGGCCGTCAGGCATGCAGTAGGAGTAGTTGAGGATACCGGGGAGGCAGGCTACGTTGGCGGCCTGGTCGAAGACGCCCGCCTCCATGCCGGCCAGGAGCGACTCCGGGGCGATAATCCGCGCCGGAACCCGCATCCCCTCCTTGTAGGTGATCGGGAGCTCCCATACGGTGGGTGATATTTTACGCAGCTGCGGTGGCAGTGACATCGTGAGTTCCTCCGTGCGGTTATTAGTGGAACAGGCCTGTTTCAGCGCCTCCGGTAGGTTCCCATCAGCTCTCCCTTTGCCAGGATGTGCCCCTGCATGGCCCGCTCAAGATCGGCTTTTGTGGCTGAAGAAGTGAGCTGAAGTGACGTATCGAGGGCATATAATCTGAAAAAGTAGCGATGCGTCCCCGATGGCGGGCAGGGGCCGCCGTAGCTGTTGCGCTTCCAGCCGTTCCTCCCCTGACTGGCACCGGGCGGCAGGGTGTTCTCAAGGATCTCCCGCGTCTGAACCGGGATGTTCCATACAACCCAGTGCACCCATGTTCCTGCAGGTGCGTCCGGATCATCCATGATCAACGCCAGCGACCGCGCCGTCGGCGGTATTTTGCCGATGACAAGGGGTGGGCTGGCATCGGCGCCGTTGCAGGTGTAGCGGGCAGGTATCGCCTCACCATGGCTGAAAGCCGAACTTGAAATTGTCAATGAATCCATCCGCACTACTTCCTTTTTTGCTATCGCTGTTAAACAAGGAATCGTCAGCGCCAGCAACAGCGACATTATCCAGAGCTTCATTTCTGCCTCCGATTTATCTCTTGTCTGGTTGTTTACAACGATGACTCCAGAAACGGATATAGATTGCCAGATTGAAAATCAGCGCCGACAGGGCGAACACCATCTGGTTGTGGCGCGTCAAACCGAGAGGATAGAGTATCGGCTCAAGGTAGCGTTCAATGAATGTACCGCCGTAGCCGGCGCCTCCACCCATCCGGCGGAAATAATTTTCCAGATAGGTAAGCGGACATATCCATCCGCCCAGTTCTATGATCGCTCCCCACAGTGCGGCAGGAATGTGGAACCACGCCAGACGCCGCCACCGCAGCGCGGCAAGCCCGCCGAGAAGAACGAAGAGCACGAAGGCGGCATGGAGGAAAACCGTCATGTCTGCCCAAAGATGGAAGTATGTCACCATTAAGATGTTGTTCTCACGAATTATGCCAAACATTGCCGGAAATAAACGTTAAAATATCAGTTAGTTACGTGGTGATTATAAAACGGTGGATGTTTTCTTATTAACGCTATGATGGCTTCCGCACGGGCCTTCCCCTGTGTACCGAAACCGATAACAGCCTGCTGTAACTGCTTCATGGTCGCTCCTTATGGTGAAGTATGTATCCACAACGGCATCATGACTTAACCGTACTAATTAAATGGAAATTTCAAGATAACTCCGAGACTGTTGTTTTTTGATGCAATTGCAGATTCCGTGGAACGTTTTTGCAATTGCGGAACGTAAAAATCGGCCTT
>VFJM01000252.1 GCA_009886055.1 Geobacter sp. | reverse complement strand
TTCCTTGAAACCGCCTCGCCACGCGGGCGGGTTGCACTGATCCGCAAGCTGCAGGAAGGCGATCTGGACCAGTCGGAACGCCTTCTCGAATACCTCTCACTCTGCCTCGACTGCCAGGCCTGCGCCTCGGCCTGCCCCTGCGGGGTCAATGCC
This sequence comes from Geobacter sp., assembly GCA_009886055.1. Classification (GTDB taxonomy): domain Bacteria; phylum Desulfobacterota; class Desulfuromonadia; order Geobacterales; family Pseudopelobacteraceae; genus JACRCG01. The sequence continues at coordinate 3,160 of VFJM01000252.1, read as the reverse complement.
GGCGAACTGGTGGCGGAATTTACCTGCGAGAAAAAAAGTGAGACCGGTCTCGGTTTCATGGAGGATCTTATTCTTCGTAAACTTGTTCCTCATCCTGATCGCCTTGAAACCTCCATGGCACCGATGCGGCTGTATCAGAACAGCGGCCTGCAGAAACTGGTCAGGACACTCGGTATCCTCAAGATGTTCCCCAAACCGCTGGAGCGGATGGAAGAACTGTTACCTCCCCTCCCCTCCAAACCGCTGCGCCAGGAAATAAATGATATTACACCGGCGATCGGCACGGAACGCGGTACCGTCGGGTTTTTCCTTGGATGCGTCATGAGTCTGATATTCAGCGATGCCAGTCGCGCCACAATCAAGCTGCTCTCCTCGCTCGGCTACCGGGTCATCACACCCAAAAACCAGGTTTGCTGCGGCGCGCCCAACATGCTGGGTGGTGATCTGGCCGGCCTCAAAGAGGCCGCCCGCACCAATATAGAGATATTCGGCGGCTACGAGGTGGATTTTATCGTCACCGACTGCGGCGGCTGCGGGGCTGAACTCAAGAAATACGGGCACCATATCGAGGGTGGGCCGGCCGCAGCATTCAGTGCTAATGTGCGCGATATTTCGGAGGTTCTGGCACTGCATGCCGATGAGCTGCGCGCAATACTCAAGCCGCTTGACATGAAGGTCACCTACCACGATCCCTGTCACATAGCCCATTGCCAGGGGATTCGCAAGGAACCGCGCGATCTGCTCAAACTGGTACCGGGGCTGATATTCAAAGAGCTGGAAACAGCCGACGCGTGCTGCGGCAGCGCGGGCACCTACAACATTGCCAAACCGGAGATGTCCGACCTGATTCTGCAGCGCAAGCTGGACACAGTACGCGCAACTGGCGCTGAAATTCTAGTGACCAGCAACCCGGGATGCCTGCTGCAACTTAAGAAGGGGCTGGCGGATCATCTCCCGGAGGTCAAAATCATGCACCTGACTGAAATACTGGCTCTTGGTATGAATGTTTGACGTCGATCCGGTTGCAGAACAGTAAAAAATACTATAAAAGAAAGGGGTGCCGTTATGACACCCCTTTTTGATTAGGAACAGACCATGAATTTTCAACCGATCAAGCCCAAAAAAGTTTCAACTCAGATAGCTGAACAGATTCGTTCTTCGATTCTGTCCGGAGAGTTTGCACCGGGTGACAAACTGCCGCCGGAGCGAGAGCTGGCCGAGATGTTCGGAGTTTCGCGCCCATCTGTGCGCGAAGCGTTGAACGTGCTGGCTTCGTCCGGTCTGGTCATGTCGTACCAGGGGGGGGGGACTGTTGTCATGTCTCTGGTGGAGACCTCCTCCTCCAACCCGCTCAGCGAACTGATCCGCGTACAGCAGGATCGGGCGCTCGATGTAATCGAAGTCCGTAAAAGCATGGAATCATGGACCGCATGGTATGCCGCAGAACGCGCGCTCCCTGATGATATCCGCCGCATGGATGAGATTATTGCCGGCATGAAGCATAATCTTGAGTTGAAACAGCCGTCCGAAGATCTTGATGCCAATCTGCATATAGTTATTGCCCGTGCCACCCATAACATTGTCTGGCTGCACCTGATGCAGAGCCTGTTTGACGCGATGAAAGAGTTTCAGCAAACAGTCTGGCGCGCGGTCTATCTGACCCATGAAGACCATCAGCTTCTGTTTGAACATCACAGCGCTATCGTACAGGCGATCAAAGCAAGAGATCCTCAGGCTGCCCGCGATGCCATGGTTCACCACCTGACTTTTGCCGAAGGCCGCAGCAGTGCCTACGTTGCGCAGAAGCAGCCGTAACCGGACCTGGTTACTTATTCAGGAGATTCCTTAATGCAAATAATCCCGACAACCATTCCCGATGTCCTGATCCTGGAACCGAAAGTGTTCGGCGACGATCGCGGTTTCTTTTTTGAGAGCTACAATGAACGTACCTGGCGTGATCTTACCGGGCTGAATGTCCGGTTTGTCCAGCACAACCATTCACGATCCGCAGGCGGTGTGCTGCGCGGGCTTCATTATCAGATGCAGCAACCCCAGGGAAAGCTGGTACGTGTCACGACAGGGGAGGTGTTCGATGTCGCCGTTGACATTCGCCGGAGTTCGCCAAGTTTCGGGCAGTGGTTCGGGGCAGTGCTTTCGGCGGAAAACAAGCGCCAGATGTGGGTACCTCCCGGCTTTGCCCATGGATTCTATGTAACATCCGACGTTGCTGAATTTCTGTATCTTACGACTGACTATTACGCGCCGGAGCATGAGCGCTGCATCGCCTGGAACGATCCCGATCTGGCCATACGCTGGCCGCTGGACGCAGAGCCGAATGTTTCTGCCAAAGACCGTGAAGGCCGATCATTCAAGGATGCAGACCTGTTTCCCTGATATAATTTACTACCTGTTGGAAGCTGCTGTTCTGCGTGTTTTTGTTTATTTTAGCTTACATTCTCCAGATTCTGTACTACAGGGGAGGAATATATGGCAAAAGTTCTCATGCCGCTGGCGCAGGGTTTTGAAGAGATCGAGGCCCTGACGGTAGTTGACATACTCCGCAGAGCAGAAATTGAAGTTGTTCTGGCCGGGCTTTTGCCCGGTCCGATTGCAGGCGCCCACAATGTCTGTATTATACCTGACACAACGATAGATGCAGTCGCTGCCGGTATTTTCGATATGATCATCCTCCCGGGCGGACAACCGGGCACGGACAATCTTAACGCCGACCCTCGCATTCATGCACTCCTTAATGAATTCGCGTCCGGAGAAAAACTGATTGGCGCCATCTGCGCCGCCCCGATTGTGCTTGCTGCAGTCGGCCTGCTCCGTGGCAAAAAGGCGACCTGTTATCCGTCATATCGTGATCAATTGAATGGCGGTATCTATGAAGACACGCCGGTTGTCAGTGACGGCACCATTATTACCAGCCGGGGACCGGGCACTGCAATCCACTTCGGACTCGCGGTAGCCGACCGACTGGCCGGCCGCCACACTGCGGCTTCGATTTCCAAAGCCATGCTGGTCCAGGACACTCCGCAGGAAATATGGAATTCTTGTTTATTCAACGATATAATTCAGGCACTTCTGGGAGCATTGGAACTTAAAGACAGTTTTACGCAGGGTCAGGCTCGCAGGGTTGCTGAATACAGCCTGAGCA
>VFJM01000417.1 GCA_009886055.1 Geobacter sp. | reverse complement strand
ATCATTGTTGCAAATATCGCGACAAAATCGCACGCACTCTCGATGCCATCGGCAAAAACGGCGTCCGAGTTTCCCCAGTGGCCGGCTGACAACTTCAGAACCATCAATACGGCATTGACCCAGAAACCGATTTTTATGATCCGGTCGGCGCTGTCAAAACGTTCATTTCGTTGCATCACCCCTCCGCCTTTCGAATCGCTTTAATCCGTAATTGCAGTGTGGTTGAGTTGTTCCAGCGGTTAGTTTCCGGAAAAAACGCTATGTCCAGCGGCCCGTCAGTCGGACATTCTGCCTGCCTGAACGCAATGGCGTTAAAAACCTGCCCTTCAGTCGATATACGCAGTTTGAGATGCCCGTCTCCGACGATCCGGCGCTCCACAACCGTGACTCCGCGCATCATCAGGGTCGGTTCCGGATTACCGGCGCCAAACGGCTCCATGCGGCACAACTCATGAGCCAGGGCAAGATCCACTTCAGCCGGGCACACGACAGCATCAACATCAAGCAACGGCACCAGCTCGGAATCCCCCAGGATCTGACCTGCAACAGCTTCAAAGGCGGCAGCGAAATCATCAATACCGTCACTTTTCAAACCGACACCGGCCGCATACCGGTGCCCCCCGAAACGCCGGAGATGTTCAGAACAGGCGGCGAGCGCCTCCAGCAGATGAAAACCGGGGATACTGCGCCCGGAACCTTTTGCGGCTCCATGTTCATCGATGGCAATCAGGATTGTCGGGCGATGAAAGCGTTCAACCAGACGGGAAGCAACGATCCCGATAACCCCCTGGTGCCAGGCAGAAGAAGCAAGCACGATACTCTTGCAGGCCGGATAGCTGTCGCCGCCGGAAACCATAGCGACGGCTTCGTCAAGGATGCTCCGTTCAACCGACTGGCGTTCTGCATTTGCCGTATCCAGTTCGTCGGCAATCATGGAGCACTCGTCGCTACTCGCACTGAGCAGCAACTGCACTCCCGGCACCGCGCTTTCCATGCGACCGGCAGCATTCAGGCGCGGCGCCAGTCGAAAACCTACCTGGCCGCAGGTGACCGCCTCCATGATTCCGGCGACCTTTTTGAGTGCGGCAATTCCGGGCCTGCAGCTGTTTTCAAGCTTTTGTAACCCAAAAAAGACATACAGCCGGTTTTGGCCAACCAGCGGCACCACATCGGCAATCGTCCCGAGTGCGACCAGATCAAGCCAGTCCCGGAGATCCGGCTCATCACCCGCACTGAATACCCCCTCCTGCCTCATGCGGCTGCGCAGCGCTACCAGCAGATTAAAGGCAACACCGACCCCGGCCAGCATTTTAAAAGGATAGGGACAGCCCGGCTGAAGAGGGTTTACCACTGCGGCGGCTTCCGGAAGGCTCTCCCCGGGCGTATGATGATCCAGTATTATCAGGTCGACACCGGCCTGCTGACAGAAGGCTGCTTCCTTTACCGCCGTGATGCCGCAATCAACAGACATGATCAGCGTGGCACCCGAATCGATAATCTGTTGAAGAGCATCTTCGTTAAGACCATAGCCGTCGTCAAAACGGTTGGGAATGAAATAGCTGCAGGTCACCCCTACCCGGCGCAGGAAAGAAACCAGCAGAGCCGTGCCGCTAATGCCGTCGACATCATAATCGCCGTATATGCACACCTTTTCGGCAGCTGTTCGAGCCCGCAGCAGCCGCTCTACCGCTTCCTGCATTCCTTTCAACAGAAACGGATCGGGCATGGCTGAAAGCGTCGGGGAGAGAAACAGCACGCCGCCTTCAACGGTGTCTACCCCCCTGCCGATCAGAATCCGGGCGGTTATGGCCCCCACTCCGAGAGAGCGGGAGAGATCCACAATTCTAGCATCGCCGGCTGTTTTGACAACCCATTTTTTTTGCATCCCGTCCGTACCTTTTGCGAAAAAAAATCCCCCGACTGGCGGGGGATACGTTTATTGGGGCTGGCAGAAAATGACTTCGTTAACAAACTTGTCCTGTTTATCAGTTCAGTTATTTCATCGACGGCGCCATGGCCTTGCCCGATTGTTCCATCATACTTTTGATCTGAATGGCGGTCGGGCTGTTTGAGTCAAGCTTCAGATACCTGTTCCAATACGGAGTCGCCTTTTCCGGTTGTTTCAAATCGACCGCATATACAATTCCGGCGTTGAAAAGGCTTTGCAGATGGTTCGGATCGATCTTGTTGGCTTTTTCAAAATTTATCAACGCCTTGTCATACCAGCCGACTTTCCGGAACATGACCCCCTGGTCAGTCAGAACATTCGGGTTATTCGGTTCAATTTCGAGAGCTTTACCGTACGCGTTGATCGCTTTCTGGGACTGCTCCGTGTCAAAATAATCATTGCCCAGAGAAATCCAGGCGTTAAGGTTTTTGGGATCCTGTGCAACAACCTTCTCGGCCTGGGCAATACGCTGTGTATAGTCGGTGGGTGATCCGGCGCCGGACGGGATAGCGGCATTCGGCTGTTGGGCCTTACCGGCATTGCTGATGCTGAAGATCAAATACCCTCCCAACAATCCGACGATAAGGGCAACAACTGCTATGAGGGATGATTCTTTGTTCACAGGACACCTCTCCGTTTTGAATAGATAATCATATTACGCGGTTTTTGTATTTTTTGCCAAGGCGCGATTTTCAAGAATTACCACGATCGGACTGGCAACAAATACCGATGAATAGGTGCCTATAATCACGCCGACCAGAAGGGCAAAGGCAAAATCGTGGATTACTTCGCCGCCGAAAAGGAAGAGAGAAATAGCGGCGAGAAATACCGTCGTCGAAGTAACGATCGTACGGGAAAGCACTTCGTTGATGCTGTCGTTGAAAATGGTGTTCATCGCACCTTTCAGATTTTTATGCAGGTTTTCACGAATCCGGTCAAAAACCACAACCGTGTCTGTCAGTGAATAACCGGCTATTGTCAGTACGGCAGTGATGAACATCAGGTTGATCTCTTTGTTCATCAGATAAAAAGCGGCAAACATCGCAAGACAATCATGCATGGTGGCGAGAGTGGCTCCCACTCCGAATTTGAAGTCAAAACGCCAGGCGATATACATGATAATCCCCAGCATTGAGAGCAGCGCGGCGATCAGGGTGTCTTTGCGCAGCTTGTCGCCAATGGACGGTCCGATTTCTGTTGAACTTTCCACCGTGAAGGCATTATCCGCAAATTCCTTTTTGAAGGCGGTCTGCACCATTTCTGATGGCTTGCCGACCGCAGCCCCCGCCATCTTGACCAGCAGCTTGTTGCCGTCCTTTATTTCCTGCAGATCGGCCTTGGCTATGCCGTTCTTGTGCAGTGCCGTTCTGGCGTCGGCAATCGAGATCGGTTTGCTGAACTTCAGCTGCATCGAGGTGCCGCCGGAAAAGTCGATGCCCATATTGGCCGCGCCGCGGCCGACCTGAATGACCCCGATCATACCGACAATCGAAATAATCGCCGATATGATGAAGGAAATTTTACGCATGCCAATAAAATCTATGTTTGTTTTTCCAAGAAGTTCCATGAACGGTGTTACCCCCTATATGCTCATTTTTTTGACTTTGCCCCGATCCAGAAACAGGTCAAAAGTCACCTTGGTCCCGATCAGTGAGGTAAACAGATTGATGATAACCCCCAGGCTCAAGGAAACTGCAAAACCTTTTACCGGACCGGTGCCGAACTGGAACAGAACAGCGGCCGTAATCAAGGTGGTTACATGGGAGTCCATAATCGTCAGGAAAGCCTTGTCGTAACCGGAATCAAGAGCCGCTTTGGGGGATTTGCCCAACTTGAGCTCTTCACGGATACGCTCAAAAATAATGACGTTCGAGTCAACCGACATACCAACCAGCAGTACGATAGCGGCGATACCGGGCAGTGTGAGAGTGGCGCCCAACGCGGCCAGCGCTCCCATCAGAAAAAGGATGTTCAGAATCATCCCCAGGTTGGCAATCATTCCCGACAGCTTGTAATAAACAGCCATGAAAACAACGACCAGCAACACTCCGATCAGACCGGCATACAGCCCTTTGTTGATGGAGTCCTGTCCCAAAGAGGGGCCTACGGTAACGTTCTGGATGATCTTGACCGGTGCCGGCAATGCTCCGGCCCGAAGTACAATCGCAAGGTCGGCAGCGGTTTTTTCAGTAAAACTACCCGATATCTGGGCGCTGCCGCCGGATATCCGTTCACGTATGACCGGAGCGGAGTGAATATTGTTATCAAGCACGATAGCAAACCGTTTGCCGACATTTGCTGCAGTGACCTGATCAAACAACTTGGCGCCCAGAGAATTAAACTCAATCCCGACATATGGCTGATTAAACTGTGAATCGATTCTGACCTGAGCGTCCGTCAACAGGTCACCGGTGATCATCGGTTTTTTCTGGACAACGATCGGAATTTCCGTAACGGCGCCGGTTTTGGAATCAACGGATTTTTCCTTGAGCAGCTCAGCATCATCAGGAATGGTTCCGGATGTCGGCGAGATATCCTCGCGCACCATTTTAAAATCCAGCCTGGCAGTACGCCCGATAAGTTCAATCGCGCGCTGCGGATCCTTGATGCCGGGGAGCTGGACAACAATATGATTGATCCCTTCCCGCTGGATAGTAGGCTCCGAAACGCCAAACTGGTCAATCCTGTTACGGATCGTTTCAAGGGCCTGCTGAACAGACTTGTCCTTGCGATCCTGCGCATCCTTGTCGCTTACCCGCAACGTCAGGGCGACAAAACCTCCTTCATCAAACGTCGGGCTCAGTTCATAGGAAGGATATTTGTCCTTGATCAGTTTTTGTACGGTATCGGCAGTCCCCTTCTCGTACAGCACCACGGACACCTTATCGAACCCGTTTCTTGAAATGCGTTTAAAACGAAGATTTTTGCTGTTCAGCGTATCTTCAAGATCCGTGGCAACGAGATCCAGAGACCCTTCAACCGCCTTCTGGGTATCGACCTCCATCACCAGGTGTGTGCCACCCTGCAGGTCAAGCCCGAGATGAATCTTGTCCTTCGGTAATAGCCCGCTCCACCAGGTCGGCAGCTTTGCTACCAGAGTTGGTGTCAGATACAGAAACGACAGCAGGACAAAGATGCCTATCAGGCTAATACGCCAGCCAGTTCCTTTCGGCATAATGCTTGGTACTCCTTTCCAGATGGATGATGAACTCGTTATTTTTTCATTGCAGCGATATAACTTTTCGCAATTTTTATGTTTACATTATTTGAGATCTCAAGCGTCACAATATCATCATCAACTGAGATGATTTTGCCATGCACACCACCGGCAGTGATCACGTTATCGCCTTTTTTCATGGCATCCAGCAGCGCCTTGTGTTCCTTGGCTTTTTTCTGCTGGGGACGAATGAGTAAAAAGTAAAAAATTGCAAACATGAAAACCAGCGGAATTACCTGCTGAAACGCCGCCATTCCTCCACCGGTTCCACCTGCTGCTCCACCCGGAGTACTTCCCATCGCAAAAGCCAATCCAAACATGTTGTTATCCTCCCTTTTCAGTTTATTGTTTCTGCTGCATCGTCGATTTAAATTGCCTGCGAAATTCGTCAAAACCATTATTCCGGATCGCTCCCCGGACTCTCCGCATGAGGTCAAGATAAAAATGAAGATTATGATAGGTGTTCAGCTGCGACGACAGAATCTCACCCGACCGGTACAGGTGCCTCAGGTAGGCACGCGAATAGTTTCTGCAGACCTTGCAGCTGCAGGCGGGATCGAGCGGTCCCGCATCTTCTTCATATATTTTCGACTTGATGTTGACCCGCCCCTGGCTGGTAAAAAGCATGCCGTTGCGGGCATTTCTGGTCGGCATGACGCAGTCGAACATATCATATCCGTGCCAGACGGCCTCCACCAGATCTTCGGGTGATCCAATTCCCATGATGTATCGGGGAGCATCCTGCGGCAGCAGAGTGGAACAGCACTCCATCACCCCGTACATCTGCTCCTTTTCTTCTCCGACCGACAGGCCGCCCAGGGCGTAGCCGTCAAAACCGATCGTGCAGATTTCATTCACACTGCGGGCCCGCAGATCGTAATGCATACCCCCCTGAATAATCCCGAAGAGCTGCTGCCCGGCACGGGTATGGGCATTTTTGCAGCGCCCGGCCCAGCGGGCCGTCAATTCAAGGGAGCGACTGACATACTGGTAATCAGCCGTGGCAGACGGACATTCGTCAAAACACATGATGACATCCGCACCCAGCGCCTCCTGGATATGGGTCGCCAGTTCGGGTGTCAGCATGTGATATGAGCCATCCAGGTGCGACTGGAATTTGACCCCTTCTTCACTGATTTTGCGTAATTCACCGAGACTGAAAACCTGGAAGCCGCCACTGTCGGTCAGTATCGGCTTGTCCCAGTTCATGAAGCGGTGCAGCCCCCCCAACTGCTCGACCAGGCGATGCCCCGGCCTCAGGTAGAGGTGGTAGGTATTGGCCAGGATGATCTGCGCCTTGACGGCGTGAAGGTCTTCCGGCGTCATCGCTTTAACGGTGGCGTTGGTGCCGACCGGCATGAAAATCGGTGTTTCAACCTCGCCGTGAGGAGTTTTCAGAGAGCCGGTTCGCGCTTTGCTTGATGAATCGCGATGAATTACAGAAAATGTTTCTGACACACAACCCCTCAAGAGATGAACATCGCATCACCGTAACTGTAAAACCTGAACCCGCGGGATACCGCTTCGCGATAGGCGTCAAGCACAAAGTCACGGCCGGCAAGAGCAGAAACCAGCATCAGGAGCGTCGATTCCGGCAGGTGAAAATTGGTGATCAGGGCGTCGACTACTCTGAAGCGATAACCGGGATAGATAAATATGTCCGCCTCTCCGGAACCGGTAACAACCTGCCCGGATTGCTGTGCTGAATACTCCAGCGTTCTGGCGGATGTCGTTCCGACCGCAATGACACGGCCGCCCGCGGCTTTTGTCCTGTTGACCGCATCTGCGGTATCGGGAGAAATGACATAGCGTTCCGTATGTATCTGATGTTCCTCAACATGCCGGACGCGAACCGGCTGAAAGGTCCCCAGTCCGGTGTGCAGCGTAAGAAAGACGGTTTTGATACCGTTCAATGCCAACCGGGCCAGCAGTTCGTGGGTGAAGTGAAGACCGGCGGTCGGAGCGGCAACCGCACCCGGCTCCCGCGCAATCACCGTCTGATACCGTTCACGGTCATCGCTGCAGTCATCACGCTGCAGATAGGGGGGCAAAGGTATGTGGCCTTCACGCTCCAGCCAGAGGTTAAACGGCTCGTCCCCGGTGAATTCGACCAGCCAGTTTTCTGAAACGCAACGGGACAGTACAACAGCGGTCATACCGCTCTCAAACAGAATGCTCTGCCCTTCCCCAAATTTCTTCGACGACCTGAGTAAACATTCCCATCGTTCCGGAGTGCCGGCCAAACGGCGCAGAAGAAAGATTTCAACCCTGCCGCCGGTCGGTTTGCGGCCGAACAACCGGGCAGGTATGACGCGCGTGTCATTCATAACCAGCAGATCACCCGGACGCAGATACATCTGAAGATTACAGAATATATCTTCAGCGATTGATCCGGACGAGCGGTCGAGCAGCATTAAACGCGAGTCGTCCCGTTTTTCAGGCGGGTGACGGGCAATCGAATCCTGCGGCAGATGGTAGGTAAAATCCTTGACAAGCATTAAATCCCTGCATTCTAATCCTGCGGTCAACGAATTTCAGAGAGCTTTTTCAACTCCGTGCCGGGATAGTAGTAGGAAAGAATTTCTCCATAGGCAAAACCGTCGAGAGCACGCTGCTTGGAGCCCCATTGGCACAGGCCGACACCATGCCCGTTACCGCTTCCGGAAAAACTGATTTCGTTCTTCGAGTTTTTCAGAGTAAAGCGGGTACTCTTTATGACGCCATACCCGACAGCCTTGCGAAACTGTTCGCCGCTAATCAAGACGTTACCCTTTGACGCGAACAGGGCGACCTGTTTGAGGCGGCCTCGCGAATTGAGCGGCCCCGGCTTTATATCATACAGCCCTGACACCTTATGCCCGCCCGCCCGCAGCCGTTCTTCAATCTCTTTCAGAGAAAGCTTGTATTCCCAAGTGGTGGCCGTCGGAGAAGTCAAACAGTACTGACAGTCAACACCTTTCAGATAGACAGCCGGTGCCCCCCAGACATT
>VFJM01000158.1 GCA_009886055.1 Geobacter sp. | reverse complement strand
CTAGCAGATGAGGCGGCACCGGTCAAACATACTTGGCAAGCGGCCGGTTTACTGGTACAGTTCCAGAGAATATTTTCAGGAGGAAACATGGATCCGATTCATCACCAACTCATTATTGTCGGCGCCGGTCCGGCCGGCTATACGGCTGCCGTTTACGCAGCACGCGCTAATCTTGCCCCGGTACTCATCACCGGTCTGCAGCCGGGCGGGCAGCTGACTACGACCACTGAAGTCGATAACTGGCCGGGTGACCATGCGGGGGTTGAGGGGCCGGTATTGATGGAGCGGATGCGGCTCCATGCTGAACGCTTCAACACGCAGATGATTTACGACCACATCATACGCGCTGATCTGAAGCAGCGGCCGTTCCTGCTGCAGGGTGATTCAGCCAGCTACAGCTGCGACGCCTTGATCATTGCCACCGGCGCATCGGCCAAATATCTCGGACTCCCCTCCGAAACCCTTTTCAAGGGGAAGGGCGTATCAGCCTGCGCCACCTGTGACGGGTTCTTCTACCGCGGCAAGGATGTCGCGGTGATCGGAGGCGGGAGCACGGCGGTTGAGGAGGCGCTCTATCTTTCAAATATTGCGCGGCATGTAACCGTTGTACATCGTCGCGAAGAATTCCGTGCAGAAAAGGTGCTGACTGACCGCTTGATCGAGAAGACCAAGGGGGGGAATGTCACCATTGAATGGAATCACCAGCTCGATGAGGTTCTGGGTGATGCAGGCGGTGTGACCGGGATGCGCATCCGCCACCGGAGCGGATCCACCAAGGAGCTGGCACTGCACGGTGTCTTCATCGCTATCGGCCACTCGCCGAACACGACTGTTTTTGAGGGGCAGCTGGACATGCTGGATGGGTATATCAGGACGAAATGCGGCGGCTTTGAGGGGAACCTGACCGCCACCAGTGTCAAGGGAGTTTTCGCCGCCGGCGATGTTCAGGACTTCGCCTATCGCCAGGCCATCACGTCGGCCGGCAGCGGCTGCATGGCCGCCAAGGATGCCGAACGGTACCTGGAATCGCTGGGGGGGTGACCATGGCAGTTGGCGATAACGAGTCGGATGAACTGGAAAAACTTCTGGCAGACGTCCAACGCACCATCCGTGAAAACGATCAATTTATCCGCCATCTGAGGGAAGAAGCTGTCGGTTCGGATGAGACGGAGGCAGAAGAAGAGCCGGATAACACTGTCGACGAGGATGATGGCGGTTACGAGGAACTGTAGGATCTGATGGTATACGTTACTAACAGCAAAGGCTCGATCAAATCTGATCGGGCCTTTGCTGTTAGTAGACAGACGGAGTGTCTGTGGGTCAGTGCTTCTTTATCCCGCTTTCGCCGCCGGTTACATCCATGCCGGCGGGAGCATGGCACTCACTGCAGTTGGATTTCGTCAGCTCGTCACCGATATCAACAGGGTGTATAAAGTTCTTGACCAGTGTGCCTTTGGGGATATTTTCCTGAGTCTGGCTGAGAACGGTGTGACACAGGTTGCAATCCTTGGAGATGGTCTTGCCGGCGGCATTCTTGTGTTTCCCGTCGTGACAGCGGAAACACCCGGGGAAGTAGAAGTGTCCCATATGCGACGGATAGGCGCTCCAGACGACTTTCATCTTGGGGAAAAAATTTCTGGAGTAGATCCGCTGGATCTCTTCGAAAGCCTGCTTGATCGAATCAGCCTTGGATTTGACCAGGGCGGGGTAATTTTTGGCGTAATATTCATTAACCCCCTTGTTGATCGCCGCTGTTGCTTCCTCGTTACTCTGGTACGGCTTTTCCAGCAGTTCAACAGCGAGTTTTTTCACGAACGGCAGAGAGGGGTCAAGCTTGCCGGCTGTAAAGGCGTGGTCCAGCTCATCGCTGGGGGGGTTGTATGAGTGAGCCGGCCTGTTGTGGCAGTCGATACAGTCCATGACACGTTTCTCATGTTTTGCCAGCTCTTCCTTCGATGCCGGCTTGTCGCTGCTGACGAATTCGTCCAGGGTGCCGTCATTTCTCTTGACCGAAATATACGGGATATTCATCCGTTTTTCGTCAGTGGCCACATAGGATACTTCCTTGCCGATATGCCAGTGGATGCCGGAGCTGTTTGGTGCCGCGGGCGAGCCGCCGATCTTTATCAGCAGCTGCATGTCGCGCCGGGTGTTTTCCTCGTTCGGGGCGTTATGAGAAATATACTTATGACGCGCCGAAATGAATTTTTCAGGCCAGTGGCAGCGTTCGCAGGTGCCGCGAGCCGGGCGCAGGTTATGGACGGGAGTAGGAATCGGTGTCGGATAGGTACCGGTCAGGACGGAGTAGAGCTGCCTTGTCCCGTTGATCTTGGCTTTGACGTAATAATTAAGACCGGAGCCGACATGGCACTCAACACAGCGAACCCGTGCGTGAGGTGAATTCTCCCAGGCGGTGTGTTCCGGCTCCATCGGTATATGACAGACTTCGCCACAGAAAGCGGTCGACTCGGAAAATTCAAACCCCTTGATTGTTGCGACCCCGATAACGGCAAAAAACACGACTGTTACCATGGCAAAGAAAGCAGCGAGGCGAAGTTTGCTCGGGTCGTTGAAGTCCAGGCAAGGCAACGGTGGAAGGTCCACGTCGGGATGTTTACGATGTTTGCTCCGTGTGCGCCATGCACCGAAGTATGTCAGCACGCCGCCGGATAAGACTCCCATGGGTAATACAAAAAACGTCACTATTTCCAGATACGGGTTTTCGAACCCCCTGAATGCCTGCAAAGCCATGAACAGCACGATCACCAGGGCCGAGATCGCAGAGAGGAGCATCCCCAGCAAGCTGATGACGTTCATGTAATATTTTTCAGCACTAACTT
>VFJM01000332.1 GCA_009886055.1 Geobacter sp. | reverse complement strand
CTTCTGCTACGACCTCGCCCATGCGCACGGCAGTTCCTGACGGTGAGTCTTTTTTCTTGTTGTGGTGCAGCTCGACGATCTCGACATCGAAGTCATCGCCAAGCGTCTTGGCGACATCTTTTAAGACCTTGAAGCAGACGTTGACCCCCACCGACATGTTGGGTGCCAGCACCGCCGGGATTTCCCTGGCCAGTTCGACCGCAAAAGCGCGCTCTTCGGGGGTGAATCCGGTGGAACCGATGACGATTGACTTCTTGAGCAGGGCACAGACCTCGAGGTTCTTGAGGGAGACCTTGGGTGAGGTGAAGTCGATCAGCACGTCGCAGCCGGCAACAACGGCATTCAGGTTGTCGGTGATAAGGACATCGGTTTTGCCGCAGCCGGCCAGAAGCCCCGCGTCCTCCCCGATCCGGGGATGCCCCGGACGCTCCAGCGCGCCGCAGAACTCGGCCCCTTCGGCCTCGATGATTGAGGTGATGATGCGCTGACCCATTCGCCCGGCAGCGCCGCAGACGGCTATTTTAATCATGAAATCCCCCGAAATATTCTCTGCAGCTTACTTTTCATCATACGCCCTGGCAAACAGCTCATCGGCAACATCGTCGATAACCTTGAGAACATTGCCTATGGCGCCGTCCTTCTTGGCCAACCCCGCGACCACTAATTTTCCGTCGGCCACACGAACCAGGTAGAGCAGTACCGAAACAACGGTCTTGTTATCCGCCTCCCCCAGATAGAGAAGGTCGCCGGCAATTACGTACTCCAGCCCCAGCTTTTTCGCATCGCGGAGCACCAGCTTCGACTTGAACGATTTATCCGCTTTGACCAGGACAATTTTCCTGCCGAGCTTTTCTTCCAGCCGCAGCCGCAACCTGTGGGAAAACGTCTGCGGATGCCCCAGCTCCGTGCACTTGTGGTAGAAAACGGCTTTCGCGTCCTGCTCATGATAGTCGGGATTCAGCTTGTCCAGGTAGCTCCCGCCGCAGACGGTGAATTCCGTCATGCCGACCCGGGCATCCCTCGGCAGCGGACCGACATTGTCCAGGCGTCGCAGCGCTTTCGGGTTGACGGTGCCGACGGTGCCTGTGGCGCAACCGCATATCAGCAAGAGAGCAAGCAGCAAACCGGCCAGGCCGAAATACGTCTTCACAAGCGCTCCCCGGTGGGCCGGGAGAAGCGGTATTTCTGGTTTCCGACTCCGACGTTCAACATTAAATCAGATTGTACTCTTTCATGATCGCCGCCAGCGTGGCCTTGTTGCCGGCCCCCATCGGGCAGAGCGGCAGACGGACATCGGCCGAGGCCTTGCCCATCAGTTCCAGCGCCGTCTTGACCGGCACCGGATTGCTCTCGATAAACATGGCGCTGCCGATCTTGAGGGTTTTCAGGTGCAGCTGGCGGGCTTTCTCGAAATCGCCGGCAAAGAACGCGTCCACGAGATCAGCCACAGTCCTCGGCATGATGTTGGCCAGCACCGAGATGATCCCCACCGCGCCGCAGGCCATCATCGGAAAGGTGATGAAATCGTCGCCGGAAAAGACGTTGATCTTGTCGCCGCAGAGGGCGATGACTTCGGACCCCTGCTGCAGAGAACCGGTCGCCTCCTTGATCGCGACGATGTTGGCATGTTCCGCCAGACGGGCCACCGTCTCGGGGAGGAGGTTGATGCCGGTGCGTCCCGGAACGTTATAGAGGATCTGCGGCAGCGCCACGGCATCGGCGACAGCCATGTAGTGACGGTAGAGCCCTTCCTGGGTCGGCTTGTTGTAGTAGGGGGTCACCAGCAGGGCGCCGTCAGCCCCGACATCCTTGGCCTTCTGGGTCATCTCGATCGCTTCGGCGGTGCAGTTGGAACCGGTACCGGCAATGACCGGCACCCGCTTGGCAACCTGGTCAACAACCGTCTTGATAACCGCCAGATGCTCGTCATTGTCAAGAGTTGAGGCCTCTCCGGTGGTGCCGCACGGCACTATGGCATCGGTACCGTTCTCAATCTGGAATTCGACCAATTCGCGCAGCTTTTCGAAATCTACCGCGCCATCTTTTTTGAACGGTGTCACAATGGCTACTATGCTTCCCTTGAACATGACTGAATACCTCCTGGGTTGATTCCTGCCCCTGATTTACAGAAACGAAGCGATTCTTTCGCCCTTGACAAGATCCTCGATTGTTTCCCGCTCGCGGATGACCTCGAACTTGTCACCCTTGACCATCACCTCCGCCACGCGGGGGCGGCTGTTGTAGGAGCTGCTCATGGCGAAGCCGTACGCACCGGCCGACGTGAAGGCCATCAGGTCACCCTGTTTGAACATCGGCACTTCACGCTCTTTCACCAGGAAGTCACCCGACTCGCAGATCGGGCCGACGATGTCCGCAACGACCATACCGTCCTGGTCTTTTACGACCGGCAGCACACCGTGATAGGAGCCGTACAGGGCGGGACGCGCCAGATCGTTCATGCCGGCGTCGATCATGATGAAATTCTTCTCGTCACGGGCCTTGGTGTAGAGGCATTTTGAGACCAGGATGCCGGCGTTGCCGACGATGTTGCGCCCCGGCTCGAATATCAGATGCAGGCCGAGACCGCTGGTGGCAGCCACGATTTCCTTGCCGTAATCGGCCGGCAGGGGCGGTTCCTCGTCGTTGTACTGGATTCCCAGACCGCCGCCGCAGTCGAAATATTTCAAGGAGATCCCCTCTCCTCTCAGCTTCCCGATCATGATCTTGAGCTTGTCGATCGAATCCACGAACGGGTTGACCTTGGTCAGCTGGGAGCCAATATGCATGTCGATGCCGATCACCTCGATGCCGGGGAGAGTCGCGGCGCGGCTGTACTCCTCCATGGCACGGTCGATCGTGATGCCGAACTTGGCATTTTTCAGCCCGGTGGTGATGTAGGGATGTGTGCCCGGATCGACGTCCGGATTGACGCGGATCGCGATGCCCGCTTTTTTGCCGATACGGGAGGCAATTTCGGAGATGCGGGTCAACTCCTGCTCGGACTCCACGTTGAACATCAAAATACCGGTGTTGAGCGCGTATTCGATCTCATCGTCCTTTTTGCCGACGCCGGAGTAGACGACTTTTTTCGGGTCAACGCCGGCCTTCAAAGCACGGTAGAGTTCGCCGCCGGAGACGATGTCCACACCGCCCCCCAGGTTAATGAATGTTTTCAGTACCGACTGGGTCGAATTGGCTTTAACGGAATAACAGACCGTGTGGGGCACGCCGGCGAAAGAGTCGTCAAAGGCCTTGAAGTGGCGTGTCAGCGTGGCGTGCGAGTATGCGTAGAAAGGGGTGCCGACCGCGGCGGCGATCTCTTTGAGAGCCACGTCCTCGGCGTAGAGTTCGGCGCCCTTGAACTGAAAATGATTCATGAATCCCTCCTGTTGTGTTTAGTAACTCTATGTCATCGGCAGTGTAAGAAAAAAGTGGATATTTATAGCACAGGAGGGTGCTGGAAGTCAAAAAATAAGGCGTGCGGCACGTTGATATCCGGCCGGAATGGCCGGAAGATTGCGGGATCCTCGTAAAAACAATCGAACTGCGGCACAATCAGCGGGGCGCTCCGAACAGTCGCGCGGCCCTGTCCCTGAAAAGGTCCAGGACGGTGCCGGAGGAGTGCAGCCTCCAGTCGCATTCCTTGTCGATATCGAACCAGAACAGTGCCTCGATGCGGGGATACCCTGTTGTCAGCTGATCAAACATGTCACCTATCCACGCAGACTTATCGCCCCCCCCTTCGGCAGACGCCGTTTCGGTAACAATGACCGCTTTGCTGCCGAGTCCGGTCACCTTCCGGTAGGCTTCGGAAAAAAGATCCGAGAAACTCTGCCACCTTCCCCACTCCTTCTCGTTTCCCCAATTGTAACCGTCGAGTCCGATCATTCCCACCGCATCATCTCCCGGATAGTAGGCGGAGAATTCGTTTTCCGGGCAGTCCGGATATGAGGATACGTAGGGTGACCACACCCACTCGATCTCTGCGGCATGCTCCTCCATAAACAGATTTCTCAGATGATGCCACACCGGCACCAGCTCTGCGGGAGTGTTGCCGTTCACGGTGCCGCACCAGGGATACCAGTTGCCGTTCATCTCATGCAGAGGCCGAAGGTGCACCTTTACCGGAAGGGCGGCGAGGGTTCTGGCTACGTCCCGCACATAGGAATCGTACCGGCCGGAAAGAATCTGCTGCAGGGAAAAGTCGGGCTGATCTTCGGGGTGTGCTGCTGCCGACGGAATTTTCCACGGTTCCCAGGTCAGAAGCACATCACGGGGGCTCTTTGCGAGTGAGGCGAACCACTCCAGATCATCTTCGATGGCGCAGCGGTTCCAGGCCCGGTATACGGAGCGGATGGCGATTGAGACGCCGAGCTCCCGCTCCAGTTCAGAAAGGAGGAACTCGTCGTCAACGCCGTCAAGCCTGTAGATTCCGAATTTCATTTCATCAGGAGGCGCGGATAAAGGCTGAGACAGATGAAGCGGGAAAGAACCACGACAATCCAGGCACACCAGAATAAATTCACGGCAAGAAACCAGAAGTCATCCTTGATGGTTATTATCCCGTAGACAACTGCCGCCAAGGCCCCGCACGAGATGATGATATGGGGGAGACAGCAGTAAAGGCGGGAAAGGAAGTTCCCCTGCAGCGCTTTCTTGCTGGTGACGGTATAGTCCGGCAGCGTGTTTCTGGTTCTGAGAGCGGTGATGACTGCATCGAAATAGGCGCCGAACAGTCCCGCCTGTACCTGAAACGACTTGAACGAATGGATTTTATCGGTCAGCAGCTGGTTGGTCAGAATGTAGACGCAAAAATAGGGTAAACGCGCCAGCATATACGTCCAGGGGGGGGTATCCAGCATGAACTGGTGCGTAAACAGGGACCAGATCGGAAGTACAAAGAAGATCGGCAGGAAAAAGCCGAAGACCAGATAGTTGTAGCCAAAATGGAAATACTGGAGCTTCTGGTAGATCGTAAGCCCTTTCCTGAACAGCGGATTGTCCCAGAAGAACATCCTGAGAGAATCAGTTGCCCACTGCCACCGCTGCTTCAGGTTCCCCGCTGGATCGACCGGAGCGGTCCCCTTCGTGTAGGGTACCTCATGAAAAACCGACTTCCAGCAGCGGTCATGAAGATTCATCGACGTATGGAGATCTTCCACCAGGTTCCAGGTTGAGAAACCGCCGATCTCCTCAAGAGCCTTTCTCCGGTACATGACGCCGCTGCCGCACGAAATTGCGGCATTATCGTAATCCTTTCCCGGCTGCATGACCTTGTAGAAAACTTCGTCCGAGTTCCCCCATGGATCGTTTTCCGGAAGCTCGAACGTCTGCGGTGTTTGCACGAAAGCCATGTACGGCAGGGAAAAATAGCCGATAATGCGATCGATGATTTCCGGCGCGGCAACCTGGTCCGCATCGAGCGCGAGGATGAGATCGCCGCTAGTCAGGGCAAGCGCATGGTTGAGGTTCCCCGCTTTGCGGTTCTCGCGAACCTCCCTGCGGATATAATTGACACCAAGCCTTTCCGCCAACTCCCGCACACTATCCTGTGCGCCATCGTCGAGTATGTGGATGATCTTTTTCTGATAGGAAATGTGTGTGGCCGCGGTGACGGTCCGCTCGATAATATCAAGCGGCTCGCCGCAGCAGGGGATGAATATGTCCACGGACAGATCCACCGGGCGCTCAAGCCCTGCAGGAGCGTGGTGACGCTTGTTCCAGAGGAGGTGACCCCAGAGGATGAACAGGATGAAGAAGGCAACTTCGGTCACGAAGAAGGGAACGAAGAAATACCAGACGCTCCAGTTGGCGTGCAGCAGGCACCAGACCAGGTAGAACAGGGCGCAGCCGGTATTGACTATCGCCAGCAGCTGCCCCTGGATTCGCGACGTTCGCGTTTCCTTTTCAAGATAGCGATGGTATTCCTTCCGTCCGAGAAGGTCATCAACCCAGTTTTTAAAAGGTTTTTGCGGCACAGTTTCTCCTTTTAGAAATACACGGTAATTCCGGCAAGCGCTTCCTGCGCACTGAAATGGCCGCTCGTTGCCGAGCGATCGACTCCCTTGTCCTGATGGAAGAACCGGTACGTAAGCATGGCGGAAACGGATCTGCCCAGATCGGCTTCCAGCGAACCGAACAGCGCGTAGGCAATGCCGTCGCTCTTCGGAATAAACGAGACCCGCTGTTCGATCCCGGCACGCAGCTCCTTCGAAAACCGGTGCGAGAGATCGAGAAACAGGGTATGCACCTCGAAGTTGAGCGGGTCGTAGTACGCGGACGTACTGCGTGTCCCCTCGGTGTAGGCCGGCGCGGCATCGCGATAGTCAAGGAAGAAGTAATTATAGCCGATTGTCAGGCGCGGCACGTCGTACAACCGGTAGCTGATGCCGGCGTAGCGGCTCTGCTTGAGGTTTCCGTCGGAATAGTCTCCGACGGCGGCTTTGCCGCTCAATGCAAGACGACCGGCCAGCAGATCCCTCTGGAGATAGATGCTGTACTCGTTGCTGTTGATACGGCTGCCGACTGCGCCCATCGTCACCACGTGATTGTAGATGGCATTGCCGAACACCGGCTCGGTATCGACAATGTCCATCCGCTCCCAGGCAACGGCGAGCTGCCACCCCGGATAGAGGCGCGAGGTCACACCGGCCGCTCCGGTAACCGGGTCATCTCCCCGGTCATAGAGATTGCCGCCGATACGCCCGGTGAACTCAAGTTTCTGCACGGGGGTGTAACGAACGCCAACGGCCAGTGCTTCCCGGTCAACGCTACGGAAGCCGGACTGTTTGAAATGGGACTGGGAGGCATCGGCCAAAAGGGAAAAATCCCCCCCGACTCGAGACTCGGCCGAGAGTCCCGTATTGAACCGTTTGAAGCGGGAGGAATTCTCATAATACTGAAACCTTCCCGCAATACGGGGCGCCAGGGCTTTACGCATGGAATATTCGAACTCCGCCAGGCGCGGATCGTCCGGAGATATCGCCTTCCAGGCGCCAACGGCATCTTCGGCCATGTCAGGTGCCCCGGTATAGAGCGCACATTCCGTCATCCCCTGCAGAAGTTCGGGGTGATACGGGTATAGTGCGAGAGCCGCGGAATACTCCTGGACGGCCTCTTCAAGCAAACCCGAAAAATGCCGGCTTCTCGCGCGCGCCAGGGCCCGCTCCAACCCATTGTACCCGGCATTTTCAATTGCATCTGACGTGGCTACCGCCTCATCCCCTCTCCCCAGCCTCGCAAGAACTTCCGCCATGGCCCGCGCAATGCGCGCAGACTTCGGCATCAGCTCCTGTGCACGTTCAAGCTGCCTAAGAGACTCACTCAAACGCCCGCCGTCCGCCAGGACATGGGCAAGCTCAAGCATAAGGAAGGGATTGTCGGGTGATTGCTGCATCAGGTAATTGTAACTGTCTGCAGATTTCTCCCGCTGCCCGCTCCATGACAGCACCCTGGCATACTCGAGCCTGAATGCCAGGTCGTGCGGAGCTCCTTCAAGTATGCTGTCCCCCCGCGCCAGAGACTCGGCAAACTGTCCCCGGTACGCCAGCGTCCTGAAAAGCTCCCGCGATGACTCCCGGTCTCCCGGGGATGCGGCAAGCCGCTCCTTCAGCAAGGCAATCTTTGCATCATCCGCCGCCGCCAGGAGCCGCTTCACTTCCGCCGATGCGGATGCGATGTTGTCGGGCGACGATGTAAGCGGAAGAAGCTTGTTATATAGTGCAAGTGACTCGCGCAACCGGCCTGTCACCCCGAGATTCCAGGCTTTCCCTTTTGCAAGGTCGGTATCAGCGGGTTTCAGCGAGAGAGCGTCGCTGAACGCTGCGGCCGCTTCCTCCGGAAATCCGTTGAAATGCAGGGACCAGGCGTAATGTTCGCGATAACCGGCATTTGACGCATCCAGAATGATGGCATCCCTGAACCTGTCCCGGGCCTCGTAAATCCTGAGTCCGGATTCTAAATTCATCCCTTCCCGAAACACGGCATACGCCTTTTCGTCGGCAGACACGGCGACTGGCAACACAACACAGCAAACAACTATCATGCAAGAGGTCATAATCCTGCTCATACGAGTATCCTTTCACGCATTTTGACGGCCTTCAACAGACAGGCGGTGCATTGTAGTTGCCAAAACCGATAAACACAACTATTAATACGATCAATAAGCCTGAATATATCCGAAACCACCCCGTTACCCATGACAAGCAGAAGCATATACCATAAAAAAAGAGGTGCCTATGTCTGAAACCGATTGCCGCTGCCCGTGGTGCGGGGATGATCCGCTCTACCGGGCGTATCACGACCATGAATGGGGGGTGCCGCTGCACGACGACACCCGTCTGTTCGAGATGCTGACCCTGGAGGGGGCGCAGGCCGGCCTCTCCTGGCTTACGATTCTGCGGAAACGGGATGGATACCGACGGGCTTTTGCCGGATTTGACCCCCGCACAGTTGCGGCATTCGACGACCTTGATGTTGCGCGGCTGCTGGCCGATCCCGGCATCGTCCGCAACCGGCTCAAAGTAGCCTCCACCATCTCCAACGCCCGGGCCGTGCTTGAAGTGCAGGCCCGATATGGAAGTCTCGACAGCTATCTCTGGCATTTTGTTGGCGGAGTACCGATCATCAACAGATGGGATGCCATGGGGCAACTGCCTGCGAGTACAGCACTTTCAGATGCCATGAGCAAAGAGTTGAAGCGGATTGGCTTCCGTTTTGTCGGCTCAACTATCTGTTACGCTTTCATGCAGGCGACCGGCATGGTCAACGATCACCTGAAGGAGTGTTTTTGCTATGAAAAAATTAATTTGGAGGGCTCTGGCCGTGACCTGTAAAATATGAGGTAAGCCGGTCTGTTAGCTGTTCCGGCGGTTCCCATTAAAAGGAACAAAAATTGCATACATTTAATTTCACTTCAGCATAATAAAGGACTAATATTATCTTATTTGGTTTATAAGCTGTTAAAAAACAAACATTATTTGAATGTGCTTCTTAATAGCACGTCAGTTACTGACGTGAGGGGGTTGACGTTTATTGTCAGTCGGCATGTCATTTCACGTGATTATGTTCGATTTTCGTTTTTGGCAGCACTGAGCAATTTGCCTGTAGTAAATGTTTAATTTCAAATTAACCTGAGGATGTGAGTTTGTTGTCGGCAAAAATGGCAGAATATTGAAGAGGGATTATGAACCGCACATTTTTTAAAGCTATACATCATTTTTTCCTGTCAACAGTGAACACTCTCCCGTCTGCCCGGAAAGTCAATATCGCACTGATAGTCTGGTTCTGCCTCACTATTTGTACTCGCCCTGCAGAGGCAATCGTTGTGACAGACGTGCTAAATGACGGCGTCACAATTGCGCAAATTACCGCTGCACTGCAAGGTTCTGGGGTGACCATCAGCAATCTTGTTATTAAAAACAACGGTTGCGCCAATAGAACTGCTGCTGTTGGACTCTTTAGCCAGGGAACAACCCCTACCGGCCCCGGTCCGGTGCTTGGCGATGCCAATGGTGTCGTTTTGGCTACCGGAGCTCTCAAGGGTGCCACTCCCCTGGTCGCACCAAACGGTGCTGCTAATTGGACCAGTGCCTTATGCCCTGCCGCCGTCACTGATGCCGACATGCTGTTGCTTGAACCGGCGACCAACACAGGCGAATATACTGCCATCGAATTTGACATAGTTCCCACGCTACCGATCATGGCGATACCCTTCCAATTCGGTTCGGATGAATTCCCCGAATACGTCTGTACCGGTTTTAACGACGTCGCCGGGATTTTTGTCAGCGGTCCGGGGATTGCCGGGCCATATTCCCTGGGTGCGCAGAACTATGCCAAAACGGCCGGCGGGGATCTGACCTCCATCAACTGGGTTAATACCGGTGTAGTCGGGATTAATGGAACTGCAGCTCAATGCAAAAGCCTGCTAAATTCTTCTTACTATACCGATAACAGCAACGGCAATACTACCGGTGGCAATGCCACCGTCGCTACTACCAACACTAATCTGCAACTTGTTAATGAAACCAATGACTATTCTTAGGCAACCAAATATGAGCTTATATAAGCCGCTATCTCAACGGCTAAGGCGGGCTTGTACCTTCTTGCCGCTTTATGATTACTTTTCGGAAGGAAGTGATTCTTTGGGCGTACCATCACTCATAAAAACAGACTTACCTTATGCACCAAGACTTTTTCTGACAGCCTGCTGCATTCTGTTATCGCTGTTCCTGGTAACTTCTGAGGCAGCAGCTCTAACGATCACCCCGTCAACCTGGGACACCATCGGACTTGACAGCAACACTCCTGCCTCCGGGCCTTATATCTTCCCTGTGGGAGCAAAGATTACCGGCGGCACCGCAAACAGCACAAGTACAGCGACGTTAGTATGGGACGATGGAGGAACTACAGGCTCAACTGATAACTCATACATCAAGATCCATGACAGTTCGACTCTTACGTTTACCTATGACTCTTCCGGCAATGCGGACGTCTATTTCAACGTAGAAATTGCACAAAGAGATTCTACCGCTTTCGGCCAGACCCGGCGCTATCACATAGCTTCAGCTGGAACCAATTCAGTTACCCGTGAACTGTATATTGAGAGGCTCGTCTCGCAGGCGAGAAACGGCATCACCGATGTGAAGGTCGGGACAACCAAATTAAACATGGTTTCGGTTCCGAACGGCGGCAGCATGAGTCTCCTCAAGGATAACACCTACTTCATCCAGCTCGTCGGTTTTACGGCAACAGCGGGCTATGAACAGCTGGAAGCCTTTATAAATTTTGATAACACGGTGATCCAGATCCTCTCTGTCGAAGAGACCGGCTCTGCATCATCACCCATAACAAACCCTTCACCGTATCTCTACGCCGATGCCTGCGCGTGGGACGCAGATCCGAACAGCCTGAATTACCGTTCGTGCACCGGAACCGGGAAGTTCGGCGGCAACATCACCGTCACCTATCAGATCAAGGTTCTGAGTGTCGGCAGCGGCAGCCAGACGCTCCGCTCCCTCATTCACGACTTTTCCGGGAGCAGCTTCCACTATAACGCCGATTATTCAACTTCCGCCCGGACCATGTATCTGATCAACCCGGCCACGGCCACCATTGCCAAGAGTTTTTTGCCCGGCACCATCGCTCCCGGCGGCAGCTCCACTCTGACCATCACGCTGGGTAACCCGAATTCCGGTGCAATCCCCAATTCGAGCATTACTGACGTGTTCCCTTCCGGCATGACGGTGTCAAGCCCGCTGACCTATT
>VFJM01000426.1 GCA_009886055.1 Geobacter sp. | reverse complement strand
TAGATCACCCATGACTTACGAGGAGGCGGCAGCAGAGATCAGGAAACTAAGCGGCAGCCATTTTGATCCGGTCGTTGTGGACGCATTCATGGCAATAGCGCCTGAACAGCTGAAAGCAATTTTCGATTTTTACCAGAATCAGGGTTAAGGTAATTGCAGAATCCTGATGGTCTCCGAGGAGCCTGTCGGAGAGAGCTGCAGTGGCAGCAGAGCAGTGGCGCGATCAGATTTTCATGTCACGGCGCATAGTAAAGACCAACATGCGCCCGGACCATGGCCGGGCATAACCCCGCCCGTCAGGGCACGTTAAACCGTTACCCCGCCATCTCATAAACCCCGTTCAAACTGTACACATACCGATCCAGAACCCGCTGATACCGCCCATCGTCAACCCGAGCCTTGCGCACCAGCTTCATGCAGTATGCCATCTGCTGCTCAGTGCTGGATGGTTTGCTGTACAGCTGCAGGGCGAATTTTGACATGTCGCGCACCATGAAGTCGAAAATCTGATCTACGACATCGTCATCGGTAGCGAGCAGGACTGCGTTTTCCAGAATCAGCTGCCCGTAGACCACCAGGGTGAAGATTTCTCCGACGGCCAGCAGGAAGTCGATATCCTTCTGCTGGGTCGCATCCGGAGTCGCCTTGAACAGGAACTCGCGGAACAGGGAGATCTGCTCCGTGAAGACCTGCACATTCGGCAGGGGGCAGGCTTCGTATACCGTGCGGTAATCGTGAAACCGGATTTTGCCGAGCCCCCTGGTTGCACCCTGATGGAAGAGGAAATCATCGTTGACCGGATCGAGGCGGCGCGGCACCGCGGCGTACCCGGCCGGGTTGAAGAAGTAATTCTGCATGAACTTGACGATCAGCGCGATGTTGACGTGGACCGTCCCTTCCAGTTTGGGGAGCGCCCTGATGTCGCGGGCCGCAGTCTCGAAATACGTATCCTTCTCGAACCCCTTGGCCGCGATCACATCCCAGAGCAGGTTGATGGTCTCCTCCCCCTGGGTCGTCACCTTCATCTTGACCACCGGATTGTACAACAGGTAGCGCCGGTCCTCCGCCGAGGCGGAACGGAGGTAGTCTGCGGCCCGCAGGGCAAAGAGCTTCATCGCGACGAGACGGGCATAGGCATCGACGAACATCTGCTTCACATGGGGGAAATCGGTGACATGCATGCCGTAGAGAGCCCGCCCCGAGGCGTGGTTGATCGCCTCGTAGAAGGCGTGGGTACAGATGCCGATCGTGGCCCACCCCAGGTTGTACTTGCCGATGTTGACCGTGTTGAGGGTCGCATTCCAGGCGTCATCCCCTTTTGACAGGATGTCCGCCTCGGACACCGGATAGTCGTGCAGCACGAATTCGGCCACGTATGACTGGGTGGCAGTTATGTTCTTGACCAGCTCGTACTTCTCATGCGTGCTGTTGACAACAAAGAAAGCGTATGCGCCGCCATCCGGCTCGCGTCCGAAGACCGATACCATCGCCGCTTCATTGCCGTTGCCGATATAGTATTTATCTCCCCTGGCCAGAAAGTTTCCGTCACCGGCCGGGATCAGCAGCATGTCGCTGGCGTAGATATCGGCGCCATGCTCTCTCTCCGACAGCCCGAAGGCGAAGATCGCCCCGTCATCCAGCAACCGTGCCGCTCTCCGCTTCAACTCCTCGTTTCCGCTCATCCAGATCGGCCCGAGCCCCAGAATGGTGACCTGCCAGGTGTACCAGTAGCAGAGGCCGTAAAAACCGAGCAGCTCGTTGAAGGCGCAGAGCCGCGAAGTGTCCCATCGACAATCCTTGTCTCCGTATCCGGAGGGGGTCAGCAGGGTGGCAAAGATCCGCTCCCGCTTCACGAAGTCGAGAAAGTCGGCATACCAGACCCGGTCGAAATCGTCCTGTTTGAGACGTTTCTTCCCCTTGGCCTCAAAAAAGGCGACGGTCTTGCGGAGAATCTCATTCAGAACCGGATCGGGGTGGCTTTCAGCAAGCTGTTTCGGATTGAGCAGGAACATGGGCTACTCCTTGATGATCGGTATGGTTTCCCTAGCCGGCTTCCCCCTGAAGAAGCCAAGCAGGCTTTTCTTGATGCCGCTGACGACAAACGGGGTCAGGCGCTTCTTTTCCTTGAGGATCCGGATGTACAGATCCTTGCGTTTCAATGGCGGCAGCTGGCGGTTCGCGGCGGGGACCATGGTGAGCGCCCCCTGTCTGCAGGCGTTTATGCAGGCGCCGCAGCCGAGGCAGAGGTCATCGGCAACCACGGCGTAGCGGTCGCTCGTGCTGGCGAACTGCACCCCGTGCGGCAGACCGATCGCCTTGACGTTACAGGCGCGGAAGCAGGCGCCGCAGCCGTTGCAGCGCTCCCGGCCGATAACGGCGCGGAAGCC
>VFJM01000187.1 GCA_009886055.1 Geobacter sp. | reverse complement strand
TATAGGTGATACGTCCTTTCAGTTTCAGCTCCGGGAAAGCGCTGACCATGACGATTGCCGCCTGCCCCTTGCGTACCTTGGCCAGGTCCTTTTCGTGGATGTCCACCATCACCCATACGTTGGAAAGATCGGCCACGGTGTAGAGGCTTTTGGAGGGGTCGGAAAGCTCACCGACGATGGCGTGCTTCTCGGTAATAATGCCGCCAATGGGGGAGCGGACCGGCAGGAGCGGCTTCTTGTGCCCTTCGCCTTTCAGCTCCGCAGGTGCGACACCGTACAGGGAGAGGCGCTCTTCATCGCTATGCAGTTCGGTCTGGGTGGTTTTGTAGTCAGTCTCCGCCTGAAGGATGTCTTTACGGGCAGCAATCTTCTTCTCCACCAGAATTTTAATCCGTTCCATGCTGGACTGAGCTAGGGCCAGCCTGGTCTTTGACTGGTGGTAGCGATTAAGCGCCTCGCCAAGCTCGACACTGTCCAGTGTCGCCAGGGCCTGCCCGGCGGATACGCTATCACCCAGGGAGGCGCGTACGGCAACGATCTTGCCGCTGATGCGCGGCGAGACATGGGCAATGCGGTCGGCATTGGCTTCCACCTTGCCGGTGGCGCTGATGACACCTGCTAAACGCTGCTTTTTAGCCGCAGCGACAACCACGCCGTTCTGCTTCTGAACCTCGGGGGCCATCTTAACGCTGCCAACCTCGCCGCCATGCTCATCGTGGCCATCCTTCTCTCCCTTATGGCCTTCTTTGCCTTCTTCATGGGCGCCCGCTTTATCTCCTTCATGGGCGACTGCTTTTTCATCCTTATGTCCGGCATGCTCGTCGTCGCTTTTCAGGTTGGTGGACCAATAGAGAAAACCGCCCCCAAGGGCAACGGCCAAAATTACTCCAATAATGATATTTTTATTCTTCACTGCACACCTCCAGTAAGTTCTGTTGCCACTGCTGATTCAAGAGTCACAAGGGCGACCTGACGATCATGCAACGCCGTCAAATAGCCGTCACTCACCTCGAAAAATTTCTTTTGTTCCTGAATGACGGCCAGAATGCCGACTTCACCAAGCCGATAGGCCTCCTGGGTCAGCTTCAGGTTTTCCTCAAGCTGAGGAATGATACTGGATTTGTAGAGTGAAAGAATTTTTTCGGCATTCAACAAGCTGGCATAGGCAGTCTCGACCTCACGCTCAGCGTTCCTGGCTGCAGCTGTTAAACGGCTTTCACTGCTGCTCTTTTTGGCTTTGGCTTCCTGAACACCGGCCTGATTCCTGTCAAAGACGGGAATGGGCATGGACAATTTCAAGCCTATGGTATAACCCGTGTCCTTGCCCTCTATCCCGCCGATCTCCATGGCCGACGTGTCCCGCCTCAAAGCGAGTCCGACTGTAATACTGGGGATTCCATCGGCTTTGGCAAGAATGATGTCCGATTCCCCCCTGCTTTTTTCGGCATCCAGGGCTTGCAGGTCCGGTCGTTTCACTTGGGCAAGCTGCTTAAGGTCCGGCAGGTTTTTCGCCATGCCTGTTTCAGCCGCAAACGACCCTGAAATCCAAGGATTTTCACCCGGTAAAATTCCCATAACGGTCCAGAGTTTCGCCTGGTTCCGGTTCAGCGTCTTTTCAAAGTCAATCCTGGCGCCTTCACTCCGTGCCAGTTCCACCTGAGCCAGGTTCATTTCCAGCTCCGGAATGTCACCAGCGACCAGTCTCTCTTTCGTCACATCAAGGAGCTGACGGTTGAGTGCAATGGCACGATCCAACAGTACGATCCGCTGCTCTGCCAGAATGACATCGTAAAAAGCCGATTTCACCTCTCCGAGAAGCAATCGTTCACGATCAGCCAACTGCCAGCGGTACATTTCCAATTCCTGTTCGGCTATGGCGAGTCGTTTCTGCCGCTTTCCCGCCAGGAATAATTCTTGTGACACCCCCAGCGACAGGTTGTTCTCGGCTCTGCTGCCGGTCAAAGCGCCCGTGCCTGCTTCAAAATCAAGCGTCGGGTTCGGCAGGAGTCCCGCCCTGACCTTACCGGCATCACGGATACCTTTTTCTTCACGAAACGATTTGAGGCCGCCGTTATTCTTTAATGAAACTTCGACTACCTGCGGCAATCCGAGCCTTTGTGTTTCTGCGAAAACCGGTACAGATACAAGTACACACAGGATGCCCGGCATAAAGAGCCGCGCTCTTTTTCCAAATGCAGTTGTTCCCAAAGGAATAACCTCCTTTATTTAGTTTTGAATGATGAGTATTATTTTACGATTGCGGACAGACCACGACGTGGAGCAAAGTATTGTCCCTGAATCAGGACAAACTGCTCCCGGCGCGGAGTTTCAGACGTGTATTTGCGGGGGAATAAACTTAACTAGATAGACTTTGGGTAAAAACTTGAAGGGGTCGTACGTGTTCAGAGCTACTATGATGGGGTTATACACAAGCTTAAGAGGCTGAACGGTCAGGGAAGCATGGCACGCGCAGTTAACGCAGGTATCGCAGTCATCGTAATCCTTATGCCCTTCAAACGGAGTACAAGGACACTGGTGAGGCGCAGAGAGGGCGGAATGCACCTCCTGGTCCTCTGCCGCTGCTACACTGTTCTGCAATGCATGGACACTTTCATGCTCACCATTGATGGTGACAGCCAGCATGACCAGAAGGAGAAGTCGGGTAAAAAGTTTGAAGGGAATCTTTTTTCGCATAGATATGAAGGGATGATGGCTACCTTTTCTCAAACTGTCAAGAATCTATTTGAGAATCCTGCCGCTTCGACCGTATCACAACAAGCAGCACATTCCCGACCATGAACAGCAGTGACCCGGCCAGCGCCATTGCGGCACCCGGCTCACGATGAATTTCCAGAAGCGCCCGTTTGAATGGGTACGCATCCGCCTGCTTGATATACACCCCGAATC
>VFJM01000395.1 GCA_009886055.1 Geobacter sp. | reverse complement strand
TCGTCCGCACCCCATACATCGAAGGGGCACGTGTCCGCAGCATTTTTTTGAGAAAACCCTTCCGGAAGATCCGCCGGATCGCTTTCCCCGAATTGTCAGGGCCAAGGGAAAAGTAAAAGGTCGCCCGTATCCCAAACTGTTGAAGTATACGCAGCAGGTTCGGGATGCCATCGCGGGTTCCGATAAAGGTATCCACGTCAACCTTGAAGGCTATGGTAGGCAACGGTTCATACATGGAGCGCATACTCCCGTCTTCATGAGCTGAGGTCAGCGGCCGGCAGTTGGACGGCCAAGCCGGGATGATACATCTAGAGCAGGTGCTCGATCTTTTCCCGGTCCTCAACCAGGTAAAAATCGAGGGTCTTGCGCAGGGCATCGTCGATAGCTGTCTTTGGCTCCCAGTCGAGGTGCTCTTTGGCCTTTTTCACCGACGGGACCCGGTTCAGCATATCCTGATACCCTTTTCCGTAGAAGGTGTCGGAAGTTACCTCCACGATCCGGCAGTTTTCTGCCTTTTCCCGATAGGCCGGGTACTCCTTGACCAGGGCGATCAGTTTCTCGGCCAGCTCCCTGACAGAGAGGTCGTTATCCGGGTTGCCGATGTTGAATATGCCGCCGGAGGCGCAGCCGTTTTCGTTGGCGATGATCTTCATCAGGCAATCGATACCGTCCTCGACAAAGGTGAAGGAACGGCGCTGATTGCCGCCGTCCACCAGTTGGATCGGCTCACCGGCCAGAATATTGTACAGAAACTGCGTCAGGACCCGTGAGCTCCCTTCCTTGGCGGTGCTGATGCTGTCGAGTTTGGGGCCGATCCAGTTGAAAGGGCGGAAAAGGGTGTATTGAAGGTCCTCGTGATTGCCATAGGCATAGATGACCCGGTCAAGCATCTGCTTGGCACAGGAGTAGATCCAACGCTCCTTGCTGATCGGCCCGAGCATCAGCGGTGAGGTCTCCTCGTCAAACTCCCGGTCCGGACTCATGCCGTACACCTCGGAGGTAGACGGGAAGATGACCCGCTTTTTGTACTTCACGCAGAGGCGGATGATCTTCAGGTTCTCCTCGAAATCGAGTTCGAACACCCGAAGCGGGTCCTTGACGT
>VFJM01000006.1 GCA_009886055.1 Geobacter sp. | reverse complement strand
GGTCACCGCATCGGAGCTGATCTTTTCGGCGATGTTGCTGCCGCAGTTACAGAAATAGATTCCTATCTTCACACCGCCCCCTCCCATTCCATGATTTCCGCAACGATCCGGTTCACTGCCCCCGGCAGGGCCGCAGCCACCTCGTCGGTGAATCGTTCCCCAAACAGGTCAAATTCACGGCCCTCGATACCCCAGAAGGAAACCTGTTCCGGCAGGGGAACGCCCGCCATCCGCCCCAGTTCATAGGCCGTAGCAAAATCGGTATCGTGGCTGGAAAAGGTGTTCTTGGTGGTGACAAAATCCTTCGGGTCAAAACGCTGCAGCGTGCCGGGGGGGGCGCCGCTCAGCATCGCGTCCACCACAACCGCCCGTTTATAACCGGCCATCGCTTCCATCAGCCGGATTCCCCCGGTGTGCAGTTCCGTCACGGTCAGATCCATGCGGTGCTTCAGGCGCTCCGCAACGGCAGCGGCAACGGCAACCCCGACACCATCATCGGAGAGCAGCGGATTGCCCATCCCTATGATGACGGTTCCGGACACCGATTCCCCCCTCCCGACCTCCCCCCGCTGGGGGGAGGAGATAAGCTCCCTCCAGCGGGGGAGGGTTGGGGAGGGGGATGTTTGCCGCATTCCCTTCATCCCTTCCTCCGCATCTCCCGCAGCAACCCGCCCTGACTGTCACGGACCGATACGGTCAGCGGCATCTTGCCGGGGAGAAAATGGGTAGCACAGGAAAAACAGGGGTCATAGAGCCGGAAGGCCATCTCGATCTTGTTGAGGATTGATTCATCCGGGGCGCTGCTGGTGATCAGCCTTTCTGCGGCACGTTTAATGGACATCGAGATCGGGGCGTAGTTGTTGGTAGTGCCGACGATCATATTGACCTTTGTCAACACCCCCCGTTCATCGGTTTCATAATGATGAGTCAGCGTTCCGCGCGGAGCCTCGACAGAGCCGATCCCTACTCCGACGAACCGCGCCGGATCCGGGATGTTGCGGGTCTCCCGAGAGGTGATTTCAGGGTCGAGCGCCAGTTCCAGCATCCGTTCCGAGGCATAGAGGAGTTCGATCAGCCGCGCCCAGTGGGTGGCGAGACGGTGATGGATCGGCTCGTAACGGGCCGCAGTGATCCTTTTGCAGCCGAAGGTCTCGTACATGCGCCGGTACTCGGCATTGGCCAGCGGCGTCGCCATCCCCTCGGAGACATTCAGCCGCGACAGCGGCGTTGCGGTGTAGATTCCGCTCTCAATCCCGTCGGTCAGCCCCTTCCACCCCACCTTTTTCAGGTAGGGATATTTCAGGTAGGTCCAGGCTTCCACCCGCTCGGCAATGTGCTCGCGGTATTCGGAGGGGTGATATTTGGCAAACTCGTTCCCTTCCGGGTCCACAACCCGGATCAGGCCGTCGTAGAAATTGGCCTGATTATTGGCATCCACGGTTCCCATCGAGTAGGTGCGGTGGAGGTAGGTGTCAGAGGTAACCATCTCCAGATAGACCGGGTTCTTCAGGACGATCTTTTCGAAGAGTGTCAGTGAGAAACGGGCAAATTCGATGTTTTTGCGGGCAGCACCTTCAATCTGAATCCGTTCCTCCGCGGTGATGGCGCGGCTCCAGCCGCCGGGGACCCCGGCCACCGGATGGATCGACTTGCCACCCAGAAAGGTAATGATCTCGTGGTTGCGTTTACGGCAGGCGATCACCTCACCGGCAACCTCCAGTCCGACCGTGCGGGCCACCCCCAGAATGTTCCGTTCCGAGGAGGGGGCATCCGGCCCGACGATAAAATCGGGACCACCCAGGGCATAGAAGTGGGTGGTGTGGTCGGTGACGAAAAAGGTCATATAGAGCAGCTCACGCAGCTTCTTTGCCGCAGTGGTCGGTTCGGCACCGAAGACACTATCCAGCGCCTTGCTGGCCGCCAGGTGATGCGCCTCAGGGCAGACTCCGCAGATCCGGTTGGTGATGACCGGCATCTCCTCGGCCATCCGCCCTACGCAGAACTGTTCGAAGCCGCGCAGTTCCGGAATCTGAAAATAGGCGTTCTCCACCGTGCCCTGGTCGTCCAGAAAGATGTCTATCCGGCCATGCCCTTCCAGACGGGTGATCGGGTCAATCGTGATACGCGACATGTGCTTTCCTCCCGACTTTTCCGCCCAGTGTCGAACTGGCCAGGGTGTATTTGTAGAACAGTCCGGCATAGTCAGGAATCGTCTTCAGGAAGGCATCCACCCGCGCGGAGATCTCCTCTTCCGACAGGCCGGCGGTATCGCCGATATCCATGACGGAGCCAAGTGCCGCCACCATCCTGGCCCCCTGGTCGGTAACCCCATCCGGTGCACCGTAACAGCCGGTACAGGGCATGTTGGCCTTGGTACAGGGGGCGCCGCAGCCGTTGCGGGTGGCGATTCCCATACAGAGCAGCCCTTGCTCAAGCAGGCAGGCCTTAGTATCAGGGTAGAATTCGTACGTGCGCCGGAAGGCGGGGATGCGCTTCTCCTCTTTGGTCCGGTCGCAGTCGTCGCAGACGGTCAGGGTGCCGCAGCCGACCGTGCTCCCCTTGGGCGGCAGATCGCCGGAAAGGATCGCCTCGATCACATTCCAGATCTGGTGAGACTCAGGCGGACAGCCGGGGATAGAGTAATCCACCTCCACCTCCTGGGCGAGGTGTTTCACCCGCCCCAAAAGCGGCGTCAGTCGGATGTCCCCTTCGGGAAAACCGGTCGTGCCGGAGGGGATGATCGACGCCGGATTATCAACTGAGGGGTTGTCACGGTAGATGGTGTTGAGCAGTTCGTCTTTTGTGGTTAAATTGGCCAGAGCCGGGATGCACCCCCCCCTGGCGCAGGAACCGAAGGCCACCAGCAGCTGGGATTTCCTTCGCAGCAGATGGGCCATTTCAACATTCTCCTCGGTGCGGAGGGCTCCGTTGAAGAGGGTCACGGCAATGGCCCGGTCCGGGAGCGCCTCGATGTCTTTCTTCTTGGTGTCCATCAGACAGGGGCAGAACATGAAATCCATCGCCGCATCGACGGCCAGGATCTTCTCGTGCAGGTTAACAACAGCTATCTCGCAGCCACCGCAGGAGGCGGCCCAGTAGAGCGCCAGTTTCGGTTTTCCAGGCATACCCTGCCCCCTTGTCAGCTTGTTACGACGTTAAACTGTTCAGTCACTTCGCCGCCGGGTTCTTACGCAAACACATCCCCGAACATTAAATTGAAATGGCATGTAATTTTAGCAAAGTAGCCGGCAACAAACCAGCATAATATCGTAAATAATATAATTCCGTTCTAGGATCGACGATGTCAATTACCTCTTTGATTTGTAGTTGTCTTTTAATCATTCAGTGGTACTATCTCGATAAAATTTGAAGGAACTGCTTTATATGCGCCGTACCGGTGATTCCCAAAAAAAACAAAGAAGCCCTGAGCATCAATGACTCCTCAGACGCACAATCTGTTCGACGGAATCCCGTCCTCCCTTCAGGAAGAACTTGTTCAGACTCTGGCAGAATCGGGCACCTTCCGGATTGAACGGATCATATCAGAGGGGCACGCGACAACGCCTGGTGAATGGTATGATCAGGGGTGGGATGAATGGGTGCTTCTGGTTTCCGGGGGGGCGACGCTGCTTTTTTATGAAGACAGCGCTCGCCGGATTCTGAAGCCTGGCGATCATGTCATGATTCCCGCCGGTTGTCGCCATCGGGTGGAGCGGACCGATAGCGAGCAGAAAACGATCTGGCTGGCGGTTCATTTCGGCGATGATCCACATAAAGAATTCAGGGGGCAACAATGAAGCGGTTCTTCCCCTCTTGTTTGGCCTGCCGGAGCGCCTGGTCCGCACGTGCAATACACTCTTGGATCGTCTGTCCCGCTTGATATTCGCACAAGCCGATGCTCGCGGTAATGCTGATTCCGGGACGGTTGGCTTTGAACTCCGTCATGGCAATCGAGTCAAGTATCTTGCGGGCAAGAGTGAGGGCCCCGTAGATGTTCGTTTCCGTAAGCAGAAAGAGAAACTCCTCCCCGCCCCAGCGAGCGCAGACATCCTCATTCCTGGCGCACCCCATCAGCACGCGGGCCACCTCCACCAAGACATCGTCACCGTCATTATACCCATACTTCTCGTTAATCTGTTTGAAGTTATCCAGATCAACAAGCATGACCGAAAACGTCCTCTGGTGGCGCTCGGAGCGGCTTAACTCCCGCACCATTTTCTCCATGATATCACGCCGGTTTGCCAGCCCGGTCATCGGATCGACCCGGGTCGCCAGATCCAGGGAGCGGTCCATCTCACTCAACTGCGTCTTAAGGCGGTTTTTTTCCTTTTCCAGCAGCAGGGCCCGATGTTTCAGGGCGCAGTATTCATCATACAGCAGTCGATATTCGATCATGAGCGGATTACTGTCATGACCGCTGTCTGAAACCAGATGATCAAAATGGGCGCTGTGGTCTTTCCGCTCAGAGCGGGGGACTTTAGTGTGCTGTGTCATATGAGTTGCTCCTTGACGAGATGAAGCTGCCTGCCGGTTTTGCCACAATCCTCAGCTCGGCACGGTCGGGAGTTCCAACCCGGCCATCTGCTGAACCATGCGTACTACCTGACAGCTGTAACCGAATTCATTGTCGTACCAGACATACAGAACACAACGGTTCCCCTCGGCGATTGTCGCGAGTGAATCGACGACACCGGCATGACGTGAGCCGACAAAATCGCTCGAAACGACTTCAGGTG
Source organism: Geobacter sp. (assembly GCA_009886055.1). Lineage (GTDB taxonomy): Bacteria > Desulfobacterota > Desulfuromonadia > Geobacterales > Pseudopelobacteraceae > JACRCG01. The sequence goes on along the minus strand of VFJM01000006.1, from coordinate 4,987 downwards.
AATTGGTGAAATCAATCTGGTTCTGCAGCGGAGAATCAAGCGACATATTGCGCAGATAACCGTTGATGGTTTCAACGTCCACCGCATGCGCCAACTCCAGGTTCATGATCGCCAGAGAGACATTCGGGGTCGGCACACGGATCGCGTTTCCGGTCAACTTTCCGGACAGCTCGGGGATTACCTTGGCGACCGCCTTGGCGGCGCCGGTTTCTGTGATGACCATATTCAGAGGGGCACTGCGGCCGCGGCGCGAAGCCTTGTGGTAGTTGTCGATCAGGTTCTGGTCATTGGTGTAGGAATGGCAGGTTTCCAGATGGCCGTGAACAATACCGAAACGGTCATTGATCGCCTTCATGATCGGAACGACCGCATTGGTGGTGCAGCTCGCGGCGGAGAATATCCGCTCCTGTTCGGTAATCAGGTTATTGTTGATGCCGGCGACAATATTAGGGATATCCCCCTTACCGGGGGCGGTCAGAATCACCTTTGCAATTCCGGGTGCCAGCAAATGCCTTCCGAGTCCGTCACGATCACGCCACTTGCCGGTATTATCGATCAGAATCGCATCGTGGATACCATACTGGGTGTAATCGACATTTTCCGGAGCATCGGCGTAGATGATCCGAATCATGTTGCCGTTGGCGATGATCGCATTTTCTTCCTCATCGATAGTAATAATTCCATTAAAGTGGCCATGAACAGAGTCACGGCGAAGCAGGCTGGCCCTCTTCAGCAGGTCATCCGCCCCACCCTTGCGTACGACGGCTGCCCTGATCCTCAGCTTTTCTCCGCTCCCGGATTTTTCAATCAGGATGCGGGCCAGCAGTCGACCGATGCGTCCAAAACCATACAGTACGATATCCTGTGGTTCCGCACGCACGGCGCTCCGCCCGGTGTTGATACGAGCAAGTTCCTGCTGAATAAAAGCATCCGGTGAAAGCGTTCCGGCCAGCTTCTGATACTGAATGGTCAATTTGCCGAGATCAACCCTCCCCGGAGCGAGGTCAAGTTTATCCATTGCTGCCAGCAGCGGATAGGTTTCCATAACGCTGAGGTCGGAATCAAGAATCATTCGGGCAAAGCGATGAGCCTTTAAAATGTCGATGACCGTGCTATGCACCAGAGTACGCCCGTACAGGGTCAGAATGATATTATGGTCACGGTACAGACGGCCGATAATCGGCAGCATATGTTCGGCACATGTTTCATGTTCTTTCCACTCATGCAGATATTTTTCCTGTTTTTGCTGGCTCATACTCATCTCCTTAATATGAATTATTGCTGTATCGATTTTCCGCAGACCTACTCCCGAGCTCTCCCCACCAGTCGCAGCAACCCGTCCAGTATCGTCAGGGGACTGGGAGGACAGCCGGGAATATACAGGTCAACCGGCAAAAGGCCATCGGCACCGTTATGTACTTCGGCGTGATCCTTGAACGGACCGCCATTGATCGCACAGGCACCGGCGACGATGACCAGCTTGGGTTCCGGAATTGCCTTATAGGTATCAAGCAGCGCCAGTCGCATGTTTTCAGTGACCGGGCCGGTTACAAACAGACCGTCGGCATGACGGGGACTGGCAACAAACTGAATGCCGAAACGCCCGAGGTCCCAGCCGATGGTGGAGAGCACATTGGTATCTGCCTCGCAGGCATTGCAGCCACCGGCGCTGACCTCCCGCAATTTGAGTGATCGTCCGAACAGGCGCAGCAGTTCACCTTCCAGCGCCCCCGCCGGATGATACTTCTCGCCGGCGGCCACCGTCAGCCCTTCGCGACTGCGGCTTGCAAGACGGGCATCGGTTGAAAACGTGACCGCGTCATGGGGGCACGCGGCGGCGCAGTCACCGCAGAAAAGACACTTCCCCATATCAAGCGTCAGGGGTGCGGAGGGAGCAAGAGCACCATAAGGACAGGCTTCGGCGCAGGCGCGGCACCCGTCACCGCAGCGTGAAGCGTCCAGCAGCGGCAGGCCGCGAAAGCGGGGCGGCAGCGGCTGCGGAGCATCGGGATACGCCATGGTGCGGTGCCCCTGACGGAAACGAGTGAGAATGGCTTTAAACATACAGGCTCCAGTTTAGTTACTTTTTCTCTTTTACCTCGCACTTCCAATTACAAAAAAGTTGGGACATGGGCATCTGCCGTTACCAGATTGTCTTTACGTGCGGATAATTTCGCAGTTTATCGTCCTTTGTCACCAGCGCCGCTCCGAGTGACAACGCGGTGGCTGCAATGATCCGGTCGGCCGGATCGGCGTGGGGGAAATCCGGCAGCCGAACGGATTCAACGGCAATGGCGTTGCTGACGGGAACAAAGGAGAGGAACGGCAGCGCCTCACAGCGGCAGATCCAGTCGCGGACATCCAGAGCCAGCCGCAAACGTCCGCGCTCCACGAGCAAGGCTATTTCCCATGAACTGATACAGGATACATGTACCGACCTTGACTTCACAGCAGCATCAATCACCTTTGTTGCAGGCTTGCTCAGGGTTGTCGGGTCATTAACCCACCAGAGCAGGGTGTGAGTGTCAAGCACGATCACTTCAGCGCCTCCCAACTTTCCACCCCTACCGGCTCCAGGGGAGCATCGTAGTGCAGCACGGTATTGCGCAGACCCCGGAAACACTCCTCCGGATCTGCAACATAGCGAACAACCTTGAGGACCGGACGACCATGATCGGTTATGACCAACTCCTCACCGGTCTGCTCGATTTTGCGGAAATACTCAAGCGAATGAGGTTTGAACTGGGATTTTGAAACAGCTTGCGACATAAATCACCTCGGGCATTATATTATGACCACAGTAGCATAGTCATAATTATGGTACAAGTCAGATCATGGAGTTGCTGGCTGCTTACTTATGTCCACGCGCAAACGAACGGTCGCGCCATTGTCCCGTCCGGGCAGCTTTATCGCCCGGCCAGCGTGCAAAGGTGTTGTTGGGACTTTCATTTTCAGTTTTCAACTTTCAAGGGCTGACCCTCCGCTTTCAAGGGCTGACCCTCCGGCTTCTTCTTTTCAAGACTTCAATTTCCCAATGCCGCCAGGTCGTTGGTTTTTTGTTAACGGTGCGGGAGATCACCTGACGGGTTCTTGGTCAGGTGCATCTTCCTGGTTAGACCTTTGATCTGTCTTTGAGAGTATTCTATGAAAAGTAAAAATTCCCCGTGTTGACTGAGCAAATGCCCATACGTCGACAATCATAATTATAGAAGTCTTATTGACTAAACCTTTTATAGCCAAGTTCCAGCTAAAACCAATTACAGCCAAAACTAAACCAGCGATGGTCGCAGTTTTATTTTTCTTGTAGATGCCCCACCCAATTGAACCGGCAATTGTAAAATGAATCAAAGCTTCAAGAGCTGTCCTTAATGCTTCTGTGCTTGCCGTTGCAATGCCAGAAATTGCTCCAAAGAGCATTATAAAGCCCCAGTTGCCAGCATAAAAAAGCGCGGCGAAGCAACCCACCCAGACTGTGAGCTGAATATCCTTGAAATCGGAAACCGGCGGCCAAAAAATTTGCCATCGTTTCGTTATCAATTGCATTTCCTTTCTTGGTCTAACTCGTTGTTGACCGGTTCAGGCGCGCGCGTGAACAGGTGATCTATCTCAACTGGACATTTAGACTGTGAACATGAGAAGTAATTATGATTGCTGTGCCCCTCACTATCCAATTTCCCCAGGCAGCCGGAAAATCTCTGCGAGCGGCAGCATGGTGATTTTTTCGTGGGCAGGGTAGCACATCATTCCCGGATAGATCACCCAAAGATGGTCAAGAGAGAGATCGGACAGCGCACTGGTAACTTTTGGTGCTTCGTTGAACTTGAATTCCACTCCGAAGCGCTTTCCGGAGAACACAGCAATGCTCGTGAAACAGCTTCGTTATACTGTGGTCGAAGTATCATTGGGCCGCATTATCATGACAATCTCGGAATAACAATACGAATTTGTCATGTTGGCCCTCCGTTGTTTAGAGATCAAACCCGCAGTACGAAAGGTTGAAACTCTTGTTGCAGAGCGGAAAGTCGGAAATCTGCTGATTGCGCAGGGCGTGACAAGTTTCTTAGTTATCTCACTCAGACCTCATCATCTGCCAAAAACATCATCTAAGAAAGGCGCCTTGTTCAATTGGGCCTGCCATTGTCTGTGCTGTTTTACACTATCCAACCGTTTCTCACGAGGCAGGTTTAGAAAGCGGATCGCTTCCAAAGGTCCCAAACCATTCATAAGGAGTTCGACGCCTTTTTGAATTACCACTTCATCATCCAAATATTTTGCAGCTCTCATTTCAGATTCTCCTTGATACAGAATTGCAACGGATCACCGTTCCAGATTGAAAGACCGACTTTAAGACATTTTTTTAGCAGTTTGTCATCACAAGTAATGAAGCTGGCGCTGGCAGCTTCAGCAAAAGCCACATGAGCTGCGTCAGCAACTCCAAACCCGAGCTGGATAAAATATTCAGCTCGTTGTCGTGTGTCAACAGGATCAGCCGTTATCTGTAACCCCAGATTGTTGATAACTCCCAGCAGTTCAATTCGCTCAATGAGGTCAGGCAATGCATTAATTTCACGATAATGAACAGGTGACAGTCCGAGATTGAACAAACCTTTTCTTGTACTTTGCAGAATGAGCTTCACTGCATCGCTTTCCATCCGAACTCTGACGAAACTTTGGTCATCAAAGGGCCGGCAGAGAGCACATACATCAAGGTATATCAACTTTTCTTTCACAAAGGTTTCCCCGTATTTCAATAATATTTTCCGGTGTTCTGAATAACCAAAACTACAAAACAAACCCGCAGTAAGACATGGACGGCAAGGGTGTCAGGTCTCCACCTGTGACAATGTCATAAGTGGAGACCTGACACTGTCGGCCTTTGCAGAATGGAACATTTATTCAGGAACTGTTTTCACTCGCTTAACAATCTCAATCTGAAAAGCTTCTTCGCCAGATTGTAGATATCATCTTTGGCTCCATCACGACGAAT
>VFJM01000197.1 GCA_009886055.1 Geobacter sp. | reverse complement strand
CGTTTTTCAAGCAGCAGGAGGGGGCTGTTCATTTTGCAGCTCTTGAGCGCGCGTTCGGCGGCCGTCATGTCAAACGTGAGCTGAAAAACATGCTGGAAGACATGGCCGAAGAGGGCGAACTGGTCCGGCTGAAGGGGAATAGCTACACTCTTCCGGGGAAAATGAAAACCACCCGCGGACGGATCTCGGTACACCGCGACGGGTACGGTTTCGTGACCCCCGATGACGGCGGCGAAGACATCTTTATTCCGTCAAAGTTTCTGAAGGGGTCGATGCACGGTGATCTGGTAGAGGCCAGTTCCAGCCTGAGCCGCATGGGGGGAAACAAGCTGGATGGGCGGGTCCTGGCGGTGCTTGAGCATGCCACCAGCCGCGTCGTCGGCCGCTATGAAGAGACCCGGCGGGGCGCGATTGTCATTCCCGAGGACCAGCGTCTGAATCTGGTGGTGTCGATTCCGGCCGGAGGGCGTGCTCTGGCGGAAGACGGCCATCAGGTCGTGGCAGAATTGACGTCGTATCCGACCGGTGGCCGCCCCGCCGAAGGTAAGATCGTCGAGGTCCTGGGGTGGCCGGATGATCCGGAGGTGGAGGTACAGTCGGTCATTCGGCGCTTCGACCTGCCGCACATCTTTGGCCCGGACGCGCTGGCCGAGGCCGAAGGGATTGCAGAAAGCGTATCAAAGAGTGACCTCCAGGGGCGGGTGGATCTGCGCTCAATGCCGACCGTAACCATCGACGGCGAGACCGCCCGCGACTTCGACGACGCCGTCTCCCTGCGCCGCGATGGGAACAATTTCCGGCTCTGGGTCTCGATCGCCGACGTTTCCCACTATGTGATAAAAGACAGCCCGCTGGACCGGGAAGCGTACCTGCGCGGAACCTCGGTCTACTTCCCGGACCGCTGCATCCCGATGCTGCCGGAGCGGCTCTCGAACGGCATCTGCTCGCTCAACCCGCACGTTGACCGCCTGACGATGACGGCCGAAATGCTCTTTGATCGCAGCGGAACGATGCTGGAGTCCTCCTTCTATCCCAGCGTCATACAGAGTGCTGCGCGCCTGACCTACACGATTGTGAAGCAGATCATTGTCGACGGCGACGTTGAGCTGGCCGACAAGTACCGGCCGGTATCGCCGATGCTGCTGGAGATGAAGGAGCTGGCCCTGATCCTGATGGAGATGCGCAAAAAACGGGGGAGCATCGACTTCGACCTCCCGGAGCCGGAGATCATCATCGGCCTGACCGGGCTGACCGAGGGGATTATCCGCGCCGAACGGAACCTGGCCCACCAGTTGATCGAAGAGTTCATGCTGGCCGCCAACGAGGCGGTGGCCCGCACCATCACCGCCCGCGACATCCCCTTCCTGTATCGTGTCCACGAGAATCCGGACCCGGCCAAACTGCAGACTTTCCAGGAATTTGTCTTTGGTTTCGGCTACGAATTCAAGCTGGTTGAAGAAAAGGTCAAGCCGTCTGAACTGCAGCGCCTGCTGGCGCAGGCCGACGGACGCCCCGAGGAGCGGATGATCAACTACTCACTGCTCCGCTGTATGAAGCAGGCCCGTTATGCCGCCGACAACGTCGGGCACTTCGGACTGGCGTCGGACTGCTACTGCCACTTCACCTCCCCCATCAGGCGTTATCCGGATCTGGTGGTGCACCGGATATTGAAGGCGGCGCTCTCCATCTCCCCCCTCCCATTGACGGCTGAGGGAGTCAAACCCCTCCCCCCGGCGGCGGGAGGCCGGGAGGGGGGAAAACGCGCAGCCAGGCAGCTTGCGATTGCCACCGAACGACTGGGTGAGGTCGCCGAGCATACCAGCAAGCGCGAGCGGGTCGCAATGGAGGCCGAGCGGGACGTGGTGGAGATGAAGAAACTCCAGTACATGCAGCAGCATGTTGGGGATCAGTTTGACGGCTACATCACCGGGGTGACCGGCTTCGGCTTCTTCGTGGAGCTTGAAGAGCTTTTCGTCGAGGGGCTGGTCCACATCTCGACCCTGACCGATGACACTTACAGCCATGCCGAGAAGCAGCACTCCCTGATCGGACGGCGCACCGGAACGGTCTTCCGGATCGGCGATGCGGCACGTGTCACCGTGGTTTCGGTTTCTCCGGCCACCAGGCGTATCGAGTTTGTACTGACGACACACACCGCCTCCACCTCACTCCCCCGAACAGATGCCGGAAAGGGCGGCTCGGCAGAATATCCGCGCATTCCGCTGCGGGGCAAGCGGCTGACCGGCCTGCAGCCGCGGGGTGAAAAACAGGAGCAGGCGGGCAGGAGCGGCAAAGGCGGCGCGGCAGGCAAAGGGAAAGGTGGGCCCAGGAAGCGGCGCTAAACGGGTTTGGTTTCCTTATGAATGTAAGTCCAAAAAGACAATGTTCACGCGACGACGCCACGACGCCACGACGCCACGACGCCACGAAAAAAAATCCAAAAGATTTGGTTCAAAGTTTAAAACGTCGCGGCGGTGCGTCGTCGCGTGAAACGTTTTTTGGTTTCGGTTTGCCCGAATTGTGGAACTGACCGACGCACCAGCCTGATTAACAAAGCTCCTGATTTTCTGTTGCTTTTATGCCGGTTGACACGTATACAAAATTTATTTTTTTATTAATGGATGTTCCTTTTTCAAGGGATTGTAAATGCGAGGGATACAGCTATCGGGAAGGAGACGAAACCACTCACGTCGGCAGAGCGCCGATGAGTGGTTTTTTCGTTTCTTTACGAGTGTCTAGTAAATAAGGTGCGATTCATAAACTTGTTTATAGTACTATAAGCTTGCTTATACATATATAAACCCGGCTCTAACCGGTGATTAACGAGTTAAATCATAAAAGGAGAAATTATGGGAATTGAATTCATTAATACGTTCAGGTATTTGCAATCAGGCATAATTTTATTTATAGTTGCAGGTTTTCCACTTCTTGCGGAAGATTCAACTGGTGGAGGTAATACTGACAAGAGGCTGTTTTCGTGAAATTCAAACTGAGTCAACGCACCACCAAGATCGAGTTGATCCGTGAACTGCAAGAGTTGCAGTTGATAAAAAATGAATATCGACAGCTGCTTGATGAGTCGAGTGACCCGATTTTTGCCTTTTACCCCGATGGTCGATACCGTTATGTGAATCAGGCATTTGCAAACGGTGTCGGTCGAGAACGTGTCAACATCATTGGCAAGAAAATATGGGACGTCTTCTCCAGAGATGAAGCGGACAAACGCTTTGCGTTGGTCAAGTGGGTTTTTGAAAATGGGCAGACCAGGATCATCGAAGTGCGCGTACCAAGACCGGACGGTGATCGCTTTTATGTGACAACGGTCAAGCCGATATCAGGCATCGGCGGAGCAGTGGCTTCTGTTATCTGCATTTCAAAGGACATTACTGAGCGCAAAAAGGGTGAAAAGGCGCTTCAGGAAGGCAAAGATCTTCTTGCAGAAATAATCGAACTGAGTCCCATCTCGATGGCTATAGTTAGTATGGATGGAACTATAGAGCAAATCAATCGCCGGGCCATTGAAACATTCGGGTATTCCCCGGACGACATTCCAAATATGGAGCGATGGTGGGCACAGGCATATCCCGATGAATCCTACCGTGCCGAAGTGTTCGCTCAATGGATGGGGCTGGTCGGAAAAGCAATTGCTGAAAAGAGCGAAATCGAACGCAGCGAGTACCGGGTCACCTGCAAGGACGGCACGGTTAAGACGACACTCATCTTTGGCATACCGGTCTCGGACAAAGTTTTCGTAATGTTTGACGACATCACCGAGCGCAAACGTGCCGAAGAAGAACGGCTACAACTGGAGCAGCAATTCCTGCAGGCACAGAAACTGGAGAGCCTTGGCATAATGGCGGGCGGCATCGCCCACGACTTCAACAACCTGCTGCAGTCGATTCTTGGCAATATGGAACTGGCTGCACGAACTCTTCCTCAGAACTCTGACCCGCATAAATATATCACCCGTGCCTTGAACTCTGGCCAGGCTGCAGTTCATCTTACCAGTCTGATGCTGGCATATGTTGGTAAGGGATTTCTTGCCAAAAAGGATCTTGACCTGAATGAATTGGTCAGGGTAAATGCCGACATGCTGAAAACAACAGTCGGTTCCGCAATATCGCTGGAACTATCCCTCTCACAGGAATCGCCAAAGATATTGGCGGATGAAGCTCAAATTCAGCAAGTGATCATGAATCTGCTGACCAATGCTGCAGAATCCATTGAGAAACAACCGAGCATTATCAGGCTTACTACCGGCATCCAAAACTGCGATCAAGCCTGCCTGGCCGCCAGCCTGCTTGACAAGAAACCGGAACCGGGACGCTACGTGTTTCTGGAGATCAGCGATACCGGCTGCGGTATGAGTGCGGAGACCATGAAACGCCTCTTCGATCCTTTCTTTACGACAAAATTTACCGGGCGCGGGTTAGGAATGTCGGCCGTTATGGGGATCATGAAGTCGCACGACGGTGCCTTGTTTGTTCAGAGTGCACCGGGCAAGGGTACAACCTTCAGAACATTATTTCCCGCCTCCGAAGCGACGCTGCCGAACATGTTACAGCAAGATAGAACACCCCCGGCTGAAAACAGCACTGCGGCAGAAAAGGCTCTTTCCGGTGTGGCACTGGTGGTGGATGATGAAAAGAACGTTCTGCGGACATGTAAGAAAATGGTCGAACTGTGTGGCTTCTCGGTGATTACCGCCCGTGACGGCATTGAGGCGGTTTCCCAATTCCGTGAACATGCCGAAGAGATCGATGTCGTCCTGCTGGACCTGACCATGCCGAATATGGACGGTATAGCAGCGATGAACGAAATCTACAGCATCAGTCCTAATGTCAAGCTGATCCTCTCCAGTGGTTTCAACAAGGACGAACTGAGTGACCGTTTCACTGGTCAAGCCCCTTCCGGCTTCATCCGCAAACCATACGGCATGACCGTGCTGGAAACAGAGCTCCGGCGGGTCATGTTGGCAGAATAAATAAAACCGTGACAGAGTGTAGTCGGACAAAAAAGGGTCGCGTCTATCCGACCACCGGGAAACGCGAACGCGGCACACGGGAACTTGTTGTTGCCGGGCTCCTGTACATCGTCATTTATTGGGCAGCGGACGTTCTTATGTACGCCAACTGAAATACCGGGCAAATGAAGTGAGCAACAAAAAGGGGCGCGTTTCAATTTCTGGCAATTGTCGAGTTGGTACGCGACCTCTTTTTGGCTTAACCATCTGACAAAGGAATATCACGAGGTGCTCTCATGCGAAAGTTGATGCTGAGCAAGGTCTTTACCCTGATGGAATCCGGGCCTGTTGTCCTCGTGACGACCCATGATGGGCAGAAAGACAACATCATGACCATCTCCTGGACGATGGTGTTGGATTTCACCCCGGTATTTGCCATTACAACGGGTGAATGGAATCACTCTTTCGTGGCACTGAGAAAGAATAAGGAGTGCGCCATTGCCATTCCCACGGTTGACATGCTCGATACGGTGGTCGGTATAGGGACGTGCTCTGGGACAGACACAGACAAGTTTGCAAAGTTCAAGCTTACGCCTGTGCAGGGCAAAGTCGTCAGGCCGCCCTTGATCAAGGAGTGCCTCGCCAACATAGAGTGCAAGGTCATCGACATCGTTAAGAAGTACAACATCGTCGTGTTAGAGGCGGTTGCCGCGCACATCGATACCGCACGCAAAGAGAAGCGAACGGTTCACGCTGTTGGCGACGGAACGTTCATTGTCGACGGGCACAAGATTGACCGGAGGAAGATGATGGCCTCCAAGATTCCATTCAGCGTTTAGCGTCCATTGGCAAGCCATCAGGAAGCTATGGGCACAACAATGAAATTCATCGGCAAAACATTACTGACCACGTCGAGAGAGGGTCAACACGGAATAATCCCTATGAAGAAAATACGCATATGCGTCAACGACATGATGCAGAAGAATTACGTCTATTTCCTGACGGAGCCGGTGGGAGGAGAATTCCATCCCGACTTCAGGCCTGAATTGACCCCGCGGGAGATGCTCGAAATGGGCGTGTTCGGCGGGAAATACATGACCGACTGCAGCGCCGAGTTCCCGCAAGAGTGGTTTACCAACGCCAGGCTCTGCCACGAGCGCCATGTTCCCGAACTGAACTACTTCGGAGTCAACGCCTCAAAACCGCTGGCATACTGGCGGGAAATGGGGTGGATCCATACCGATGACCCGAGAGGGTGGTTCCAGTGGTACTGCCGGTATTACATGGGGAGGCGGAGCGGCGATGACGAACGGCAGATCAGGAGGTGGAAAGCGATGACACGGCATATAGCCCAACTGAGGAAGAACTGCCCGGAGGGACATCTGCTCTGCCGGAGAAAACAGCGACAGGCGCTTTTGCACTGGGCATACGACAGCAGGAACATCTGAATCGACCGGATGCACCTCTGCCGGAAAGCCGGATGAACCCCGCCGGGCGGCAGACCGTATCGCCACCATGACGAAGGCATTTGGCGCTTTGAAAGCGTTTCATGTTGCCAGCAAGCACGCCACTGTGATAGGAAGACCGCATGAGCGAAGAAAAAGTAATCCCCTTTATTGAGCATCTCGTTGAATTGCGCAAGCGGTTGGTCGTCATCGTTATCGCTGTCGTGGTCGGAATGGGCGTGGCCTGGAACTTCTCCAGCGATCTTCTCAGATTCATCGAAAAACCGTTGACCGGCAAGACCTATCTGACCGACATCAAGAAGGACGTCTATCTCAAAGTCAAAGAGCTTGCCCCTTCGATGTACGCCCACTACAAACTGGATCAGGAGATCAACGCCCCCCAGAAACAACGCCCCCTCAACTACAGCGCCCCTCTGGAACCGTTTTTCATCCAGTGCAAGATTTCGATGCTGGCCGGTTTTGTCATGGTTCTGCCGATCGTTTTCTATCAGGTCTGGCTGTTCATAGCACCCGGCCTGACCCGGCGCGAACGAAGGATGGTGGTTCCCTTTGTCACGGCCGCCACAGTGACTTTCTGTGTCGGCGCCATGTTTTTCCTGATCATTATCTGGCCGGTCATTATCAATTTCTCTCTGTCGTATGAAGCCGAAGGGCTGCAAAGCTGGTTCAACATCAGCGCCTACGTTAATTTTTGCCTGCGGCTGATCCTGATCTTCGGCCTGATCTTCGAACTGCCGGTATTGACCCTTATCCTGGCCCGGTTCGGCATCGTGAGCTACCAGTTTCTGGCACCAAAACGTAAATACGCCCTCCTTGCCAGTTCAATTGTTGCCGCATTTCATGCCGATCTGATCACCATGTTCGTCATTATGATCCCGATGTATTTGATGTACGAGATCAGCATCTGGGTGGCTTTGATCTTCGGCAAGAAAAAGGTCAGGATCGAGGATGGGCTGCCTGGTCAGGCAGCATAAACAGCACGATAAATACTGTTGACAAGTTCCGGCGAAACTCCTAAAAAGATAGAAAAAGTCTTTTTAGTGCGTTAGAGGTTGTTTTCTGTTATTTTAGCACGATAGAAATCATTTTCGCGCTTTTTTGCAGAAACGATTTCGTGAACGACTTAATGCCGTTTATTGGGGCTTGAAGAAAATGTCTTCTTTAACACACGTATCCTGTTTGTGAGGGCGAGGAGTTCGCATGATGGAACTAACACGTAAAGGTGAATATGCAATCAGGGGCATCGTTTATCTGGCGGGAAAACCGATTGACAAAGTCTGCTTGCTGAGTGATATCGCAGCGGCAGTAGATGTACCCCCCACGTTTCTTGCCAAGATATTCCAGCAGTTCAGCAAAATGGGTCTGGTCAAGTCGTTCCGCGGTACCGGCGGCGGTTTTATGCTGGGTCGCGCCCCTGAAAACATTACCCTGCTGGAGGTCGTTGAAGCGGTTGAAGGGCCGATAATTCCGAACCGGTGCGTTGTTACGCCTTCGGATTGTGGACGCTCCGATTTCTGTAATGTTCATCCGGTATGGAAGCGGGTTCAAGGTGGAGTTCGCGGCGTACTGGAGGGAGTAACCCTCAAAGAGCTGTCCGCAGGAAAATAGCCGGTCAACCATCTGATTTTATTGACTTTATACAGAATTAAGTTGACACTTACCAATCAACACTATACTGTCCACCCATCTTGAACAGAAACACTAAAGTCCCGCAGATCGGGATTTTGGAGTATCTGGGACAAAATAACTCAGAAAGGAGCATTCCGCCGGAGATACGCCCTCGCAGTCAAAGGGCAACGACGCCGCTCCGGCAAAGCCGATACCACTTCCCTACTCTATTATTATGCGAAAAAAACTTATCTATCTGACATGCCTGTTATTATTGACAGCGTGCGAAAATGCACCGTTCAAACTGGCTGAAAACCAGTCGACCACATCTCTGTCCACCGAACCATCCATCCTTGGCAGCACCAGCATCTCCCGCATCCAGCGAAAAAAACAACAGGCAGTTATTGAGTTGGCATTCTCCCGCAGAACGTCACCCGAACGAGCGCGTCAGTTGGCGGCGATCTGTTTTGAAAAAACAGCAGGCACTGTTTTCATGCCGTTTGACCTAGCAGAGATTGCACTGGCTGAAACCGGCGGCCACCGGCTTTCCGCGCGGGCGGTTTCGTCACAAGGGGCTCTTGGAGTCTGGCAGCTCATGCCGATCCGTGCCAGAAGCCACGGCTATTCGTCCAACGATATGCGTGACGATGGTAAATGCGCCGAAGCCGCGGTCTGTGAGCTCTATACCAAACTTGACATGGCTCATGGAGACCTTGAACGTGCCAAAAAGTATTATTGTGGACAGGGGCCGCAGGCAACTGCATATATGAAGAAAATCCGAACCATTCGGAGGGAGATGCTGGCGGAACTCAACGTCCAGAGCGACAAACTTGCCCTTGCAGACCAGGCATTGAGGATCCGTTGACAGGGTGTTTTTTCTTGATATGAAAGTAGCCGCTCTGCTATAGTCGGGCGGCTTTTTTGTTCTTGGCATCTTTTCCGGATAGGAGTTTTTTGTGGAGAGAGGGACGTCTTCCATCAGTTCGACCGGCCTCACCCTTCGCACCAAGATGGTACTTCTCTCTGCGGCTGCGTTTGTTGGTATCCTGCTGGTCAGCGCCATCAGCCTTTTTATGATGAATGAAGTCAGAATTGGCGGCACAGCCTACCGATATATTCAAAAAGACAAGGATGCTCTTGAAAGCATTGCCCTTCTAAAATCAGACCTTTTCCAGATCCACAGTGAAATGCAGAATTTCATGCTTGAAGCGGATCCAACGACTGCCGAAGCAAAAATTGCCGCTATAAGAAATCTCACAAATGACATTGAACTCAATTTCGGAATTGCACTTGAGTCGGTCGAATCGCCTGGAAAACATACTGCCATTAACAAGGCAAACACCATCTGGAATGAATACCGGAAAACGCTGCTGGATGAGGTGCTGCCGGCCGCTGCCAAAGGAGATGTGCGTAAAGCCCGCTATCTCATGACCGGAATCCAGGCGGAGCGATTCAGTACGTTCAGCAAGGCCGTTGTACAGATGGTTGATCGTATCCGGGAAGATGTCAGTTCCACCGAGCAACAGGTTGCCGCAAGTATCAGAATAAAAATTGCCGGGGCTGCCGCCGTTACGATCGTTGTTATCGGCCTGATCGCCCTGTTTTCATATTTTATTACGATCTCGATAACCAGGCCGCTCAAAAGCTGTGTCGATTTCGCCAAAGCAATGGCCGGCGGCAGACTGGATGCCCGACTTGAAGTACGTGGCGGCGGAGAGGCTGCCGATCTGGCACATGCGATGAACATCATGGCAGAAAATCTTCATAGCGTGGTTTCGCGCATCGGTTCCGCCTCTGAAGTGCTCACCTCCATCGATAACAATCTCGAAAATGCTGCACGCCAGGTTGTGCATTCCGCGCAGATGCAGGAAAAATCAGTTCTGGAAACTTCGCAGGCTGTTACGCAAATCAACAAATCAGTTCATGAAGTATATGAAGGGATTGGTTCGCTCTCGGAATCTGCCACGGAGACATCCGCCTCGTCTCTTGAGATGGCCGCGACCATTGAAGAGATTGCGATGAGTGCTGAAAAACTGGGAGAGGCCGTTGAAGAGGTCAGTTCCTCCATTACGGAAATGGCCTCTTCAATCAGAGAGATCGGCACAAGCATTGTCAATTTGCTGGACGCATCAACTACGACGGCTTCATCAATTGCCGAGATGGACGCAACGATCAAGCAGGTGGAAAAAAATGCCCTGGATACGGCAGCAATTTCTGAAACAGTCAGAAGTGACGCTGAAATCGGTAAAAACGCCGTTCTTGAAGCGATTGCGGGCATGCAGGCGATCAGAGCCTCATCACAGATAACCTCGGAGGTTGTTGAAACACTTTCGCTGCGGATAAACGATATCGGGGTCATTCTTTCCGTTATTGATGAAGTTGCGGAGCAGACCAATCTTCTGGCGCTCAATGCAGCGATCATAGCAGCACAGGCCGGTGAGCATGGCAAGGGATTTGCCGTGGTTGCCGACGAGATTCGGGAACTGGCCGAGCGTACCAGCAGCTCCACCCGGGAAATTGCGGCGGTCATCAAGGGTGTTCAGGAAGAGGCTCGTCTCGCGGTCGATGCGATCAGCCAGACCGAGGAGAGTGTTGCCGCGGGTGAAATACTGTCGCAGCGTTCCGGTACTGCACTTGAAAAGATCGTCACCGGTGTACAGCGTGCGGGAATCCAGGTGAGCGAGATCGCCAAGGCAACTGTTGAACAGGCGCGGGGAAGCCAGAGTATCCGGGAAGCGATGGAACGTGTTGAAGACATGGTTGGGAACATCGCCAGTTCTTCACGTGAACACTCTCAAGGGACCGATATGATTTCCGCAGCGGTCGAGCGCATGAAGGACCTCACTATTCATGTTCGTACATCGACCCGCGAACAGAGTAAGGCAAGTAATATGATCGCCCGGTCTGCGGAAGATGTTACCGCCATGGTGGATCAGATTCGCGATGCGTGTCGTTCACAGGTGGACAGCAGCGCCTTGATTTCAAAATCGGTTAACAGCATAGAAGGGGCAACGGTTGCAAACAGTCATGCAACAAAGGTCATGAATGCCGCAGTTGCCGATTTGACGCATCAGATTGATCTGCTTGAGAAGGAGATGACCGGTTTCAAGATATGACCGGCTTACGTGATAATGACATGAGCAGACTTTCAGCACGCTTCAGCACGCTTCAAACAGGGCAATCCAGGGCTTTGGTGACATTTATCACCGCTGGTGACCCGGATCTGGCAGCAACCGAAGAAATGATCTATCTACTTGAGGAGGCCGGAGCTGATGTCATTGAGCTCGGGGTTCCTTTTTCAGACCCGATGGCCGACGGACCGACAATTCAGCTCTCCTCGGAGAGAGCTCTGGCCGCCGGAACGACCCTTCATGGCATTCTGGAGGTTGTAAAAAAGGTTCGCAGCCGCTCCGGGATTCCAATTATTTTGATGGGATATCTTAATCCTGTTCATGCATACGGGTACGACAGCTTCTGCCGGGATGCGGCAGAATCCGGAGTCGACGGCGTCCTTCTGGTCGATATGCCGCCGGAAGAATCGCGTGAGCTGACCGTCCCGGCACGGCGATACGGGCTGGATGTGATCTTCCTTCTTACACCGACCTCGGATGCCGCTCGCATATCTGCCGTAAACCAGCTTGGGAGCGGTTTTGTGTATTATGTGACGGTAACCGGGGTAACGGGAGCCAGGAGCTCTGTTTCGGGGACACTGGCAGAGGAGCTGCTCCGAGTGAAGCAGGCTGTTTCGCTTCCGGTCATGGCCGGGTTCGGGATATCCACTCCGTCACAGGCCGCAGAGGTTGGACGTCTGGCAGACGGGGTCGTCGTCGGCAGTGCCATTGTCAAACTTTTCGAACAGTACGGCGGAGAGCAGTTGAAGCAGCAGCTGCGCCGCTTTGTCAGGGATATGAAACAAGCACTGTGAAGTTTGTGGATACGCTTGACAGCGCTTCCCGATTCTGATTTTATTTGTTCTTACCTATTTTTAGTCTTACGAAGGATGCGAGGTTACCTATGAGCTGGTTTACAAAAGAAAGAGTCGGCATAGAAAAATCGGGCGGCAAGAAAGTCACGTTTCCCGATGGCATGTGGGTCATGTGTCCGGGATGCTCCGAAACACTGTTAAGCAAGGATGTCGAAGCCAATCTGCAGGTCTGCCCGAAGTGCGGTCACCATTACCGTATATCTGCACGCAAGCGCCTGGAAGCCCTGCTTGATGGAGGAGTCTGGCAGGAATATGATGCCGATGTGACCTCGGTCGATTTCCTTGAATTCAAAGACGCCAAAAGCTATCAGGAACGTATCGATGCAGCGCTGGCAAAGGGTGGGTCAAAGGATGCGGTAATCTGTGTCGAAGGGGCTATCGAAGAGCTGCCGGTACAGGTTTCCTGTTTTGATTTTTCCTTCATGGGGGGGAGCATGGGAAGCGTGGTAGGCGAAAAGATTACCCGCTCTATCGAACGCGCCCTGCAGAAACGTCAGCCGGTGATTATCATCTCCGCTTCCGGAGGGGCTCGCATGCAGGAGAGCATCCTCTCCCTGATGCAGATGGCCAAGACGTCAGCTGCCCTGGCAAAACTCAAAAGTGCCGGTATCCCGTTCGTGTCGCTGCTGACCGATCCTACTACCGGTGGCGTTACCGCCAGCTTTGCCATGCTGGGAGATGTCAATATCGCCGAACCGAAAGCTCTGATCGGTTTTGCCGGCCCGCGTGTCATCGAACAGACTATCCGTCAAAAACTGCCGGAAGGTTTTCAACGGGCTGAATATCTGCTGGATCACGGCATGGTCGATGCGATCATCCCTCGTACTGAAATGCGCTCAAAACTGGCTTCAATACTGAAAATGCTGCATCGTCCTGCTGCCTGACATGCCTCTTTCAGACGTGCTGGAAAGGCTTTACGCCCGGCGGCGCTTTGGCATACGGCCGGGCGTCGACCGGGTCGGCAAGCTGCTCGGACGTCTGGGCAATCCCGAAAAACAGTTTCGCACGGTTCACGTCGCCGGCACAAACGGCAAAGGCTCCACGTCGGCCTTTCTTTCCTCCATTCTCCTCCACGCGGGGCACACCGTTGCCCAGTTCAGTTCCCCTCACCTGGTTCGTTTCACTGAGCGTTTCAGAATAAACGGCACAGAATATTCCGCCGAGAAACTGGCGAGCAGGCTGGATGTCGTGCTGGAGGCCGCTCCTGAAGAAGCGACTTTTTTTGAGATAACAACAGCTCTGGCAGCACTCATTTTCAGCGAGGAGCGCGTTGAGATGGCGGTCATGGAAGCGGGAATGGGGGGGCGTTCGGATGCGACAGCCGCTTTTGACGGCGAGATGACCATACTTACCCCGATTGACCTCGACCATACCGAATATCTTGGTGCAACCTTCGAGGAGATTGCCCGGGAGAAGGCCGGAATCATGAAGCCCGGCACGCTCGTTATCAGTGCTGAACAGCCTGCTGCAGTGCGCCTGGCAATTGAAGAGCAGAGCCGCGCCGGGAACTGTACCCTGAGGACGCTCGGCAAAGATTTTTCGGCCAGTTGGAACAGCGACGGCTCCTTCGATTACCGTGGCATGAATAGGACGTTGACCCGGCTCACGCCGGGCATGGCCGGGCGCTATCAATCCGTAAATGCCGCTGTTGCGCTTGCAGCGGCCGAGGCTCTTGAAGCCGGCGGAATGAATATCGCCCCTGCAGCATTCATAAAAGGTGTCGTCACGGCGTATTGGCCGGGGAGAATGGAACTGGTACCCGGCACCCCGCGGCTGCTGCTTGATGGGGCGCACAATCCTGCCGGTGCATCTGCTCTGGCGGAAGCGCTGGGGGAGTATCACTATTCACGGCTGCTGCTGGTGACCGGGGTCTGCGATGACAAGGATGTCGAGCGGATATATGAGCCTCTGCTGCCGCTTGTTGACGCTGTATATACGGTAACTCCCGCTGTCGAACGAGCCCTGCAGGATGAAGAACTCTCCCGTTTTTTTCACCGTCAGGGGATCGCCTCCCAGCCATGCGGCTCTGTAGTGGCCGGGATCAGCAAAGCCCGCAGCCAGGCCTCCGATACGGATCTTGTTCTGGTATGCGGTTCGCTCTTTGTGGTGGGTGAAGTCAAGGCATGGCTTGAACAGGTAAATTATACCGGGATCAGAGGCTGATTGTTTCAATGATGCTTATCCATTATCTACTTTTGTCCTGCCTTCTCTGCTGCTGGGTGCCATCCGCCTGGGCTGCCGCGCCGCCCGTTTCCGATGAAAACATTCGTATCAACGCCGACCGCATGAGCCAAAACCAGTCGGATGGGGTTTATACTGCTGAAGGAAATGTGGTCGTACTCTGGGAGGGTCAGAATCTGGTTGCCGATAAGGTTACATATGCAACAATGACTCATATATTGCATGCAACCGGTTCGGTTGTCCTGTCAAAAGGCACTGCTACCCTGAGGGGTGAAACGCTGGTCCTGAATATGGATACCGGCCGGGCCGAAATGGATACGACGGTGCTTACGGTCCCCGACAACGGCATGACGATCACCGCTGAAAAACTTACCCGGATAAACGAAAGCCAGTTCAGTGCGACGTCCTCGGAAATGACCACCTGCGACATCCCTGATCCAAGCTGGAAGTTCGGTGCAGACAAACTCAAGGTCAACCTGCTGGGGTATGCCACGGGACGTAATGTCGTCTTCTATGTAAAGAATATTCCGGTACTCTATCTTCCCTGGATCGCTTTTCCGGTTGTGCTGGAAAAACGATCCGGTCTTCTTTTTCCACGCTTCGGTTACTCGAAAAGCAGAGGAGTGCAGCTCGACATCCCGGTTTACTGGGTGATTTCACCAAGCCAGGATCTCCAGCTGGATCTGGATATAATGTCGCGTCGCGGCGTAGGAACCGGAGTTGATTATCGCTATATACGAACACGCGGGAGTGAAGGGTTTATCAGTGCATATTCAATCTACGACCAAGTTGAAGAGCGGTGGCGCTGGCAACTGTCCCAGCAGCATAAAGAAATTTTTTCACCTGACGCAAATCTGCGCATGGCCGTTAATCTCACCAGCGACCGGACTTTTTTGAGTGATTTCGGCGAAAAAAGCGGCGATTACAATCGTCAATCAATCGATACAACAATCAACGCAGTGAAAACATGGCAGAATTATGCTGTGACCTCCTATCTGCGCTATAACGAAGATCTTTATGCCGCCAATAACCGGGCAACACTTCAGACTCTGCCGTCACTCGGCGTGGCAGCAGTTCGTCAGGCCATCTTCTCACTGCCGCTCTATTTTGATCTTGACGGTTCTGCGGACAATCTCTATCGCGAATCCGCTCCCCGTGGTCAGCGTCTCTATCTCTTTCCACGGGTCACCATGCTCCCGTTCCAGAACAGGTATCTTCAGACGTCACTGTTTGTCGGGGCACATATCAGAGGCTATGCCACAGAGAAGCGGGACAGCAGCAGCGGAGTTCAGGCAAGTGCCGGAGATCTGCTGCCGGAAGCAGGTGTACGTCTGTCAACATCGCTGGCTCGAATCTACGACGTCGATTTAAATCTGCTAAAAAAAATCAGGCACGAGATCATCCCTGAATTACGCTACACTCTCGTACCGGAGAGCGATCAGCAGCGCCTTCCGTTCTATGACTACACTGACCGCATGATCCACCGGAATATGATTTCGCTGTCGGTTACCAGCTTGATTAACGGGAAGTTTGTTTCTGGTGACACCAGTGAATATCGAGACATTTCACGAATCAAGCTGAGCGCTGATTATGCGATTGACGGGGGACGGCGTGACCTGCTGACACTGGTGGAGGATCAACGATCATGGAGTGATCTGACATTGGAATCTTATACGTGGCTTACCAAAGTGCTGCGGGTCACATTTGATTCCCGCTATAACCTCTACGAAAATCATCTGTCAACGGCTGTAGCCGGGATTGATTTTGACGACCGGCAGGGAAACTCGATCGGTGCCGGTTACCAGATGGCCCGCAACGAGGTTGAATATTTCGAGGGGAGACTCTCAACAAAGCTGTTCAGACCCCTGAACCTTTCATATACCGCCCGCTACTCGTTTGACCGCAGTGCTTTTCTTGAGTCATTGTATGCTGCCGAATATCGGCATAAATGCTGGAGTGTGAACCTTGCAATTCACCAGCGCCCCGGGAACCAATCATATACGGTGAATTTCAATCTGGCAGGACTTGGTGGGAGCAAATAATCGAGCAGGGTGTGATCAGCAGGACCGGTTTACCCGCTGCGCCAGGCAAAAAAACGGGCGTCAGCCTTTGATGCCGGCGCCCGTGCAAAGTTTCCAGAAGTGAATTATTACGTGCAGGCAGTTGGTGCAACCTTTACTTGTGACATTGCTTGCACTCGACAGGCCCTTTTTCATTCAAGTCATGGCATGAAATGCAGAGATCGTGAGCAGTCTCTTTCCCCCAGTCTCCAATTTTTCCACCTTCAGCCTTGTGACAATTGAAACATTCGCTATTGTTAGAAATTTGGTGTTTCCAGTGGGGGAACGGCACCAAACCCGTTTTAAGGTTGATGACTTCAGGGCCGGAACCCTTAGGGGCGGCTGCAAAGACGGCCGAATAAACCATGGTGTTGGATAGGAGAACCGCCAACAACAATATCTTCTTCATAACGTGAACACTCCCTTAACAACACCTAATCATGGCAGGCATTCCTGCATCTATTGATATCATTATTTTTTGATCGTGGCCTCTTCTACAATGGCGGTGTACTTGTATCCGCCGCCAAAATCTTTGTCCTTGGCAAGGACTCCGCTCACCGTCACAACGTCATCCACATCGGCCATATCTTTTGAAGTGCAGACAAGGTTATGGTTCTTTTTGGCCTGATTGCCGGTTCCATCCTGAATATGAATCCAGTTTTTACCCATGATCCCGGCAGAAACTTTGACAACTTTGCCTCTCACGACGACTTTCTTCTTGTTCAGCTTGGCACTGTTGGCAAATATCTCCTGGACGGTATATGCATTTGCTCCGGTAGCCTTTGATACGGTTATTTTTGCATCCTTTTTCGACGCGGCCGCCTTGCTGCCGCCGGATGCGCTCTTGCCACTGTCTTTTGTTGAGGCAGCCGGAGCGGACTTGGCAGGAGTGTCAGACACGGCAGAATCGGCAAAAACAATCTTGTCGAATTTCCGCTTGAGACTCTTGCTTTCAAAATCCGCCATCTCCATACCACCCTTGAAGGTCACTTGGGAACCGACCGTAACAGGAGTTGCCGGAGACGCGACCCAGACTTTTTCTCCGTTTTTCTTCTCGATATACATATAGGTATATCCGCCGCTATCCATTGTCTGCAGGACTTTGCCGGAAAGAGGCTCGGCTCCGGCTTGAGAAGTTTTTCCGGCGGCAGATGCGGCTTTTTCGGGCATGGCCAACGCAAACGATACGGTAGAGAGTGCAATTACACAGGAAAGTGACAGTATAAGGTTCTTCTTCATAAATTCCCCTTTTTTGTATTTACCAACTTACCAGGGTGATACTATCATATCTCCGTTCGCTCAGCACTCAAAAAAAACAGGAGCAGACATGTTTAACCGACTCTACGTTCACGTGCCGTTCTGCGTTGCAAAATGCCAGTACTGTGCCTTTGTCTCCACCGAGCCCCAGGAGAATGAGCTCGAAGAGTACCCGGAGCTCCTCATGCGAGAGTTGCAGCTCCATCCCTCCGGTGACCGGCCGGTTGCCTCGGTCTATTTCGGCGGAGGTACTCCGTCGCTGCTCCAACCATCGCAACTGGCCCGACTGCTGGGGGGAATTGCCGAACGGACAGGCATCTCGGCAGATGCAGAAATAACCCTGGAGGCAAACCCGGGTACCGTTGATGGCCTTTCCCTGAAGGCGTTCCGAGCCGCGGGTTTCAACCGGATTTCTCTGGGGGTTCAATCATTTGATGATCGTTTTCTGGAGTGTCTGGGTCGTATTCATACGGCTGAACAGTCCCGTCAGGCTTTTCGGGATGCACGAGACGCGGGTTTCAGTAACGTCAGCATCGATTTGATTCACTCGCTTCCCGGCCAGAATCTCCACCAGTGGCGCTCTGAGCTGCAGCACGCGATCAAGCTCCGCCCGGAGCATATTTCCATCTACGGCCTGACCGTGGAGGAAGGAACTCCTTTTGCGTGCATCTATCCTGCAGACAGCCCGGAATTAGTGGATGAAGACCTTTCGGCAGACATGTTTGAATTGGCGGATGAGCTTCTGACGGAAGCAGGTTTTGAGCATTATGAAATTGCCAATTACGCCCGTCCCGGTTACCGGTCACAGCATAACAGCGGTTATTGGAAGAGGGACGGCTACCTGGGGTTGGGGGTTGCGGCTCATTCCTTTCTGCGGGAGGGACATGGCATCCGTTTCAGCAATCCAGATACCCTGAAAGAGTATCGCCAGGGGGTGACGTCCGGCCATCCGGCGCGGTTCGGTGAACAGCGGTTGACAGAGGGAGATGCCATGGCGGAATATATGTTTCTGGGGTTGCGTCTGGCAGAAGGTGTAACGCTTTCCGCTTTTGAGCGTGAGTTCGGCCGCTCGCTGGAATCTGTCTACGGCTCCGCAACGGCTGACCTTATCGGGCTTGGGCTACTCATCCATAACGATGGTGCGCTTTCCCTGACACTACGGGGGATGCTGCTTTCAAACCAGGTATTCGCGAGATTCATACAATAACTTCCCCGTGTGGTGATGATGCTATTTATGTACGGAAGCAACTCTTCCTATTAAATCTTGCACCAGCCGACAAACACTTGTATAAATATAGCTGAGATATGCTCTAAGATGTAGCTGATCTGCATTTTATGGTGGCCAAAAAAAGTCCTGAAAACTTTAAAAACGGCTGATAACTTTCAATCAAGGACGTACTATGCAAGAACAAAGAATAGCTTTGGTGACCGGGGCGAGCAAGGGGATCGGAGCAGCCATTGCCCTGGTCCTGGCGCGCGACGGTTACGATATCTGGCTCAATTACCGTTCCGATCATGCTGCTGCGGCTGCCGTCGGCAAACAGATCGAAGAGTTGGGGCGGTCCTGCCTGCTTCTGTGCTTTGACGTCGCCGACCCGACTGCTGTGAAGGATACGCTCGGCCCTCTTCTTGATCAAGAGTCCCCCTACGTTCTGGTAAACAACGCGGGTTTTGCCAAGGATACCCTGATGGTCTGGATGGGGGAGAGCGAATGGAAGGATGTACTCTCCGTCCACCTGGACGGTTTTTTTCTGGTCACCAAACTGCTTTTGGTTGGTATGCTCAAGAGGAGGGGGGGGAGGATCATCAACATCGCCTCCACTTCCGGGCAGAGCGGCATGCCGGGCCAGGTGAACTACTCCGCGGCGAAAGCGGGCCTGATCGGGGCGACCAAATCATTGGCCGCCGAAACCGCCAAGCGGAAGGTACTGGTGAATGCCGTGTCGCCGGGGTTCATCGAAACTGAGATGACCGAAGGTCTCCCGATCGAGCGGATACTGCCGATGATTCCGATGGGACGTATCGGCAAGTCTGCCGAGGTCGCGGAGGTCGTTGCGTTCCTTTGTTCGGAGAAGGCGTCCTACGTAACCGGGCAGGTCATCTCGGTGAACGGCGGCGCCTACATGTAACCGGCGGGGTGCGAAACAGCTCCCTGCTTCCGCAGTTTTTCATCAATACCCCCTTTTTTCATGCGAGGTACCGTGCATAGAGTAGCAATTACCGGAATAGGTATCGTCTCCTGCCTCGGCAACACAGTCGAGACTGTCGGGGAGGCATTACGATCGGGGCGTTCGGGAGTCGTACTCGATGAGGAGCGCCGCAAGCTCGGCTTCAGAAGCCCCCTGACCGGAGCGATCTCCGGCTTTGACCCTCGCGCGCTACTGTCGAAGAAACAGTGCAAGACCATGCCGGACTTCGCCGTGCAGGCCCACGCGGCTGCGTTCAACGCGCTCTCGATGTCGGGGCTTGGCGAAGATGACATACAAAGCCCGGAGACCGGGTTGATCTTCGGCTGTGATTCCAGCTGCATCGCGGCTATCGAGCAGGTCGACCTGCTCAGGGAACGCGGCGAAACCAAGCTGATCGGTAGCGGGCACGTCTTTCGTTCCATGACCTCCTGCATCACGATGAACCTGAACACCCTTTTCAAGACAGGCGGCGCCTGCTGGACCATCAGTTCCGCCTGTTCCAGCGGCGGACATGCAGTTGGCCAGGCCGCGGATCTTATCGCCTTTGGGCGGCAGGAGAGGGTCATCTGCGGTGGTGCTCAAGAGATCAACTGGGAATCGATGTGCAGTTTTGACGCATTGGGTGCCTTCTCCACCCGCCTCGATGATCCGGAGCGCGCATCGCGCCCTTTCGATGCCGGTCGCGACGGCTTGGTCCCGAGCGGCGGAGCTGCTGCCATCGTGCTGGAACGCTACGACCTGGCTCAGGCTCGTGGTGCCGTCATCCTCGGCGAGATCGGGGGGTACGCCTTCTCTTCAGACGGCAACCACATCTCGGTGCCGAGCCAGGACGGGCTGCAGCGGGCCATGCGAAAGGCTATCTCGCTTGCCGGGATCAAGGAGTGCGATATCGACTACATCTGTGCTCATGCAACCTCCACCCCTGCGGGAGATGCAGCCGAGGCGCGCAACATCTCGGCCGTATTCGGCCCGCGGACCCCGCCGGTCTCGTCCATCAAGTCGATGACCGGCCACGAACTCTGGATGTCCGGGGCCTCGCAGGTGGTCTATTCTACCATCATGGCCCGACTGGGATTCATCGCGCCGAACGTCAACTTCACTGAGCCCGACGAGTTCTCGGCAGGCCTTAACATCGTGGCAGAGCGCATTGATCGAGCACCCGAACATGTGCTGTGCAACTCGGCAGGATTTGGCGGGACCAACTCCTGTCTGGTGCTGAGATTTGCCGAATGAGGTATGACTTCACAGTCATCGGCGCAGGGGTCTCCGGCATCACCTCAGCCATCACCCTCGCTCAAAACGGCTACCGCGTGGCACTTCTGGAAAAGGCGGATCGCACGGCTCCTCTTTTACGGGGTTTCTCACGCCAGGGGGTGCATTTTGATACCGGCTTCCATTACACGGGCGGGCTTGGGGCGGGGGAACCACTTGATATCTTCTTCCGTTACCTTGGCCTTTCCGAACGCATAAGCAGTTATTCATTCGACGAGAATGGGTTTGACATCTTCCACTGCGAGAGCCCCGGCTTCGAGTTCCGGATTCCGACCGGTTACGACAGACTTCAGGAGAGGCTCGGCGAGGTGTTTCCCGGCGAACGCGCAGCGATTCGGAGCTATCTTCTGCAGGTTCGCGCTACCTGCGCCGACCTGCCGTACATGAACCTCGATGTTGTGATTGACCCGAACGCCTCCCTGCAGAGAATTTTCGGGCCGACACTCCGGGAAAAACTCGATTCCCTGACGGAGAACGTGCTGCTAAAAAGCTTGCTTTCCTCGCATTGCCTTTTGTATGGTGTCTCATGCAGTGAGGTTTCGTTTGCCCAGCATGCCGCAATCGTCGGCAACTACTATGAATCGGTGCGGGGAATACGCGGTGGCGGCTTGAGCCTTGCGCGCGCCTTTGACGCCAGACTCGCAGAACTAGGCGTAGATGTTTTTTGTTCCCGGGAGGTGACCGGGATCACTGTCGGGCCGGGGGGAACCCTTTCCGGGGTGCAGCTTGCCGGCGGCGACTCACTTGAGTGTAATGCGGCAATCGCGACGGTTCACCCCCGGATTCTCCTTGATCTGACCCCCGAGGGGACCTTCCGCCCCGCCTACCGCAAGCGCCTTGCTGCCCTTGAAGAGACCGTCTCTGCGTTCATGTGCTTCGCCGTCTCTAATAATCCGGTCCCGGCGCTTGCAGGGGCCAACAGGTTCCTGCTCCCTGATGCGGAGTCCCTCTATGATCTCGGCAAGAGGCCCATCGGCGATGCCCCGCTCTACCTGAGCTCCGCATACCGGGAGGGGGCGGTCGAGCCGCACGGCTTCATCGGCATCTGTCCCATCCTCTTTACCGAAACGGCTCCCTGGGAGTCCTCCCGATTCGGGAAACGGCCTGAGGGGTACCGGCAGTACAAGGCACAGGCTCTTGAACGGATGCAGAGACAGATCGAGCGGGCGTATCCCGATCTCGCCGGAAACATACACTTCATAGAGGGTTCTACCCCACTAACCGTACGGGACCACTGCAACACACCGCTGGGTGGACTGTACGGGGTCAAACACATGGTCGGTCAGTATAATCCGCATTCGACAACCAGGATACCAGGGCTTTTTCTGGCGGGACAAGCGGTGGTATCTCCCGGCATCATGGGGGCTGTGCTCTCCGGGTTCCTCGCCTGCGGCACCGTCCTCGGGCATGACATCATGAGAAAGGAACTTAAGGTATGCTGCTGAAAAGAGTCGTCATAACGGGGATGGGGGTCGTGTCCCCGTTCGGCCGCGGCATAGAAAGCATGATGGACGCGCTCCTCGCGGGGAAAAGCGGAGTCGTCCAGGTCCCGGAACTGGCCGAAATAACGGGGATGAGGACCAGGGTGGCAGCTCTTGCGACCGGGGTCGATCCAATGGAGATCCCGAGGAAATTCCGTCGTTCCATGTCAAACATGTCGGTCTTTGCCACCCTTGCCAGTCAGGATGCCGCCGCCATGGCGGGGCTCACCGGGGAACAGCTTCACAGCGGCCGGCTCGGGGTCTCGATCGGCTCGACCACCGGGAGCCCTCAGACCATGCAGGAGTTTTTCCGTGATTTCGGTATCGACAACAGCCTTGAACGGATGAAGTCGACGCTCTTCTTCCATATCATGAATCACAGCTGCGCCTCGAACGTTGCCCAGGCGCTCGGTGTCACCGGGCGCATCCTGGCACCGGCCGCCGCCTGTTCGACCAGCTGCCATGCGGTCGGTTACGCCGCCGAGATGATCGGCATGGGTAAACAGGACTTCATGCTTTGCGGGGGAGCGGACGAGTTTCACCCGCTCACCTCCGGGACGTTCGACATCATGAACGCAGCCTCTACCGCATTCAACGAATCCCCGACCAGCACCCCGCGACCCTTCGACCGGGACCGTGACGGCATCGTCTGCGGTGAGGGGAGCGGCATACTGCTCCTGGAATCCCTGGAGTCCGCCGAACAGCGCGGGGCTGCCATCCTCGCCGAGATAGTCGGCTTCGCCACCAACTCGGACCCTGGAAGCATCGCCAATCCGGATGCGTCGTGCATAGCCGGCTGCATGCGCCTTGCGCTCGAAGACGCGCAGGTCAAACCGGAGCAGATCGATTACGTTAATGCCCACGCAACCGCTACCGAGCAGGGTGATATCGCCGAGTGCGAGGCAATATCAAACATCTTCGGGAACACGGTCCCCGTCAGCAGCCTGAAGGGGCATCTGGGGCATGCGATGGCCGCCAGCGGCACTCTCGAACTGGCCGCCTGTATCGAAATGCTCCGGCAGGGGATACTGATACCGACGCTAAACCTGGAGCACATCGATCCGCTTTGCTCGAATGTGCAGCACGTGCATGGAGTCACCAGACGCACGGTAGCGACGGTAATAAAAAACAACTTTGCCTTGGGTGGCGTAAATTCATCCATTATTTTAAGGAGATACCCGTAATGACCGATCAAGAGATCATTGAGCAGATTAACAGTTCGCTCGCTGAGGAGTTTGAGTTTGCCCTGAATGACATGACACCCGAGACAACCCTGTTTGAAGATATGGGGTTGGACAGCCTTGATGTGGTGGACCTGGTAATCGTCCTGGAATCCGCGTTCGGCATGAAAATCCGCGAGGAGGAGGCGATCCGCAAGATTCGCACCCTCGGCGACATTCATACCTTCGTGATCAACAAGAAACGTCAGATGGAGAGCGCTTAGTACGTGACAACGAGTTCGCGCAGTAACCGGCACCGGAGCGAAATGAGCGTTCCCGGGCGAGTCCGGGTTTTGCTGTTAAACCTCATGTTCTACCCTCTGATGGCCCTTTGGATTGTCGCAGGAATCCTCGCATCCCCTTTTTGCCTCGTTATCTGGAAGGTTGTGACCGGGTGGGATATTGGCCGGATTGTCAGGCACCTGATCAACATCCACGGCTACGGCCTGGTCGTCATGGTCTCCCCTTTTGTCCGCTTTCAGGGGGAAGGGTTTGCCGGTATCAAGCGTCCCTGCATCATGGTAGTCAATCATCTTTCATTTTTTGACAGCTATTTCATCTCAACACTCCCCTTCCATGACATAATCTTTGCCGTCGGAGCGTGGCCCTTTAAGATGTACTGGTATACCCTGTTTATGCGGCTCGCCAACTATCTGGACGTTGAAACGAGCGACTGGGATGAGGTAATGCGGACCTGCACGAAGACATTCGCCACGCAGGGAACCGTGCTCTTCTTTCCGGAAGGGCACCGGAGCAGAACCGGGAAGCTGCAGCCTTTTTACTCGGGTGCTTTCCGTCTCTCGCAGGAAACCGGTGTGCCGATTGTCCCCCTCTGCATCACCGGCACCGACACCATGCTTCCCCCGGGGCACTCGTTTCTGTACCCTGCCACGGTGCGGCTCAAGGTTCTCGACCCGGTTGATCCATCAGCTTATCCCGGGAAGAGAGGGCTTGCCGGGTTGCGCAGCGAGGTGAGAAAGCGCATGGCGCAGCAGCTCGAAGAGATGCAGGGGAATTCATGAACGGAGCCAGTCAAAAAAACCTCCGGTTCGACATCGGCTTCGCCATGGCCCCGCTCTGCATGACAATGGCAGCGACCTGCCGGTCTGCCGGCGCTAGTCGCCGGAGACGTGTACAGTTTTCTACCCTCGCGTTTTTTACCAACAGTACAGGACAACTCGCATGAAGATCGACCTGACATTGCCGCTGCCGGCAGAAGCATTCATTCCCCATCGAGCGCCGATGCGGCTCGTGGACACCCTTATCTCCTACGGCGACGCTGGCGGTGTGGTCGAAGCGAACCCGGCCGCCGACTGCATCCTGGTCGATGCGGACGGCGCTCTGGACGAAGCGGCGTTTGTCGAGCTTCTGGCGCAGGGGTACGCTGTCATCAGGGGGTACAAGGATACTCTGCAGGCAAAGGAGATCTCGGAAGGATACCTGGTCGGCGTCAGGAAACTGCGCGTCACCGGCCGGGCCCGTGCAGGGGACCGGCTTCTGATACGAATCAGAACAGTCGGAAGTTTCGAGGGGTTTGCCGTTGCCGAAGGGGAGGTCGAGCTCAACATGGAGACCATCGCAAGCGGCAGCATCAAGCTCTGGATCGTCGGCGCGGGGAGTGCATCATGACAAGGATCATGCTCCTGGCCGTCTTTTTTCTGTTCTCCGCGGGGCTCGCTGCAGGCGAAGCCGTGCCCCCAAACGGCTCAGCAATGATCTTCAGTTCTCTGGAGCGGACGGCAGCTACCGTCAGGACTATCTCAAGCGACTTTGTTCAGGAAAAGCACCTGAGCATGTTCAAGACCGTCCTTACCTCCAGGGGGCGTTTCTACTTCAGCAAGCCGGACCTTCTGCGCTGGGAAGTGACCGCGCCGGTCGCCTCAGGATTCGTCCTGAAGGGGGAGAAAGGGCGACGCTGGCACGAACGGACCGGTCGCTCGGAGAACTTTCAGATCAGCCAGGAACCGGCCATGAAACTCGTTTCCGATCAACTCTTCGCCTGGGCACGGGCAGATTTTCAGTGGCTTAAAAAGGAGTATCGGATCACCGTCCTGGACGAATCGCCGGTGTCGCTCCGGCTGGAGCCCCGTTCCGCCGCGACCGCCGGGTTCCTGCACCATCTTCTGATCACCTTCAGCGCCGACGGCAGATACGTTCGCAGCGTCGAGCTGCACGAGAAGGACGGCGACTTCACCCGGATCAAATTTGTCAACGCCGCGGTGAACAAGCCGCTGCAAGCGGACCTTTTCTAGATGATGGTGCCGTCCTTCACGCTGTTCGAGCGTATGTACCGCTTTTTATCCAGCCGTCGGAAACTCCTCTTCTCCGCAACCCTGCTGGTCGTAGCACTGGGCGTTTTCGCCTCTTCAAAACTGAAGATTCAGGAAGATATCGTCGCGATGCTGCCTGACGACAGTTCTTCAGTTGCCCAGGACTTCCGTCTGTTGCAGTTGGCTCCGTTCACCAGGAAACTCGTAATCACCCTGAAGGTTGGGAACGGTGGAGATCCTGGCGGGCTAACGGCGGCAGCCGACCTCCTGGCACAGGGATTAAGAGCCGAAGGAGTCGGAAACGTGATGACCGGCCCAACAAACCTCTCTGGCGCCTTGTTTGGCTGGCTCGGAGCATCTCTCCCGAGTCTTGCGACAGAGGAGGATCTGGTGCGTCTCGCCGCCGGCAGTTCCCCAGTAGAGGTGCGAAGCCGGCTTCGTGGAAACTATGAACAGCTCCTTTTACCCGAGGGATGGGCACTCAAGGGGAGCATTCAGAGCGATCCGCTCTCCTTCTCTTCTGTCGCCCTTGAGAAAATGCGCTTTTTAAACATGATTCCGAATATGCGCCTGGTTCAGAACCATTTCGTGGCAGCCGACGGCAAGAGCGCCCTGCTTGTCGTAGACTCCGTTGTATCCATGACTGATTCCGGCGGCTCGCGGGATCTCCTGGACCGGATCAACAGGGCGGTGGCCGCATGCGTCCCTGCGGGGATGACCGCGACGGTTGTCTCCGGGCATCGCTACACACTGGTGAACGCCGACACCATCAAGCGCGACCTTTACGTTGTCCTGACACTGAGCGTGTTCGCGGTACTCGCAATCTACCTCGTCTTTCTGAGAAGCCTGAGTGCGATTTTCGTATTTCTGGTCCCCTCCTCGATCCTGGTGATCGCCACCGGAGCCATCGCCCTCTGGGACGCAAACGTATTCGCAGTTACGCTCGGATTCGGCGGAGTATTGCTTGGTATGGTTGATGAGTATGCCATGCTGATCTATTTCTCCTGCCGACAGGGTGGAAAGGAGCCAGCAGTCATCACAGGGGAGGTGGCGCGACCGGTGATATTCGGTGCTGTGGCAACGCTCATTTCATTCGGTGTTATGCTGCTGTCAAGTCTCCCCGGTCAGCGCCAGCTAGCCGTCTACAGCATGACCGGGATTGTCGCGGCTCTTCTCATCTCGCTCATCGTGCTGCCGCACCTGATTAAACCGATGCCCGCCGGGAAGCTCCCGCCCAACGACCGCGGCGGCGTCCGGCGGCTGCCGCGCCGGGCAGTAATCGCTGTCTGGCTGGCCGTTCTGGCCCTCTGTTCCTGGCAGTCCACCAGGATTCGTTTCAACGGGGATCTCCGGGCGGTCAGCATGGTCACTCCGGAACTGCGCCTGGCTGAGGAGGATCTGGTAAAAACGTGGGGGGACATGCGGGGCAAAGCGCTGCTTTTTGCCGAAGGGACTGATCTGGAAGGCGCGCTCGCACGTAACGACCTCCTCTTTGCGCGGATCTCCGGGCGCATTCCTGCCGGAGAGCTGGTGAGCCTCGCGCCGCTTATGCCGAGCAGCGCTCTGCAACGTGCGAACAGGGAACGCTGGGTCTCCTTCTGGCAGAATGGCCGTGCAGCGAGACTGGAGGACGATCTGGCAAAGGAGGGGGAAGCCTACGGCTTCTCGAAAGATGCTTTTGCACCGTTCCTCAAGACGCTGGGCACTCCGCCACCTGAGGCTACGCTGGAAGGGCTCCGTACTGCGGGAATGGGGGAACTCGTCGACTCGCTGATAATCCGCTCTCCGGGTATGGTGCGGGTGCTGACTATGGTGCCTGATACTCCAGAGGTGGTGGCCGCACTCACGGAGGAGATCAAAACATTGCCCGGGATTCGTCTCGTGTCTCAGAGCCGCTTCGGCGACAGCGTCGGACACGCCATCATCCATGACTTCACCAGATACCTGGCGCTCACCTCGGCCCTGGTACTCGCTCTCCTGGTCGTCGTGTTCCGCAGTCCATCACGCGTCATGCTCGCCCTGGTTCCGGTTGTAACCGGACTGGTCTGCATGCTTGGCATAATGGGAATGTTCGGGATCGAATTCAACATATTCAACATCGCGGCGACCATCCTTATTATCGGGTTGTGCGTTGATTACGGGATCTTTATGGTCTGCAGGCTCACCGAGGGCTCTGACCATACGACAAACCGGGCGGTACTTGTTTCAGGGCTCACTACGATCGCGGGGCTTGGTGCTTTGGCTCTGGCGCGACACCCCTCAATGTACTCCATCGGGATCACCGTACTCCTCGGGATCGGCACCGGCATTCCCGCGGCGCTCCTGGTGATCCCGGCCCTGTGCAGCAAGGAACGGCCATGAGCCCCATGGTCCGGCTCCTCCTCACGGCACTCCTGCTGCTGGTGAGTGCCTGCGCGACGGTCCCGTTCGCGCCCACCGAACTCACCCCGACGGTCCCCCGGACTGCCGCGGCGCTTTCCGGCGCTCTATGGAACTCAGGCAGCGGAAGCCTTATGATCCGCCAGTCGGCCCTCTTCGAATTTGAAGGGATGCGGGTTCCGATCATGGGGGTCATGAAGCTGGACCTCACTGCCAAGGGCGCCAGGCTGGTCGGGATGAACGATATGGGGGTGAAACTGTACGACATCTCCGTGGATGCCGCCTCAAGCCAGGCACACTTCATAATTCCGGACCTTGCCCGGAACCCCGGCTTCGCCGAGGCTGTAGCCGCCTCGGTACGCAGGATCTTCCTCGCCCCGGAACCGGCCGCTGGCGACACGCTTGAGCGGAGCTCGACGAACTACCTGCTCACGCGGAAAAACGGAGCCGGGGGGACGGTGCGCTTTAAACTCGGAGGTGCGGATGCGCAGCCCCTGGAGAAATCATGCCGGGGACCGGCCGAGTCGTGGCGGGTCCGCTACTACCAGTACCAACGCCGGCAGGGGAACCTTTTTCCCGGCGGCATCGTGCTCGACGACGAACAGGCGGGCTACCGCCTGACCTTATGGATTGAAAGCGTGGAAAAAACCGATGAATAAGATTTTGCAGGGGATAGCCGAGGCGGCGCTGGGCGCCGTAACGACGGACGACATGGGAACGCTGGAGAGACACTACTGTTTCACAAACAACTTTACCGGATTTGCCGGCCATTTTCCGGAGCACCCGATCCTCCCCGCCATTGTTGAGATAATGGCCGTGGTCTCGCTGGTCGGCGAACAGACGGGGTGTCGACAGCGCCTGGTGGCCGTGGAGGATGCCAAGTTTCTCAACCCGGTGCGGCCCGACCAGGAACTTTTGGTCCGCTGTCGGCCGCGAACCGTGAGGGGGAAGCTCCTCTATGACGCGCAGTTGACTGTGGGGAACACGATCACCGCGAGCATGCTGATCGAGCTCGCCTGCACCGGGGGGCTACCATGAGCCGCCCCTATTTTCCCGCTCAGGAAGGCGCGCCGTCGCCGCTCAGGTTTACTGTCGAGCGCCAGGTGCGCTTCGAAGAGGTTGATCCGCTCAACATCGTCTGGCACGGGCGCTACCCGAGCTTTTTCGAGGACGCCAGGGTGGCGTTAAGCGAGAAGTTCGGCATCGGCTATCTTGACTGTTATGAACGGGGTATCCTCGCCCCGATCAAGAAGATGCACGTCGACTACTTCCGCCCCTTGAGTTTTCCGGAGCGCTTCACCATCGAGGGGATACTGCACTGGAGTGAGGCAGCGCGACTCAACTTCGAGTTCATCATCAGAAACAAGGCGCACGAGGTTACCACGACCGGCTACACGGTACAGATGATGCTCGATACCGAACAGAACATCATGCTTATCCCGCCGCCGTTTGTGCGTGACTTCCTCGACCGCTGGCAAAAGGGGGAAATCCGATGAGAGAGGTCTGCATCAGCGCTGCCCACGCGGTGACCGGTCTCGGACCCGATCTGGACAGCCTCTGGCGGGGGGTAATGGCCGGGGAGAGCGCCATACGGCCGCTTTCCCGCTTCGCGACCGGCCGCTACCTGTCCGGAAACGCCTCCTGGATCGAGGGTCTGGAGTCGAAGAACGGCCACTCAGGCATCTATCCGCTCCTGGAGCGCCTCCTTGACGGTTTTGATTCCGTCCCCGCTGATGCGTCACTGATCACGGCGAGCACCAAGGGGTGCATTGACACTATGGAACGGCTCCAGGCGGGACTACCAGGTGACCCGGCCGAGGTTCCGATGGCGCAGCTGCTGCGCCGGATTTCCGACCGGTTCGGTCTCGCCTCACCGGGGATCAACATTAATGCGGCCTGCGCCTCCTCGACCATCGCAGTGGCGCGCGGCGCCTCCCTGATCGCGGCGGGGAGAAGCGAAGCGGTACTGGTGGTCTGTCTTGACCTGGTGAGCGAGTTCGTCTTTTCCGGCTTCTCGGCACTCCAGGCGCTGTCGCCCGGAGTCTGTCGCCCCTTCGACCGCAACCGCGACGGCCTGACCCTTGGTGAGGGGGGGGCGGCGCTGCTCCTTATGAGCCGCGAGCGAGCATGCCGCGAGGGACGCCCGCTGCTCGGCGTCGTCGCCGGCTGGGGGGCGGCCAACGATGCCACACACATCACCGCGCCTGCCCGCGACGGCTGCGGCCTGATCCAGTCGGTGCGTCAGGCGCTCGAACGGGCCTCCATCGGCCCGCAGCAGATAGCAGCGATCAGCGCCCACGGCACCGCGACCATCTACAACGACCAGATGGAACTTACCGCATTCCGCTCGCTTTTTGGTGAGCGCCGCCTCCCGATGCATTCGGTCAAAGGGTCGATCGGCCACACCCTGGGCGCCGCCGGAGGGATCGAGGTCGCCTTGGGTCTCAAATGTCTTGAGGAGGGGCGGCTTCCCCCCACGGCCGGCATGCTGGAACCTGAAGAAGGTGGCGAAGGATTCCTGAGCCGTTCCGCGCAGCCGATTGAGGGGCGCTACCTGTTGAGCACCAATTCCGGTTTCGGCGGCGTCAATGCCGCCTTGATACTGCAACGGG
>VFJM01000097.1 GCA_009886055.1 Geobacter sp. | reverse complement strand
TGTCACTTCCAGAAATATCAGCAATGCCGGCGCATGTTTTTTCTGCTTCAGCCTGCCGGGAATTACTGGGTGTCCACGAAAGCAAAGGAACTGAGTGGTTCAACAAGGAGCGTTTTGAGGAACTGGGAGAGTGGCTGGCAATCATCACCCTGATGGATTCAGGCATGTTTCCTGCCTCATCCGGAGTCGTATCGGCAGCGATGGCCAAGGCTGAAAAAGAACTGCACTATTTCAGTGAGTTAGCCGACCATGCCGGATATCGAACCGGCCTGTATCGGCACATGTTGCCCGACCGAAATGAAAAGGAGTGTATACAATGAAAAACAGCGAGATTTTTAAAATTATCAGGCAACACACCTACAAAACCGGAGATACGAGGGGTTGCTCGTTTGGGTGCACCATTTTGCCGCCCGATGTTAATCAACACTGCTTTTACTGCAACTACTCCCTGGAGTGCGGGCAACAGGAGTGCATCTGGCGTGAAGATAGCGCCTGATACTACTCATCAACCGCGTATGATGCGCATAAGGAGCGATATGAACAGAGCTATTTCAAAAATACGTACCTGTGGATACTACCTGCCGCTCACGACAGCCGTGCTTGGGCTGTTCTCAGTTGGAGTCGCTGCCACTGCAGGCAGGTTAGCTGGTTTTGAGGCGGGCGTAAACGCCGGCGCAATAAAAACTCTGACCGTTAAACCTTCCGGCGTAATTGACGTTATCCACGAACAGAGGGTCAGGTTTGCTGCCGACCATGGGGTGTCAAATCCGGCAGCGCTTGTCGCGGCGGTCAGACATAGCCCGATGGCAAACCTGCTGATCAGCGTCGCAATCGAAGAAAGCCGTGGCGATCCGGTCGCTGTTGGTTCATCCGGGGAACAGGGTGCCTGGCAGGTGAAAGCCTCCGACTGGGGTTCAGTGCCACACGATATACATGGGCAGGCAGGTCAGGCCGAAAGAATCATCCGTGCCCTTCTGATCGACAGCAAAGGGAACAAGAAAAAGGCACTGGCACGGTATAACGGGGGGACAACACCACCCGGCAGGAGTTACAGGTATGCGGAAAGAATACTGAAACGGGCGGGTCATCTCCAGGTTGCAGTTAATTACCTGCCGTCGAAAGGTAATAAATCGCGGGAATCCCTGCTTGGTTCTCCTGATAATTCACGGATGTTGTAATCT
>VFJM01000383.1 GCA_009886055.1 Geobacter sp. | reverse complement strand
CCGCTGGTCGATCCGTTCGAATTCGGCCATGACCGCCTCTTCAACCAGATCGGTCAACTCCTCGATTATATAGGAGCCCTGCAGTGAATTCTCGTTTTTGGCCAGTCCGAACTCTTTGGTGATGATCATCTGGATGGCCATCGCCCGCCGCACCGACTCTTCGGTCGGGGTGGTGACCGCTTCGTCATAGGCATTGGTGTGCAGCGAGTTGCAGTTGTCATAGATCGCCATCAGCGCCTGCAGCGTGGTGCGGATGTCGTTGAAATCCATCTCCTGGGCGTGCAAGGATCTCCCCGAGGTCTGAATGTGATACTTCAGCTTCTGGCTGCGGTCGTTGGCGCCGTACTTCTCCCGCATCGCAACCGCCCAGATCCGGCGCGCCACCCGCCCGATGACCGTGTATTCCGGGTCGAGACCGTTGGAGAAGAAGTAGGAAAGGTTGGCGGCAAAATCATCGATATTCATGCCGCGCGACAGGTAATACTCCACGTAGGTAAAGCCGTTGGAGAGGGTGAAGGCCAGCTGGCTGATCGGATTCGCCCCCGCCTCGGCGATATGATAGCCGCTGATCGAGACAGAGTAGTAGTTCCGCACCTTCTGCTCGATGAAATACTGCTGCATATCCCCCATCATCTTCAGGGCAAACTCGGTCGAGAAGATGCAGGTATTCTGCCCCTGATCCTCCTTGAGGATGTCCGCCTGAACGGTGCCGCGCACCGTTTGCAGGGTACAGGCGCGGATCTCCAGATACTCGGCCTCGGACGGCTCCCGGCCGTTTTTCTCCCGGAATATATCGAGCTGCTGCTCGGTGGCGGCGTTGAAGAAAAATGCGAGCATCATCGGAGCCGGACCGTTTATGGTGATGGAAACACTGGTGTTGGGGGCGCAGAGGTCAAAGCCGGCGAACAGCTTCTGCATGTCGTTGACGGTGCAGATCGAAACACCGCTCTCGCCGACCTTGCCGTAGATATCGGGCGGGTAATCAGGGTCTTCACCGTAGAGGGTCACGCTGTCAAAAGCGGTGGAGAGGCGCTTGGCGTCATCATCCTTGCAGAGATAGTGGAAGCGGCGGTTGGTCCGCTCGGGAGTCCCTTCGCCGGCGAACTGGCGCTTGGGGTCCTCTTCGGCCCGCTTGAACGGGAACACCCCGGCGGTGAAAGGGAAATAGCCGGGCGCGTTCTCGAACATGCTCCAGCGCAGGATCTCGCCCCAGTCGGCGTAATCGGGGAGACAGACCTTGGGGATGCGGGTTCCGGAGAGGGTCGTGGTATAGAGATCGCTCCTGATTTCCTTGTCCCTGACCTTCGTAACCAGCTGGTCACGGCGATAGGAGGCCTTCAGCTCCGGCCACTCTTTCAGGATCCGTTTCGGTTCTTCATGCAGCCGGGAATCG
The DNA here is from genome assembly GCA_009886055.1 of Geobacter sp. Classification (GTDB taxonomy): domain Bacteria; phylum Desulfobacterota; class Desulfuromonadia; order Geobacterales; family Pseudopelobacteraceae; genus JACRCG01. Next base: position 2,924 of record VFJM01000383.1, on the reverse strand, counting down.
AAAACTGCCAGCTGGGTATCGATTGCCGCCACTGCTGCGGAATCACCCAGCACCTCGCGGGCGCCGCTGAGCTGAAAGAGGCGCCGGGCGACATCGACCTGCTCGCGAACCTGCCTGCGATAGCCGCGCACGGCGTGAACGATTTCGCCCAGATAATGAACACGGTCGGTCGGAATGATATACTTCTTCAGGCTCTCCTTCTCGGTGATCTGGAGAGAGGAGTGCCAGTCACTCCCCTTCTTGTCGTTGATGACATCAAGCAGCGCCCGATACAGGACGTTGGTGCCGGGATCGTTGAACTGGGACGCTATCGTGCCGAACACCGGCAGCGCCTCATCGGCCACGTCGAAGAGATTCCGGTTGCGGCGGTACTGCTTCCGTACGTTGCGGAGGGCATCCTCGGCCCCTTTGCGCTCGAACTTGTTGATGGCAATAACATCGGCATAGTCGAGCATATCGATCTTCTCCAACTGGGTCGGAGCGCCGAACTCGCAGGTCATGACATACAGGGATACATCGCAGACCCCCACAACCCCGGCATTCCCCTGACCGATGCCGCTGGTTTCGACAAAAACCAGGTCGAATCCGGCCGCACGCACGACGTCGATGGCGTCCTGAATGGCGGCTGAAAGCTCGGTCTGGGAGTCGCGGGTGGCGAGTGAACGCATATAGATACGGTTCGAATTGATCGAGTTCATCCGGATCCGGTCCCCGAGCAGAGCACCACCGGTCCGCTGACGTGAGGGGTCAACCGCCAGAATGGCGACACTCTTGCCGGGAAAGTCGCGGGTGAAGCGGAGCACCAGCTCGTCGGTAATGGAACTCTTTCCCGCGCCGCCGGTGCCGGTGATGCCGATTACCGGCACATCCTGGGCCATCCCCTTGATTGTCCCCCGGAGGGATGCATACCCGGCTGCATGGTCATGGACCGCCTGTTCGGCCAGAGTTATCAGGGTGTTGACCGCCCGGATATCCTGCTGCGCCAGCCGGGCGATCTCAGCCGCACTGTCCCGTTCGACGGCAAAATCGCACTCCCTGAGCATCAGGTTGATCATCCCCTGCAGCCCCATGCGGCGGCCATCCTCCGGAGAGAATATCTTGCGCACGCCATACCCTTCGATCTCGGCGATCTCATCAGGGACAATCACTCCGCCCCCACCGCCGAAAACCTTGATATGCCCTTCGCCGCGCTCCCGCAGCAGATCGATGATGTACTTGAAAAATTCAACATGGCCACCCTGATAACAGCTGACCGCAATCCCCTGGGCATCCTCCTGGATGGCGGCGGTAACAATCTCCTCAACCGACCGGTTATGCCCCAGATGAATCACCTCGGCGCCCGAAGACTGCAGAATGCGGCGGATGACGTTAATCGTGGCATCATGACCGTCAAACAGGCTGGTAGCGGTCACGAAACGCACTTTGTGGGTTGTTGTGAACGGCTCGACTACTGTTGAATTCATATCTTCTCCTCCGTTATGGACAATCAATCTCCCAGAGTAAACTCCCACGCGCACCAGAATGTTTCAGGATGTTCATCAGGCGGGCAGGCAATGCAGTTCGTTTTGATACGGGGATCCACCGCTTTCGCAAATTCACTGTATTCAACGATACCAACCGATTTACAGGGATGATCGGCCAGACCCTTTCGTTTGCGTGCCGATTGCACCCGGCAGTCAAGCATCCGGAAGACAACCCGCGTGTCACTCTGCTCGATGACATCCTGCAGATTGAGGCGGGCATAAAAACGATGTTTCAAGCATTCTACCAGCGCCGGAATACCGCCGCCCGTTTTGATCCCTAACCGGTGCATTATGCGCCGGGCCTCGATCACGGTAAAGTGGCGCCAGGCCTCCGTGTCAACATCGACCGCCACGTCCATGCCGTACCGCTTCTCAACGGCCTGAAACCAGACGCCATCATGGGCCAGCCAGTTTTTAGCATCGTCGACAATGATGTTTACCAATTCTTCCTTACTCAGGTCATATAGAAGCCGAACACCCTCATCACCAGCTCTCTCGGCGCTTGACATTTTGTAGCCTCCATTGTGGGATTGAACCATACCGGGACGGCGACAGGGTATATTCCTTTTACGTTCATGTCAACCACAAATAAAACAAATTTATATCAAAACTGCGGCTCTTGTTTTCTCTTTAATCGTTTATTCCTGATCCGCGCTAACGGATTGCCATAACCACATCGCACAGCCCGGACAATATCGCGATTTTAACAGTGTTTACAGGTTGTTGCATCACTCATGGCACCAAATTGCGGATGGCGAAGGACGCGGGTTGAATCGATGTGCTTCTTCAAAATCATGTTCCTTTACAAAAATCAGTGCAACAAGAGACATTCAGTCCAGCGCTCAACCACCCGGCAGATACTGAAATAATTGAGCACGGAGACACCAGTATGAGAAAAACCGCTTGTATTTATATTATTCTAACGCTACCTTTCGGAGCACATGATACTGAGAAATTGAGTTCAAACATATGATCGCAAGGAGCAGGGAATTATGATGACACAAACAGAAGCAAAAGAGTTTGCCTCGCGGTGGCTGCCGGCCTGGACGGGAAACCGTCCCAGAGAACTGTCTGCATTTTATGCAGATGATGCGTTCTTTCTTGATCCGGGGCGTCCGCTGGGGATAGAGGGCAAAGAACAGCTGTTTGCCTATTTCACTAAAGTGACAAGCAACAATCCGACCTGGGTCTGGTCTCTGGTAGAGGCTATTCCTATTGAAGAGGGTTTTCTCGGTAAGTTGTCGGCCTGTATTCCGGTCGGGGAAAAAATCGTGGAGTGTGTCGGACTCTGCTTCCTGCAGTTTAATGATGAGGGAAAAATAAAGCGGAATGAAATCTATTTCGACAGAACCGAGCTGATCAGGGAAATCAACAAGTACCGCCAGTCTTTTGCGCATTGAT
>VFJM01000299.1 GCA_009886055.1 Geobacter sp. | reverse complement strand
CAGAATCAGGAGTCATTCAGCGAAATGTCGAGGTCTGTCAACTGTATGGCGATCTGCCGATTGCCGAGCAGCAGAAGGCCATTCAGGCCGGGGCGTATCGCAAAATAGTTCTGGCCACCAGCATTGCAGAAACCAGCTTGACCATTGAAGGAGTTCGGACCGTTATAGATTGCGGCGTGTCGCGTCGGCTTCAATACGATCCGGGCAATGGCCTGAATCGGCTGGTCACCGTTCGAGAATCGCGAGCCTCGGCCGAGCAGCGCGCAGGGCGTGCGGGTCGGACCGCCCCCGGGGTCTGCTATCGTCTGTACAGTCCTCATACGATGCACGCGATGGCTCCGCACACGCCACCCGAGATCTGTGTTACCGATCTGTCGCAACTTTTGCTTGAACTGGCGGCTTGGGGTGTCACCGATCCGATGCAGCTCGGCTGGCTGGATGCGCCTCCTGCTGCGGCTCAGGAGTCGGCCCGCCGCCTGCTCGTCGAGCTGGATCTGTTCGATGACGCCGGCCGGATCACGCCTCTTGGACGTGAAGTTGTCCGGATGCCGCTTCATCCTCGCCTCGGTCGGCTGCTGATCCGTTCCCGGGAACTTCGCTGTCCCGGTTTGGGGTGCCAGGTTGCGGCGCTCCTTTCGGAGCGGGACCTGTTCCGCTCGAATGCAGGCAGCAACCCGCCTCCGATAAGCGGCTCCGACATTGCTGATCGCTTCGAGGCCCTGAAAAGCTGGCGTTCATATGGGCGCAACGATCAAAGAATGGACCTTTCGGCCGTAAAAAACGTGGAACGTGTCGCACGTCAGTTGCGGCAGCTTATGGGTGTCTCAGCAACGGAAGATGATTTTGCCGGCGATGATGACCGCATTTCACGGTTACTGCTGGCGGCGTATCCGGATCGTACTGCACGGCGCAGGTCGTCTGGTGGCGGATACCTGCTTGCGAGCGGGCGCGGGGCACGCCTTTCGGAGCGGAGTGCAGTCAGGGCGGCTGATTATATTGTTGCGCCGGCGCTGGATGCCGGAAACCAGGCTGAGGCGATTATCCATCTTGCCGCTGAAATACCTGAGTATGTTATCCGCGAGGAACGCTCGAAGCATATACGGTGGGAAACTATAGTGAACTGGGATGATCGTGAGGCGCGCGTGACCTCCCGGCGGCTGGAGTGTCTCGGGAGTATCCGGCTTTCTGCTGAGACGGTTGTCCCGTCAGCTGCTCAGGCGGTGCCCGTTGTTATCGGTGCGGTGCGTGCGTCAGGCTTGACGCTCCTGCCGATGAGTGAAGCGGTTCGTCAGCTGCAGGGGCGCCTGATGCTTGTCCGGTCTGCCTTCCCTGAACAGATGTGGCCGGATGTCTCGGATACAGCGCTGCTTGAAACGCTCGAAGAGTGGCTGGCGCCGCATCTTGAAGGAGTCAACTCCGCGAAAAGAACCGCTCAGCTGGATATCGCAGCCATTTTGAGGCAGAGCCTGGATTATCGGCAGCAACGCGAACTGGACGAATTGGCGCCACCGCACCTTTCCGTTCCGAGCGGTTCGCGGATCAGGATAGATTACTCCGGTGAATCCCCGGTGTTGGCGGTGAAGCTTCAGGAGCTGTTCGGGTTGGCGGTCGGGCCGGCCGTGTGCGGCGGGAGGATTCCGGTACTGTTGCATCTGCTTTCACCCGCCGGAAGGCCGATTCAGGTGACCCGTGATTTAAGGGGGTTCTGGGATGGATCATATCAGCAGGTGAAAAAGGAGCTCAAAGGGCGCTACCCAAGGCACCCCTGGCCTGACGACCCCTGGAGTGCGGCTCCGACGCGCAGGGTGAAGCCGAAGGGGAGTTAGAACTGTGTGTGACATCCGCTGCATTCGACGGGACCGGCCTTGTTTTCGCTATGGCACCCCAAACAGGTAGTGTGAGCCCATTTTTCACCAAATTGAGCGATAGGACCCGGATCTTTTGCCCCGTGGCACTCGGTACATCCTCCCAGATCCTTCTGATGTTCTTTATGAGTGAACACGACCTGAGATACGCTGCCGAACGTGATCACATCGGCTGCCTGGATCGGGGTCGTCAGTAAAAAGCAGAGAATGATACCGGTGAAAACCTTCAGCATGCGAGTCTCCTGTTTTAACGAAAGCAATTTCCTCATTAATGCACTGGTGATGCCACATGGCAACGGGGCGATCAGATGATCTCCCCGTGCCAAGACTCACGAGCACCATACATCGGTTGAAACGTGGCTAGCGGGCGATCTGGAACGTTACCTTCGCCATCCGATCGGCGTTTTCCTGAATAATCCCTCTATCCGGGTTTGCCGCCATATGCCGCAATATGGCGAATACCATCTCCGCTTCTT
>VFJM01000195.1 GCA_009886055.1 Geobacter sp. | reverse complement strand
AGTTGCCATAACCTGCATCGATTGTGCAATCCGAAAGTAACGATATAATTCACTAAAAGGACCCGCCCAGTGCGCCCTTTTTAGTGAATGTAACGGGATCATGCCTGAATTTAATCGTCTCCTTTTAAGGGCACCTTGCATGTCGTATTCTACACCACTATGCGCCGGACCACGATTCGGAACGATCTATGCCGCTCTTGCATTCCTGCTGCTCTCGCTCTCCTTCGCGCCGCCTCTGCATGCCGCTGAACCGGTCGAGATCGTCGTTTCAGGCATCGAGGGTGATGCACTGAAAAATGTACAGGAGACACTCGTTCTCCCTGCCGGATTGATACGCGAAGGGTCGGTGGATCGACTCTGGCTCGGTCGTTTCGCACTGCAGGCGGTTGAAAAAACCAGAACCGCGCTGGAGCCGTTCGGCTATTACAACCCCCTGGTTACGGTATCGGTCGAACCGGCCGGAGAAGGCTATCGCCTGCTGGTCACGGTGGCACCGGGCGAACCGGTGCGCCTGACCGAGGTAACGGTGACGCTGGTCGGGGCGGGCAATAAGGAAGTCCGCTTGCTCAGAGTGGCTGAAAGGTTCCCTCTGAAAAAAGGGGACGTGCTGCTGCATCAGCGGTATGAAGTGGCCAAGGGGGCGCTCACATCACGAGCCCAGGAGCTCGGCTACCTGGATGCTGAATTTTCACGGCACGAAATCCGCATCGCACGGGACGCTGCAACCGCCACCATCGAACTGGTACTGGATACGGGTGAAAAGTATTTTTTCGGCGCAACGCGCATCCAGGGGGCGCCCGACTATCCGGACAGTTTCCTCCGACGTCATCTGACCTACAAACCCGGAGAGCTCTTTTCCTATCCCCGTCTCGGCGAAACACATCGTAACTTCACCAACTCCGAGCGCTTCAAAGAGGTGATAGTCACTCCGGAAAAACAGGATGCCGAAGCATTCAAGGTGCCGATAACCGTACAGCTGAAACAGGGACCACGCATAAGTCTGCGTCCCGGTATCGGCTACGGTACCGACACAGGGGCACGGTTCACCGTCCGTTACCGCGATTTGAACATGTTTCACCTAGGGCACGAATTGTATTCATATCTGTATATTGCCGAGCGGCTCCAGGGCCTGGTGACCGGCTATATCCTCCCCAGCCCGACGGATGTCAGAAGTTCCACTTCGCTGCAACTGAACCTGCAGCAAGAGGACACATCAGTCTATACCAGCCGGATAGTGGCCCTGGAGCTGGACCGTAACCGGAGCTTCGGCACAGGCAAGCTGGGCACCGCCTATGTAAAGGCCCAATATGAAGATTATACCGTGGGTGCCCAGGATTCAACCTCACGACTCCTGCTGCCCGGTCTCCGTTTTTCCGATGATCGTTACGACAACCTGATACGTCCCCGCCGGGGATTTCGTTACGCCCTTGATATTCACGGCACGCATCAGCTGCTCGGCTCGGACACGGCACTGGTCCAGATCCTGGCCGAGGGAAGTTATCTCCTCCCCCTCCCCTGGCGTCTTTCCCTGCATGCGCGCGCAAAGGGGGGGACAACCGTGCTGCACGACCCCTTAAAAGACATCCCCCCTTCGCTCCGCTTTTTTACCGGCGGTGACCAGAGTGTACGGGGCTACTCCTACAAATCCCTCGGTCCGCGCGACGCCTCCGGCAAGGTCGTGGGAGGCACGCAGCTCTTTACCTCCAGCATTGAACTGGAGCGGGCGCTCTTCAAGGACTGGGGAGTTTCCGTCTTTTACGATGTCGGCAACGCCTTTAATTCATTCTCCGACGTCACCCTGTTCCAGGGAGCGGGGGTCGGCCTGCACTACTTTACCTCGGTAGGAGCCTTGAACCTTTCCGTGGCAAGGCCGCTCGGGGTTGATCACCCATCAATCCATTTCCACTTCACCGTGGGGTTTGAGCTGTGAAACGTCTGACCAAACAGATCCTCGGCGCGGTGGTGGCAATTATCCTGGCAGGAGCAGGAGTGGTAATCGCGGCCATAGCCTGGGCCGCCGCCACGCCGCACGGAACCCGCTGGTTACTGGAGTCGGCTCTCCCTATGAGCGGCGTCAGCTTCTCCGCTCAAAAGATCGAGGGGAGAATAATCGACCATCTGCTCCTCACAGGTGTGCGGGTGGGCCTGGCGCAGCAAAAAGTGGAGCTTGACGCCCTTGAGTTACGCTGGAAACCGCTCCTTCTGCTGACCGGCACAATCGCCGTACAGGAACTCACTGTCAACGGGGTGCGGATTCAGGACGATGCCCCACCCGACAACAAACCGCCGAATCTCTCCTGGCCGAAGGTTTCCGCACGCGCGCAACTGTTCGATGGAAGGATCGCCCGATTGCGGGTGACAAACCTCAGTTATCGAAGCCTGCGGGAACAACCGGTTCAAGTGACGTACGTCGATGGTTCAGCCACCTGGCAAAACGGCATCCTCTCCATCACTGATCTCAAGGGAGCATCGGCTGCCGGCCGGATAAACGGCAGCATCTCGGCGGGCTTCAACCGGCCGTCACTCACGGCAGACCTTGCGGTTGCCCTGGCGCACCCCTTGGCGGAGATGGACCGGTTTTCACTGAAGGCGAGTCAAAGCCACGGCAATGACCCTGAGCCGTTTGTCGGAACAATCGCAATAACCGGGTTTGCCGACAAGCGCAAGCTGATGGAGCTTAGCGGCGATATGGGCATGGCGCAAAAGGCCATCAATCTGCGCCGGCTTCGCCTGACCAGGCCGGGCCAAAAAGGGGTGATAACTGCCGATGGATCGCTTGCGTTCACAACTCTGGAATCGGTTTTAGCGCTGCAGATCAATGTGGCCGGCCTCGATCTTGCCCCCGAACTGGACGTGCCGACCGATCTCTCCGGAACCCTGAGGTTCGCAGGGACCCTGAACAGTTATCGGGGCGATTTCACCCTTGCCAACCAGGCAAAAGGGTGGCAGGCGGCGACTGTTTCCGCTGCCTATAAAGGCACACGTGAAGGGATGAAACTGGCCCCGTTGAACGGCAGGATCCTCGACGGGTCTCTGGCGGGAAACATTGATATGGACTGGCGCGACGGCTTTGCCATGCAGGGGGCGATCAGCGGCAGGAATCTCAACCCGGCGAGGTTTGATCCCGACTGGAAGGGGGTGGCGAATTTCAATGCCACCGGGAAAATGGCCTTGTCCGAAAAGACACCCCTCAGCGGGAGCGTCAGCGCAATCCTCCTGGAAAGCAGCCTGCACGGGCAGGCTCTGACCGGAGAACTGCTGGCCGACTTTGCCGACGACAGCCTCTCCCTTACCCGGTTGGCGCTGCAGGGTAAAGGCTTTGACATACTCGCCTCGGGGGAGCTGAACCAGCGACTGGTCATGTCGGCACAGATCAGCGACTTTTCCCGGCTGGTTCCCGGATCTGCAGGGACACTCCAGGCCCATGGGTGGGTGCGGCTGCGGAACGGGCTTCTCAGCGGCGCCATCGTCGGCTCCGGAAACAGGCTTGCCTACGACGGGACGCAGATATTTTCCGCCAATCTGAATGCCAGGCTTGATGAAGGGACAGACTACCCCTTGCATGTCTCCGCATCTCTGCGGGATGTGGAGTATGAAGGCTATACAGTGGACACCATGACAGTTGCAGCCGACGGAACGCTGCAGCGCCACACCGTGAATGCAACGCTCCGTTCAACCGGCAGCGAAGCGCAGCTGGCCGTTTCTGCAGGTTACAACAGCGGAATCTGGAAGGGTACGATCAGCCGTCTCGCAGGGAGTGACAACAACGGACCGTGGCGCCTGACAGCCCCGGCAGCATTTTCTGTCAGCGCCGCGAAATTTTACCTGTCCCCTCTGGTCATCACAGCCGGGGCATCGGAGCGTCTCGAAGTCGCAGCCGATCTGGACCTTAACCCACCCCGCGGCCAGGTCCGGGCGCAATGGGCCGGACTGAACCTTGCCAGAGCCAATCACTACCTGCAGGATGCGCAGATTTCGGGAAGCAGCCGCGGCACGGTTAAAATAGGCTTTCTGTCAGAGAAACGGCTTACCCTGTCAGGGAATGCCGTATTAAGCGGGACTTTCACTGAACAGGGGCACAGCATAATTGTCCGGCGGAGCCAGGTAACCATTGACGGCGGCGAACAGGGGGTACTGGTTGGCATAGAGCTCGGCACGGCTGACGGCGGCCGATTGAAAGGCACCTTTTCATCACCCGCTCCGTCCCGCCTTGCCGTGCCTGAAAACGGGAGACTGACGGCGGAATTGAGCGGGATCGACCTGGCGCTGTTCAAGCCATGGCTCCCTCGTGACACCGTAGTTGAAGGGCGCATCAGCGGGCGGGCGAACGGGACCATGCTCTCCGGGCAACGCTTTGAACTGGACGGCACCGCCTCACTGTCAGGGGGGGCGTTACACCAGTCAATGCCCGACGGAGAGCTGCACCTTGCCTTCACGTCGGCAACGGCCTCGTGGGGTTGGCGGGGAGAAGCGCTGACCGGCACACTCTCCCTGACTATGCCTGAGCATGGCCAGACCCGGGGAAACTTCAAACTGCCGGTTCCGGCGCGTCTCCCGGTTGCCGCCGACCCAAAGGGGCCTCTCCAGGCATCACTGTCAGGGCAGCTCCAGGAAAAGGGAATCATTGCCGCCCTCTTCCCCGGATCAGTCCAGGAAAGTTTCGGAGAGCTTGACGCCGAACTTGCCATCAGCGGGAGTTGGGAAAATCCGATCGTCGGAGGAACGCTGCGAATATCCAAGGCCGGCGCGTATCTCCCCACCGCCGGCATTCACCTCAAGGACATTCAGCTCGCGACACGCCTGGAAAAGGATCTTATCCGGATCGATACGTTCCGGGCACTCTCCGGCCCCGGTCATATCGAGGGTACGGCGCTCATCACCCTGGCCGGCTGGCGGGTAACAGGGTATCAGGGCACAATAAGCGGTGAAAATTTTCAAACCGTCTATTTCCCCGAACTCCAAATTCTGAGCACACCGAAGCTCAGCTTTGAAGGGACTCCTCAAAAACTCAAGCTGCGCGGAGAACTTCAGCTGCCTGAGCTGCGCATCGTCGGAGCGCCGTCCCGCAAGGCTATCGCGCCGAGCAGCGATGTCATCCTGGAGGGAAGGTCCGCGCCGCTAGCTGCAAGTTCTCCCCTGGTTTTGGACGTACAGGTCCGAATACTGCTCGGCGAGAAGGTCTTCGTCAAGGTTACAGGAATCGACGCCCAACTTGGGGGGGGGATAGACCTGTCATTGAGCCGTATCGACAGGATCACCAGCAAAGGTGAGATCAAGGTGGTGAAAGGACGGTATCGTACCTACGGAGTAAACCTTGAAATAGTCCGCGGACGTCTTTTCTTCGCCGGCGCCCCCATCGATAACCCGACCCTGGACTTTCTGGCTTTACGCACCATTGGCGACGTGAGGGCCGGAGTAACGGTTACGGGGACGCTTCAAAAACCGGTCACCAAACTTTACTCCGAGCCCGCCATGCCGGACGTCGACGTACTGGCGTATGTAGTTCTCGGCCATCCGCTTGGCAGCAGCGGCGAACAGGCAAATCTCGTGTCCCAGGCAGCGGGCGCACTGCTGACTTCCGGCCAGGCAGAGGTTCTTCAGGATCAGATAAAAAGTCACCTCGGCTTGAGTACCCTGGAGATTCAGGGCGGTGTCGGCGGGACGACCAGCCATATGGGGTACAAGCCGCTCCAGGTGACCCGTCCCGGGGACATACCGGCAGAGCAGCAACCCGGCATTACTGCGACAATGCTCACCGTGGGTAAATATTTAACTCCGCAACTCTATATCAGTTACGGCAAGTCGCTTTTTACCGGAAGCGGCCTGTTCCTGTTACGGTACGATATTTTCAAGCAGTGGCAGGTCGAGACCCAGACCGGCAGTGAGAGCGGGGCTGATCTCTTCTACAAGCTTGAGTTCAAGTAGCTTCCGAATCGGAATTTCAAGGGAATAGGCGGGGTGATGATCTGTTCAGGCGGGAAACGCAGGGCGCCATCCGCGAAAACAATTACTTTACGACCAAGGGCGCATCGCGGTGCGCCCTTGGTTTTTTGAACAAACTGTCGAGTGCCGGCATTTCACGGCCTACAGGACTCTCCGCCCTTGAATGACGCGCACCAGCACCACGATAACGGCAATTACGAGCAGAATATGAATCAGACCGCCCATTGTATAAGATGTAACTATACCTAACAGCCACAGCACTATCAAGATCACGCAGATTGTCCACAACATAATATTTCTCCTTTTTATTGGTTGCTGTAGCGTTAGCCACCGTATTTTAAACGCCCTCTTGAGCGTCAGATAGATGCGGGAAAACCAGCAGAGCGGGTCGTGCATTCACCTGAGGATCCGATGCGTTTTTTACTACCAGGCTGTTTTTCACCGATACGACACCCTCTATGCGTCCGGCAACCTCTCCCGCCTTTGTAACGCTCTGCGCCGAATCGACAAAACCGCTCAACAGCACCACCGCTTTCAACGTCTTGACATTGATCTGCAACGTTTTCAGCGTTGCTTCTTTAATGATGGCAGCTTTTACCTTGGCAGTGATGATGGAGTCATCGACATACTGGCCGGTACTTTCGTGTTTCTGTGTGGTGGCGCACCCCAGGAAGGAGACCATGCCGAGTAGAAGCATGGCAAAAATGGCGAGCGAACGACTTCTGAGTTTCATGATGTTCTCCTTTTGGTTACGTGTGGGTGTTTACTATGCAGCAATGACACCCCTCTTTTCAGCGACGCCGGGAAAAGGACGACATCATCACGTTATCCCCAGTAAAGCAAACGGCATACCAAGAAGTGGAGAAAAAAAAGAAGTTCTGAATCAACTTTAATAACAGGGGATTAGATTAATGGAAGAGAAATTAGAGAAGTATTAAACGATCCGTTTAGCCTCAATATTTGGCAGAACCTCAACATATTGAGGTTCTGTTTTGGAGCGGGGGACAGGTTAATCGGATTCTTTTGCCACAGACAGGACTATCACGAGCTCAAGGCCCATTCTGAAATTAAACGGCTTGCTCCATCGTACTTGTGCTATGGTTGCCTCAGTCCTTCTTTTGGCTGACGCACCATTTCTGTTAATTTTGAATCCAGGCAATCAAGATGGATGCATCTATCTGTTACAACGACCCCGTCTCCCGAGGATATTGCCACGTGCCGTCACCACCATCCCCCCATGTCCAGTCATATCTCAACGAAAAAAGTCAGCAGCGGCTGATCGAATCCAACCGCAGCGAGTACGGCCGCCTGTACGACCTGCTGACCTTTGCAGGACCTGAACAGCTGGCGGCAGCGAACGCAGAGCGAAAAGAGCTGCTGAACTGGCTGGACCAGCGCGCCCGTTTCGGCTACGCCGGGACCAAGGTGGATTGTAACGGCCTCTCTCCCGGTTGTCGGCGCTGCGGCGATGGAGACTGGTCCTGCCTGTTCGTCAATGGCCGCTGCAACGGGCGCTGCTTCTACTGCCCCACGGCACAAGATGATGACGGGCCGCCGGTTACCAACGGCCTGGCGTTCACCTCTCCGGAAGAGTACGCCGCCTATGTGGCCGCCCTCGGGTTCAGCGGCGTCAGCATCAGCGGCGGCGAGCCGTTGCTGACGCCGGACCTGGCCCTGGCCTACCTGAACGCCGTGCGCAAGCGCTGCGGTGACCATGTCCACCTCTGGCTCTATACCAACGGCACCATGCTGACTGCCGATCTCTGCGGCCGACTAAGGGATGCCGGCCTGAACGAGATCCGCTTCGATCTGGGGGCTGTCCGCTATCATCTCAAGAAATTGCGTCTGGCGGTGGGGTGCATCAAGACGGTAACGGTGGAAATTCCGGCGGTGCCGGAGGATGAGGAACTACTGAAGCGGAAGATGGTTGAAATGGCCGAGGCGGGGGTCAATCACCTCAATCTGCACCAGATGCGCTTGACGCCGCACAACTTTGGACCGTTGACGGAGCGGGGCTACACCTTTCTCCACGGCGAGAAGATCACGGTACTGGATTCGGAGCTCTGCGCCTTGCGGACCGTTCGTTTCGGGTTGGAACAAGGCATTCCCCTGCCGGTAAACTACTGCTCATTCCCCTACAAACGGCGCTTCCAGCACGCAGCCGCCCGGCGACGTGCGGCCCTGGCCGTTTGTTCTTCCGGCGAGACGGTTACGGAACCCGGCTATCTGCGGACCTTTTCAGCAACCGGTGTCAGCTACTGCGAGGCCGCTCTGCTGCAGAATCCAAGCTACCGCTACCCCTTTGAAAAGATCGTGCTGGAAACCGGACGTGCCCTGTATCTGGAGCGACGCCCTGTGGCGCCGGAGCTGGAACTGTCGGATGCTGAACGGACCGCTGTGGAAGCGGGCCGGCCACCGGAGCGGGTTGCCCGTTTTGAACGGATTGAGAGCGGTCTGGTGGAGTATTTCTGATTCTTCCTTTCCGGACGGGAGCTAACATAACTCCAGCTGCCCGATGACCGCCGGCAACCGCTTGGGCGCCTTGATCCGCAGCTGTTTATTGACATTCATGCGCCCGGACACGACCTGGATATCACTCACCGATACGCCAAACTCTTCTGCCAGAAAACGGACCATATGGTCGGTCGCCTTCCCGGCGCGCGGCACCGCCGTGACACTGACGCAGAGCTGATGCCCTTTCACCTTGCCGATGGCATCACGCTTGGCATTGGGCGTACCGAGAATATAAAGCACCAGGGTATCACCTTCCCACGTAAAAAATGGTCTTTTCGTCTTTTCCGTGGCGGTCACAGTTTACTCTTCACGCTTTCTACCTTCTCTTCCATCGTCTGATTCCGGTCGGTACGCGTTCCCATCTTGATGGTGGTTGAGATACGCGGCGCTCCCATCGCGTGGACTCTTTTATGGCAGCGTTTGATGGCAGCGAATACATCATCCCACTCCCCTTCGATGTTGGTCCCGTAGGAGTGAAGCGAGGTCTTTAGGCCCGCTTCTGTAAGAATTTTTTCACATTCCGCGATGTAGGTGGACAGGGACACACCAACACCTATCGGAACAACGCATAAATCGACAAGTACTTTCATGTGGCATCTCCTTATTCGACAAGGGTCATTTTGTGAACGACTTTCTCTACAAGCAAACCGTCAAGCGCTCTGACGTAGGCTTTGTAATGTTCAGTGCTTTTGTGAGTTTCAAAGCAGGCAGCACTCTCCCAGTTTTCATACAAGATGAATACGGCGGGATTATAATTGTCCTGGTGCAGGCGATAATCGATGCAGCAGTCCTCTTTTCTGGTCGGCGCGATCATCTTCAGCAGCTCGCTCTTGACGATCTCCACGGATTCTTTCTTTGCTACGACTTGTGCTATAATGGTCAATTGAGACATGGTCATCCTTTCCTTTCCCTTTTGATTGCCCTGCTTTTGAGACGACTCCGCTTTCACTCACTTACGGCAGCACCGCCAGCAGCACCCCGCCCGCCAGCACGGTCAGATTGCAGACCGCCGAAACACCGTGAAGCTTCGCGAACTGCTTCCGCAGCGGATCCTCCTTGCTGGTTGTTTCAAAAGAACCGATCTGCTGTTTCAGTTCCGCGGCGCGCGGTTCCACGTAGAACGCCTGGAATGACGTCACCGCCAGCATGACCGCCAGCAGAATCACCGGCAGCTTGAGATCAAACCCGCGGGCAGCCAGGCGGCAGATCAGCGCAATCACTCCGCAGGCCAACCCCCAACGGAAATAACCGGGGAACAGGTTCCCGACGATACGTCCCGCGACGTCGCGGCTCTCGGTTTTGAAGAGGATCGGCGTCAGCATCAGCGTGAATATGGCGTTGCCGCCGGCCCAGAGGCTGACCGCCAACCGGTACAGCATGTCGATGTACTGCATAGAGATTCTCCTTGTTGTCCCCTGATTTCTGTTATCGGCAGGGAATGATGTTCCATGACTCGGACGTGCTATCATACACGATCCTGGCCCGATTGTCCTTCAGTTGCTGCATCACCTGTCCAACCTTCTCATCCAGCGTATATTCAGAGTCAGCCAGTTCGCTCCACTCCCGTGACACGAAATCCTCGATCATCTTCCGGAGTGTACCCGGGTTGATTCGATCCAGCGGGATATCTATCCCTTCCTCGCGATGTTCATGCTGCACAGAATGAGTGTCCATGTACGGGTATCCGGTTTGTCGGGGTCAGGGATAGGGGTTAAAAGGCTTTGAATCCTGTCCGGCAGGCTGCGGAGGAACAGGTGTACGGTTCTTCACGGCAAACACCTCGATGCCCGCCTTCGTCTCCAGCGGGCAGACATTCTCGCAGATGCCGCAGCCGTTGCAGATATCCTCAACCAGATACGGCTCCTTGACCGTCTTGATCCGTCCGTCCAGCCCCATGACCTGCACTTCGCGGGAGCGGATCGCCTTCTCGGGGATCGGACAATGCTCTTCGCAGACGATGCAGTCGATCTTGCGGGCATACGGCAGACAGTGGTTCTTGTCGAAGACCGCCTTGCCGATCACTTCACGCCTCTTGGCCTCAACCGGCAGGGACGGAATTGCCCCGGTCGGGCAGACCTGGCCGCAGAGGGTGCAGTTGTACTCGCAATACCCCAGCCGGGGGACCACAAGCGGGGTGTACATACCTTCAAGCCCGGCCTGGTATGCCGCAGGATAGAGCGCATTCTTCAGACAGACCTTCATGCACTCTCCACAGCGTACGCATCTCTTCAGAAAGTCATCCTCGCTCCGCACTCCCGGTGGACGGAGCAGGCGTGACTCCTTTTCGGGAGGCCGGAAACGCGCCGGGACCGCCAGCAGCAGTCCTCCTGCAATGCCGCCCAGCAGCAGCCGCCGCTCCGGCAGCAACGGGCCGATCCCCTTCAGTTTCAGTGACGGACGGAACGATATCCTGCCATGGGGGCACCCCTGCCGGCACTCCATACAGAGAATACATTCCTCCTTGAGCAGAACATCCCGGTCAAAACCGGTCGGACACAACTCGCGGCACCGTCCGCAGTCGCCGCACAGGGTCGTCGGCACCCGGTTGAAGGGGGAAAAACGCGCCAGCCATCCCAGCAGCGTACCCAAGGGGCAGAGATTGCGGCACCAGTTGCGCGTTTCAAAACGCTCCAGCGCGATAATGCCCAGCAGGATGGCTGCCGAAAGGAACGCCAATGGGTAGATCGTATCGCGGAAGGGGAGCAGGTTGTCACGGATCAGGTTGTACGCCGGTGCCAGAGTATCGCGCCGCTCACCGATCGTGCGGTACAGCCCGACCCACCCCTCCCTGGCTGCCAGACCGATCAGCGGGTAGAAAAAGAAGGTCAGACCGCGCAGCAGAATGGCGATCGGGTCCAGCAGACCACTCAGGTTGAGATTGAACAGCGATGCCGATAGCAGCGGCAGCAGCAGCCAGTATTTGACATTCCCCTTGAGCGCCCTGATCGGAGCACTCTTGCGGATTCGGGATGTCACCAGATCGAGGATTGTCCCGAGCGGACAGATCCAGCCGCAGAAAAAGCGCCCCAGCAGCAGCGTTGCCACGACCATCAGCACGGCCGGCAGCAGCAGCCGGCTCCACGACTTTGAGGCGAGCAGATGGCTGAACAGCACCAGCGGGTCAGCCCTGAAAAAGGCATTGACCGCAGCATTGATTTCATCGCGGCCACGGTATTCCGTCTGAACGAACAGGATCAGGAACAGGACCAGGAAGATCAGCTGGCAGATGCGGGCCGGGGTGAACTTCACGATGCTACGCCTTTACAACCTTGATCTTGTCCAGGTCCATCTCTCCGAGGCCGCGCTTGAATGCCGCCACCGTCACCGGGATATCGGCCGGCTTCAGGCCGAACAGCGTGGTGGCAAAGGCGTCGGCGGCGACCGTATCGGTTGAGGCGATCACCTTGTTGAGTACCTTGACATCGGCAAGGTTCCCACCCTGCGGCCCGTGTGCCGTCAGGATGCGGGTCGCGTCAATAATCGTGAGATGGCTCTTCACATGCGCGTTGACATCTGCCAGGGCGACTTCCAGGTTGCGGTGGATGTACCCGCGGTTACCCCCCATGATTCCCATGACATTCTTTAACCCGAGAGTCAGCCTGGAAAGCCCGTGGTGTTTGGCGACCGGCACATTGATGTAAACATTGGCGGAGAGCGCTTCGTCATACAATTCCCATTCTTTCAGGAACCGGCCGTTCAACGTGACTTTTCTGAATCGCTCCGTTTCAATCTGCTTGCATTCGACATTCTTCATCCCCTTGAGAACCCCCTCGATT
>VFJM01000236.1 GCA_009886055.1 Geobacter sp. | reverse complement strand
TCGATCTGCAGGTGGGGCGCGCCGCCGGCACCGCCACTATCCATGTGGACAGCAGCTGCACCTTCCGCTGGCCGGAGTTGGCTGACATTTCGGTAGCTACTCTGGAGGAACTGGTCGAGGTGATGTCAGGCGAGGTGTCTGGTTGAAGCAAGAAGTACGAAGTTTCAGCCCTCATTCTTTGGGCAGCCTGTCGATTATCACATTCCACGGCATTCTCGCGTAGCGTTGTACTGTTGATTTAAACGTTCACTATCTGCCTTTGAAAGTTGTCTCGTTTTGTATATAATTGTTCATGTATGTTCAGCTGCGCCGGCAGAGTATTCTCGCACAGATGTATCAGACAATGAAACTGGAGGTGTATTATGAGAACGATATTAATGCTCATTGCTGCGAGTGTTTTTTTTTCGAGCACGTGTGTATGTGCCGAGGGGCAGTCGGTGAATATGGCGACAGTCACCAATGTACGTGAAGTTTTCAGAATCATCACCATCCGCGAGCCGATCGCTTCCAGGGAGGAGGTCTGTGAAGACGATAAAGGAATCGGCGGTGCAATTCTGGGGGGTGTCGCCGGAGGACTTATCGGCAGCGGTTTCGGCAGAGGGCCAGGCAATCCCGCCATGACTGCCCTCGGTGCGGTAGCGGGCGCCGCAGCCGGACAGAGCATGGCCCGCGGTACAAAATGTTACCCGAGAGACCGGATCAATTATATCGAACGCGAACAGGAAGTAATTGACGGGTATATCATCACTGTTGATACCGGTGAGGAGTATCGTACAAAAACCCGCTATCATGTCGGTGACCGGGTAAGGATTCGTTCCACCATCGAATAACAGCCGCATTTTTGTTGTTCCATGACATATTGTTACGGCATGTACCAGCGGTATGAAACAGTTCATCTGCGGTTATGAAAAATGAGACTTTTTTGTGTAACTATCTGCGTGCTCCTCGCGCTTGCAGCCCCGGCGGCTCCCCTCGATCATGACCTTGCCACGCAGGTCCTGGCGGAGATCAATCTGGCCCGCACCGAACCGCGTACCTATGCCGGCTTTCTCCGCGAGTTCCGCAACAAGTTCCGCGGGAAATACTACCTGTTGCCGGGAAGCGCTGCTCGCATACAAACCGGTGAGGGGGTTAAGGCCGTTGATGAGGCGATCAAGTTCCTCTCTCGCGTGAAACCGCTGCCGCAACTCACCTGGTCGGATGGGCTTGCCGCGGCAGCGGCCGAACTCGCTGAGGAACAGGGGCGCTCCGGCGCCACCGGCCATACCGGCAGGCAGAGCCACGGGACGCGGGAGCGGATCGAGCGGCACGGGAAATGGGAACGGCAGATCGGTGAGAATATCGGTTATGGCCCCGAAGGCGCACGGAACATGGTCATGCAACTGATCGTAGACGACGGAGTGCCGGACCGGGGACATCGAACAAGCACCTTCAGTGCGTCCTTCACTACCGCCGGGGTCGCCTGTGGCCTTCATCCGCGCTTTGGAAGCATGTGCGTTGTCGACTTTGCGGGCGGTTTCAGGGATAGCAGATAGTGGGGCTCCGGTGCCAGGGTGGGGTTTGGGCCATGCGGGAGGCTTTTCAGGGACATTCATGATTTTTCAGCAAAGGCGGCCGATTGGCCGCCTTTGCTGCTAGTGGGCGAGGCTTGCCCGGTCAGGCATCCAGGCTGTATTATCTCCCCCAACACTTCGGAACGGATAATTAAGTGACCACGGTCAGTGCAGTGCCCCCGAAAAGCGTTGACTGTTTTCCGGCTTACAGTGTATGCCAACACAGGTTACTACTCACCACATCCGGGGGCGTGCTCGTTTGTTTTCCCTTATCATAAAAAGAATACCGATAGTTGTCGTGCCGGCGTTAATACTGGTTGCGACCTGGTTTCTTGTCCCCCAGATTGCCGGCCTGGCACCTGCCCGGCGGGAAATGGTGGCGTATGTACCCTATCTTGTGACGGCCGTGGGGATGTTCCTTGCTGTTCATTTCCACCGCGGTCGCCCCTTTATGGCCCTGTTCATGCTGGTCCTCTTCTATTGGAGTTCCCGCAGGTTTATTTCCGGCGGACAGGTCGAACCCAGCCTGAATGTGGTCTATCAGGCCTTTGTTCTACTGATTCCCCTGAATATGGTTCTGCTTACCCTCATGCGCGAGCGGGGTGTCTTTTCCACTGCAGGCAGGCTGCGCTTCGCTTTTCTGGCCATCCAGGCGACGGTTGTCCTGTGGTTCTTCCACCAGCACTTTGCGGAACTCTTGCCGTATATCACCCGGAGCTACATCCAGTGGCCGTTCTTCAGCACTCTGCTGGTTCCGCAGCCGGCCATGGTGGCCGGCGCCATCTGTTTTGTCGTTATCGGCTTGCTGGTGCTTCGTCGGCAGGCCCCCATCGACAGTGGCATGCTCGGGGCGCTGACGGCGTTCTTCATCGCCTGCAACTGGGTGACGAGCCGTGACATCCATGCCGCCTACTGTGCCGCCGGGGCTCTGATCATTACCATGAGTGTGCTGCGGGATTCCTACAACATGGCTTTTCGCGACGACCTGACCGGCATGCCCTCGCGTCGGTCCCTGAACGAGAGCCTGCATGGACTAGGACGGCGTTATACGGTTGCCATGCTCGATGTCGACCACTTCAAGCGGTTCAACGACACCTATGGTCATGACGCGGGGGACCAGGTGCTCAAGATGGTTGCGCGAAAGATGATGGATGTGGGCGGAGGCGGCAAGGCCTACCGTTATGG
>VFJM01000090.1 GCA_009886055.1 Geobacter sp. | reverse complement strand
GTATATCGGTATCGATTCCGCCCTGGCCGAAGTGAGGAAAAGCGGTGCCCTGCCGGTCCCGCTGCACATCCGCAATGCCCCGACGAAATTGATGAAGGAACTGGGGTACGGACAAGGGTACCAGTATGCCCATGACTATGAATCCGGCTACTCCGGGCAGGAGTGTCTGCCGGAGCGGTTGGCCGGTCGAAAATTTTATGAGCCGAAGGGGCACGGCTATGAAAAGAGCATCGTTGAGCGGATGGAGTGGTTAAAAAACAGGAAGGACAGGGCATCATGAAACCGTTTACCCTCGAGCGCACCCAGATCCTGCCGATCACCCTTGAAACGGCCTGGGAGTTTTTTTCCAATCCGGCCAATCTGGCGAAGATCACTCCTTCGGGTATGGATTTCCGTATCACGTCGCCACCGCAGAGCTGCGTCTACGCCGGCCAGATTATCACCTACTCCCTCCGCCCGTTATTGCGGGTTGTCGTCAACTGGACCACCGAGATCACTCACGTAGAGCGCCCGAATTTCTTTGTTGACGAGCAGCGTTTTGGCCCGTATCGTTTCTGGCACCATCAGCACCGCTTTCGTGAAGTCCGCGGGGGAGTTGAAATATATGATCTCGTCCATTATCTGCTGTCTCATGACCAGATGGCCGGCCTGATCAACCGCCTGTTCGTAGCGCCCCGCCTCAGACGGATTTTTGATTTCCGCTGCAAAGCGCTGCAAGAGTTATTTCCAAACCCTGATACACAGAATGTCTTATAACGTACTGATAAAGAACGTTATTTAAATAGTGTGGAGACCCTATCTATGAAACGACTTGCAATTCTTACCAGCGGCGGTGACTGTTCCGGCATGAATGCCACCATCCGCGCGGCCGCCCGAACCGCCCTCGCCAACGACATCGAGATGATCGGGTACCGTAAGGGGTATGCCGGCCTCCTCAAAAATGATTTCATCATCCTTAATTCACAGGTCGTTTCCGGGACGCTGCAGCGGGGAGGGACCTTTCTGCAGTCGGCCCGTTCGCCGGAATTCCGCACCGAAGAGGGGCGCAGGAAGGCGCTTGACAACCTGCTCAAGGAAAAGGTTGGAGGACTGATCGTGATCGGCGGCGATGGCTCATTGAAAGGCGCTCAGGCGCTGGACAAAATGGGTTTCCCGGTGATCGGCATCCCGGCCAGCATCGATAACGACATCGCCTATACCGATATGGCTCTGGGTGTCGATACGGCCCTCAACAACATCATATATGCCGTTGACTGTATCAAGGATACCGCCAGCTCTCACGACCGGGCCTTTATTGTTGAAGTCATGGGGCGCAATTCAGGCTACCTCGCTTCGACCGCCGCCATCGCTACCGGCGCCGAGTTTGCCATCGTTCCGGAGGTGGAACTCGATCTTGCTGAAATGTGCCACCAGCTGCGTCAACGGTATGATGAGGGGCGGACCAACGCCCTGATCATCATGGCAGAGGGTGCCGGACATGCACAGGAAGTTGCAGACGGCATCAAAAATGCGATCGGTTTCGAGACCCGCGTAACCGTGCTGGGACACTATCAGCGGGGGGGAGCGCCATCGGTCTTTGACCGTCTGCTCGGAAGCCGTTTCGGCATCAAGTCCGTGGAGCTTCTGCTTTCCGGCACAAAAGGTGTCATGGTTGGACTGTCGGCCAACTCGCTTACCACCACGCTGCTGGAGATGGTAGCCACCGGCGGGCAGAAGAAGCTGAACGACGACCTGCTGCATATGGCAGAGATCCTCGGCATATGATGCGTACAGATACCCGGTTCCGTAAAAAACGTTCTATCAAGAGCGGCCTCCCTCCCGGTACGCTGGTCCATATCGGGGACAAATCGAACAAACCGGCCCATATTTCCGTCATCGGCTATTCTCCGGGGGGAGTCGAGGAGCGTCACTTCGAGCAGGTTGACCAGTATCTTGAGAATCCCCGCGATAGTGACGTTGTGTGGGTTAACGTCGAAGGGGTGCATGACGTCGATCTGATCCGGATCCTGGGCGAAAAACATACATTTCACCCGCTGGTACTGGAAGATATCGTCAACACCGTACAGCGCCCCAAGATCGAGGATTATGGGGACTATCTCTTCATTGTGCTGAAGATGCTGCACCCGACGGGGGAGGGGGACTTCAGTTCGGAACAGCTCAGCATTATTCTCGGGCCGGACTATCTGTTCACCTTTCAGGAGGGGATCGCGGGGGATTCTTTCGACCCGGTTCGTGAACGTATCCGCGGCGGCAAGGGAAAAATTCGGAACATGGGGGCCGATTATCTGGCCTACGCCCTGATCGACGCCATTGTTGACGGTTATTTCAGCATTCTTGAAGGTTTTGGCGAGCGGATTGTCGATATCGAGGAAGAGTTGGCTCTCACACCCGATCAAAATGCGCTTCATCGGATCAACGGCATGAAAAAGGAGATCATCTACCTGCGCAAGACCGTCTGGCCGCTGCGTGAAGCGATCTCCTTCCTGGAACGGGGCGACAGCACCCTGCTGCATGACGCCACCAGGATTTATTTCCGTGATGTCTACGATCACACCGTTCAGGTGATCGATACGGTCGAGACGTACCGCGACCTGCTCTCCGGCATGCTCGATCTCTACCTTTCCAGCATCAGCAACCGTACCAACGAGGTGATGAAGTTTCTGACGGTGATCGGCACGATCTTTATGCCGCTCACCTTTCTGGTAGGGGTCTACGGCATGAACTTCAAACATTTTCCGGAGCTTGAGTGGAAGAACGGTTATTTTGTCCTCTGGGGCCTGATGATCGTTATGTCGCTGCTGATGGTGGCATATTTCAGAAAGAAACGCTGGCTTTAGGGTGGATACGCTATGACAAAACTTGTACTCAGATGGGCGCTCAACTCCTTCGCCCTCTTTTTCGTAATGAGAATGGTTCCCGGTATTCATATCGATCGTTTTCAGGGTCTGCTGCTGGCGACGCTGGTAATCGGCCTGCTGAACGTTTTTTTGAAACCGATCATTGTCCTCCTGACCCTGCCGGTCAACCTGATGACGCTTGGACTTTTTACATTGGTAATCAACG
>VFJM01000381.1 GCA_009886055.1 Geobacter sp. | reverse complement strand
CTTAAACGGATTAAAGATATATTACAGAAGGGGTAGGAGCATCCATGGAAATCAGAGCCGAAGAGATCAGCGAGATCATCAAAAAACAGATCAAAGAGTATGGCAAAGAAGTTGAGGTGTCGGAGACCGGCACAATTATCTCCATCGGTGACGGTATTGCCCGTATTCACGGCCTGGCTGGCGCCATGGCCGGTGAGTTGCTGGAGTTTCCCGGCGGCGTTACCGGTATGGTTCTCAACCTGGAAGAAGATAACGTCGGCGCCGCGATTTTGGGAGAGTTCTCCGAGATCAAGGAAGGCGACACCGTCAAGCGCACCGGCCGTATTACCGAAGTTCCGGTAGGCGATGCACTGATCGGCCGCGTTGTCAACGCAATCGGGCAGCCCATCGACGGCAAAGGCGCGATCAACACCAGCAGCTTCAGCAAGGTTGAGATCAAAGCCCCCGGCATCGTCGACCGTAAATCGGTTCACCAGCCGATGGCAACCGGCCTCAAGGCTATTGACTCGATGGTTCCGATCGGGCGCGGCCAGCGCGAATTGATCATCGGCGACCGCCAGACCGGCAAGACCGCTGTTGCCATCGACACGATCATTAACCAGAAGGGTGGCGACGTTGTGTGTATCTATGTCGCCATCGGCCAGAAGCGCTCCACGGTCGCCCAGGTTGTTTCCAAGCTGACCGAGCACGGCGCGATGGATTACACCATCGTTGTTGCTGCAACTGCTTCCGAGTCAGCACCGCTCCAGTTCATCGCACCCTACACCGGTGTTACCATGGGTGAATTTTTCCGTGACAGCGGCAAGCATGCCCTGATCATCTATGACGATCTTTCCAAGCAGGCTGTAGCCTATCGTCAGCTTTCCCTGCTGCTCCGCCGTCCGCCGGGACGTGAAGCATATCCGGGCGACGTTTTCTATCTGCACAGCCGCCTGCTGGAGCGCGCCTGCAAGCTTTCCGATGCCCGTGGTGCCGGGTCGCTGACCGCGCTGCCGATTATCGAGACCCAGGCCGGCGACGTTTCCGCCTACATCCCGACCAACGTCATCTCCATCACCGACGGCCAGATTTATCTCGAGTCCGACCTGTTCTTCTCCGGCGTTCGTCCGGCGATCAACGTCGGCCTCTCGGTTTCCCGTGTCGGCGGTTCAGCCCAGACCAAATCCATGAAGCAGGTTGCCGGCACATTGCGCCTTGACTTGGCGCAGTACCGTGAGATGGCCGCTTTCGCCCAGTTCGGTTCCGACCTGGACAGGGCTACCCAGATGCAGCTGGAACGTGGTGTGCGTCTGGTTGAAATTCTCAAGCAGCCGCAGTATCGTCCGATCCCCAACGAGAAGCAGGTTCTGATTATCTTTGCCGCCAACAACGGCTTCCTGGATGAGTTCCCGGTTTCTGCTCTGAAAAAGTTCGAGATCGAGATGTATTCATTCTTTGATAACCGTCATGCCGAACTTGTTGCTGAATTGCGCGACAAAAAGGCCATTGACGACGATATGAAGGGCAGAATTATTGCCGCGATGGGGCAGTTCAAGAAGGAATTTACCGCGTAAACAAGGACGGTTTGAGATATGGCAAGCCTTAAAAGCATTAAAAAGCGGATCGTATCCGTAAAAAATACTCGCCAGATCACCAAAGCCATGAAAATGGTTTCGGCTGCAAAGTTGCGCCGTGCCCAGGAAAACGTTGTTGCTGCCCGCCCGTATGCAAAAAAGCTGGGTGAAGTACTGCAATCGCTGGCGGCCAACCTTGAGGGTGATCTTCATCCGCTCCTCGAAAAGCGTGAGGCCAAAAAACTGCTGCTGATAGTACTGACTTCGGACAGGGGTTTGTGCGGCGGCTTCAATACAAACCTGTGCAAGGCGGCTGACCGCTATATCAAGGACAAAACGGCTTCATACGAGCAGATCAGTGTCATGACGGTTGGCCGCAAAGGGTATGAGTTCCTCCGCAGCCGTTATACGGTGTATAAGAACTTTTCCAATGTTCTGGCTAAACCAAATTATCAGACAGCTGTCATGCTGGCCCAGGAAGTTGTCGATGGATTTGTGGCTGGCGAGTACGATCAGGTAGAGCTGCTTTTCAACTCGTTCCGCACAGTCATGACCCAGGACATCACATTCCAGCAGATGCTGCCGGTGGAACAGGAAGAAAAAGGTGCCTCTGACGAAACTCCTGTTGAGTTTATCTATGAGCCGTCCGTTGGTGAACTTCTGGCGGAGATACTGCCTAAAAACATTGAAGTGCAGATTTTCAAGGCCATGCTGGAAACGGTTGCCGGTGAGCACGGCGCGCGTATGACGGCGATGGACAGTGCATCCAAGAACGCCAACGAAATGATCGGCAAGCTGACCCTACAGTACAACCGGGCGCGTCAGGCTGCCATTACCACGGAGCTGATGGAAATCATCTCCGGCTCTGAATCGATTAAAGGCTAATACTGCCCCGTAAACGGGGTAAGTGCGCTTACGAAATAATTTTCTACGATGCAGCTGTATAAAATATTTCTAGCTTACTAATACGTAACACTATATGAGGCCGTACGGCCGCAGGAGGACACCGTTCCATGAGTCAGAACACAGGTAAAATTTCGCAGGTCATCGGCGCCGTTATCGACGTCGAATTTGAGCCCGGCTTTCTGCCGGAGATCTACCACGCACTGCGCGTGACAAATCCGGCCATTGATGACCGTGAAAACAATCTGGTACTGGAAGTTGCCCAGCATCTCGGTGAGAACTCGGTTCGTACGATCGCCATGGACTCCACCGACGGACTCAAGCGCGGCCAGGTAGTCATCAACACCGGCAAACAGATCTGTGCTCCGGTTGGGGCCAAGACCCTCGGCCGCATCATGAACGTCATCGGTGAGCCTGTTGACGAAATGGGTCCGATCGGAAATGAGAAAGAGTATGCCATCCACCGCGAGGCGCCTTCTTTTGAAAGTCAGTCAACCAAGGTAGAAGCGTTCACGACCGGCATCAAGGTTGTTGACCTGCTCGCGCCGTATGCCCGCGGCGGAAAGATCGGCCTGTTCGGCGGCGCCGGTGTCGGCAAGACCGTTCTGATTATGGAGCTGATCAACAACATTGCCCGGCAGCATGGCGGCTATTCGGTTTTCGCCGGCGTCGGCGAGCGTACCCGTGAAGGGAACGACCTCTGGATGGAAATGAAGGAAACCGGCGTTCTGGAAAAAACCGCCCTGGTCTACGGTCAGATGAACGAGCCTCCCGGCGCCCGCGCCCGCGTTGCGCTGACCGCTCTCTCCGTCGCCGAATACTTCCGTGATGAAGAAGGGCTTGACGTTCTGCTCTTTATCGACAACATCTTCCGTTTTACCCAGGCAGGTTCCGAGGTTTCGGCACTTCTGGGCCGTATCCCTTCCGCCGTCGGTTACCAGCCTACACTGGCAACAGAAATGGGTGAGCTTCAGGAGCGTATTACCTCCACGAACAAGGGCTCGATTACCTCGGTTCAGGCTATCTACGTTCCTGCCGACGACTTGACCGACCCGGCCCCGGCAACTGCCTTTGCCCACCTGGACGCAACCACGGTTCTCTCCCGCCAGATTGCCGAGCTCGGCATCTACCCGGCCGTTGACCCGCTCGATTCTACATCACGTATTCTTGACCCTCAGGTTATCGGCGAGGAACACTACGCCGTTGCCCGTTCTGTCCAGTACGTTCTGCAGAAGTACAAAGACCTTCAGGATATCATCGCAATTCTCGGTATGGACGAGCTCTCCGAAGAGGACAAGCTTGTTGTTGCCCGCGCCCGCAAGATCCAGCGCTTCCTGTCCCAGCCGTTCTTCGTAGCCGAAGCCTTTACCGGCTCCCCCGGCAAATACGTTGAACTGAAGGACACCATCAAGGGGTTCCAGGAAATCGTGGCCGGCAAGCACGACAGTCTGCCCGAACAGGCCTTCTACATGGTCGGTTCAATTGAAGAGGCCATTGAAAAGGCCGCCAAGCTGGCTGCGGTATAAATTAAACATGTAGGGGCATCCCCTTAGCGGGAGCCCAAAGCTGGGCAGGTGCAAGACCTGCCCCTACAAGGATTATATATGGCTGAAAAGATGATACTTGAAATTGTCACCCCTTACAAAAAGGTGGTTGACACCGAAGTTGATGAAGTTACCGCCACCGGCAAGCTGGGCGAATTCGGTGTGTTACCGGGGCATGCTCCCTTCCTGACCTCGCTCAAGATTGGTGAACTGGTCTACAAGAACAACGGTGTTGCCGAGCATATGTCGCTCAACTGGGGCTATTTCGAAGTCCGTGAAGACAAGATTATTGTGTTGGTAGAAACGGCGGAACTCGCGGAAGATATTGATGTCGAACGCGCCAAAGCCGCCCTCGGCCGCGCTGAAGAGGCTCTCAAGAAACTGACCTCCGAGGACAAGCAGTTCAAAATTTATGAAGCTGCTCTGGAGCGGGCAATTATCCGCGTGCAGGTTGCCGGAAAAGGCATGCGAAAATAGGTGCGTCTCCATATAGCTGATTACATTCAAGAGCGGCAGCGATGCCGCTCTTTTTTATTTGGTGGGAATTGTCCTGCAACTTTGTTACAAGTGGCATCTTGTATTCCCTTTCTCCCTGACAAACTTTGATAGTGCGTTACCGAAAGATTTTTTGCTCAAATCAGCAAAAATCGATTTCTAACTTACCGATATGGAGGATATTATGCCCGAAACAAACGAGCTAAAGCGCTACCGCTGTTACGAGATCTTTTCCCAATCTTCTGGAGTTGAAATCCGTGCGGCGATCAAGACCAACGAGGAGCATGGGCAGATTGTCGAGCGGAGCGGCAGGGTTCACCTCCGTTTTTTCAAGCTGACACCGAAGACGAAACCTGATGATGTTACCCAGATTCGCTTCATCTGCGAACCTGATGAAGCCTTCGGTCTGTCGCTGATGATACGTCAGGTAGCGGACTCCTCCGTCCCGTGCAAGGAGAAGCTGAATCCGCACAAGTTTTCTGCAGGGGAGCAGGGTGAGGAAACTGTGACGACAGTTTCAGTGGAAAAGTGGGAACGGGGCGGCAAGAGCGGCTACGCATTGATTGTGGGGCGCGGCAAGGAGTTCATCAGCGTGCCGGTGCCGCATGCAAAATTTATTTTTGCAGGAGAGTTTCTGCGATGTATATCGACCGAGCAGTGCTGGGTGGAACGGGTAGAGAAGAAACGCTGAATCTCGAGACAGCTGTTCCTGCTTTATAATACGAGATGTCCTGATACAATGCTCCCGAGGAGGTATATATATGGCAACGACTGAATGGACAATACCCGATCTGCTGCAGCTGTCAGGGGGGTACTGGAGTACCTGTGCACTGCATGCGGGTGTTAAACTCGACATTTTTACCGTTCTGGATGGTACCGCACTGACTGCTGCGGACGTTGCACAGTTACGGGACATAGATCCGCGCGCAACCGGTATGCTGCTGGACGCATTGTCGTCCCTCGGACTGCTGGAGAAGCGTGGCAACACATTTGCTGCCACGCCGTTTGCCGCACAAAATCTTTCTAAAAATGACCCCCGATATATGGGGCATATCATTATGCACCATCACCATCTGATGTCCGGATGGGCCCGGCTGGACGAGGCAGTGACAAGCGGCCGCCCGATCCGGGATCGTGTTTCGCATGATGATGACGAGGCCGTCCGGGAAAGTTTTCTGATGGGAATGTTCAATCTGGCAAGCCTGATAGCACCACGGATCGCCCACTCTGTAAGCCTGTCCGGCCGTCGTACTCTCCTCGATCTGGGTGGCGGACCCGGGACATATGCGATCCATTTCTGCCTTGCCAATCCCGGGATGTCCGCCGTTGTGTACGATCTTCCCACCACCCGGTCCCTTGCCGAAGGAACTATCGCCCGCTTCGATCTTTCACGGAGAATTACCTTCACCTCCGGTGATTTTCATGCTGACCCGGTGCCGTCCGGCTTCGATGTCGTCTGGATTTCCCACATCCTCCATGCCGATGGCCCTGCGGCATGTGCCACGCTTCTGCGCACGGCGGTCGCTGCCCTTAATCCCGGTGGTATTCTGATGGTGCAGGAATTTATCCTGGATGACACCCGTGACGGGCCGCTCTTCCCGGCGCTCTTCTCGCTCAACATGCTGATCGGAACGGGTGCCGGACAATCCTATGCCGAATGCGAGTTGAGAAGTATGATGGAAGCCGCCGGCCTGTCCGACGTAACCAGGCTTGCACTTGAACTCCCCAATGGCGCCGGAGTGATAGCGGGCCGGAAGCAGTAAGGTTCTGGAGTACAGACGTTTTCTTATACAAAGTCCTACCCACCAGGGGAGGAGGAGAATTTTCAAACTCCAGAGAGCGACAGTGATGCCGCTCTTTTTTGTTTTATGGTAATCATTCGGTCGTTTTGTTATAACGACACGAGTCCAATACCTTTCTAATGCATGAGGTGTTATGTCCACACGCTTCTTTACAAATTCCGGCGACAATACCCTGCTTAAAGTTCAATAGGGTTCCAAACTGCTTTTCAAGGTTTCTGATGTTGTGAGTGATTTCCGAGGGGCAAAATGACGATGCTGAACTCGCCCGTTTCCATTACGGCAAGCAAAAACAGGACGACCTGATCGATTACTTCAAACTGACCCCGATCCAGTGGGAGGAGTGGAACCGGGAAAAATTCGGCGAAGAACGGAGCAAATGGCGACCGCCGCTGAAGATCCTGATCGTCTGCGACCGGCTGTTGACCGGGTTTGATGCACCGGTGGAACAGGTGCTGTACCCGGACAAGCCACTGCGCGACCATAATCTGTTGCAAGCCATTGCCCGCACCAACCGCCCCTTGCCGACCATGTACAAATTGACCGGCGTGGTGGTCGATTACTTCGGCGTGTTCTCGAACCTGGCCAAGGCGTTGAACTTTGATGAAAGCATCCGTGAGGAGGCGCTGATCGACTGGGAAGCCTTGAAAGCAACTGTGCCCGGTGAAGTGGCCCGCTGCCTGGAGAGTTTCAAGGATGTCGTCATTGCAGATACGCGGGAGTGTCTGCTGTCGGCGCTCCGCTGCATTAAGGACCCAAGGTGTTCGAGCAGAACTTCAAGAGCCTGGAACGGTTGTGGGAGGCGGTTTCGCCCGATCCCTGCCTGTATGTACATGGCCGCAGCTACAACTGGCTCTGCAGCATCTATATCGCCCATCGTCGCCGCCAGAATAACTCCGGCAAAAAAGATACGTTCGGCGAACTCTCGGCGAAGACCCGCGAACTGATTGAAGCGAACACAACCTTCATGGATCTTGCCGACTCCCTGCCGGTGTTCAAGATCGACAAGGATTATCTGGTAAAGCTTGATGAATTGCCAACTGCGGCGGACAAGGCCGCAGCCCTGGAGGCGATTCTGATCGAACGGTCTCCACTGGAACTGCAGACATTCCTTGAAGATCGCCAGGAATGGATATTTCAGCAACTTGACCGGATTGAACGAATGCAGAGAGTCCGGCGACCTTTGAAAAAAAATGGGCAGGAGATTCTTTTCAACGGTATCGCCACTCCTGTCAAAATCGAAGAGAACCGCACTCGGCGGGCGAACAAGGTTGTGCTGGCTGATGGCTGCATTACGATTTATTGCGGCATCGATTCAACCACAAAACCGGCGACCAGCCTTGAAAACTGGTTGCGCCGACAGGCACGGGAAAAGATCCAACTGCTATTGGAAGTTTTGCTGAAAAGAATCAGCAAGCGACCCGGCAAGGTGTATGTCATGGGGCAGAGAACAAAATGGGGAAACTGCTCTTCCCTGCAAAATCTTTCCTTCAACTGGCGGCTCATCATGGCCCCGGAGTATGTTGTCCGCTACTTGGTAACCCATGAGGCCGTACACTTGGAAGTGCCGGACCACTCGAAACGCTTTTGGCTGACGGTGCAGAGTCTTTGCCCCGAGATGGACCGGGCCAGGCAGTGGCTGAGTGCCAACAGTCAGCGGATGATGGTGGATATGAGAGAAGTGTGTAGATTCTGTACCGCTTGATTGAAAAGGAATTGCTGTGGTGGAGAAAAGGTATGAACAAAACTCATTCAAAAAAATCGCTACTCTTTACCCAAACGCTTCCAGCCCTCAAGGAGCGGAGCGCCTACTTCTCCCTCAATGCCGTCAAGCAAACACTGGCCGCTGCCGAAATCGAACTTTCCGACGATACTTTCCGAGAATACATGAGCGAAGCAATGGCTACCGGTGTTGTCTGTGATGCCGGTAGAGGCTGGTACAGCCGACACGAAAAGCCAGTCGGTCTCGATCCCCAACCGGTCGCAAAGATTATTAGAGACGTGAAGAAGGCCTTCCCGCTGCTTGATTTCTGCTGCTGGTCCACGGCGCAGTTTAACCCCTTTGCCCAACACCTTATCGCCCAGCCGACAATTTTTCTCTATGCCGAGAGTGATGCACTGGATACCGTAGCTGAAACCTTGAAAAAGAACGGTTGGGACGCATGGGCAAACCCCGGTAAGGCTGAAGCGGAACGCTATGTTCGTCCTGGAGATAAAACCGTTATTCTTCGCCCCGCCATTAGTAAGCAACCTGAGGCCAAAGACCATGTTGCTCCAATAGAAAAAACCCTGGTCGATCTCATGATTGAAGCGCAGAAGCTTCAACTGATTGATGTTCCCGAAGCACAGCGGATTATTGATACGGCACTTGGTTCCGGATTGATTCAACTTACTGTTTTATTTGGATATGCAGAAACGAAGAGAGAAATTATAGAGAGCGGGGAAATAACCCATTAACTCCGCACAATTCAAAAATGCGGAGTTAATGGGTTAAAAATATGATCGCAAATATTTGTTTTTCGCTGGATTGGATTCAGAAGAAAAAAGCTGAAATAAAGGCAACTGATGCGGGTATCCTTGAAAGAGTGATCCATGCGTTTGCTTTGCTTGGACACCTAAAAGAATGCGGCCTTGATTTTGTATTCAAGGGGGGGACCAGCATCCTTCTGCACATCCCGGAAGTACGCCGCTTCTCGATTGATATCGACATTCTGTGTACTGCGCCACCGGATGAACTGAAAAGGGTTCTGGATGAAGTCGGGAAGAAACCGCCATTTTTGCGATATTCCGAGGATGACAGAGGAGAAAGGGGCTTGCCGAATCGACGGCACTTCAAGTTTTTCTACCACCCGCTACTTGGGGCTGACCATGTTCTGCTTGATGTTGTGGAGGAAGAGATAATTCCTCATGTAATTGAAACCAAGAGGATACATGCCCCCTTTCTCGAATTCGAGCGGGAAGTAGAAGTAAATGTTCCGACAGTAGAAAGCCTGCTGGCCGATAAATTGACTGCTTATGCGCCGAGGACAACCGGCGTCCCGTTCGAGCCAAAGAACGGCAAAAAGCCCGAATTCCAGCAGATTGTGAAACAGCTGTTCGATGTTGGTGAATTGTTTATGCTGGCAGAAGATTTAGGTGAGATACGGAGCACCTACAGGAAAGTGTTCGACCTTGAAAATGAGTACCGGAAGGGCGGATTTCAGATGGCCGACGCTCTTGACGATACATTTGCCACATCATTATCACTCTGCCTGCACGGGCTAAAAAAGGTACCGCAACATCCGGATGCACTGTTACTTGAAATCGGTAGAAAAAGCCTAGCATCTCATCTAGTCAACCACACGTTCGATTTGCCTGCTGCCAAAAATGCTGCTGCAAAAGCAGCTCTGCTTACAAGACTCATTTCCATAGACACCGGGAATCCTTCACTAACATCATGGCGAACAATGCCTAATCTTGATGCATTGCGACAATTTGAGATCATCGGAGAATGGGAACGCCTGAATCGACTAAAGGGAACCAATCCGGAGGCGTTCTGGTACTGGTACCAGGCGAGCAGAATCAGTTGATGCGTCCCAAACGCTACAACACATTCTCCGCAGAGCTGAAGCGGGTATTCGGCTGCAAGGTGCAACGCATCTCGGTCGATGCCGGGTTCACCTGTCCCAATCGCGATGGTTCTCTGGACACGGAAGGGTGCATATTCTGTGGCGGACACGGTTCCGGTTCGTACGGCATCCGTCGCGACCTTGATATTTCCGCCCAACTTGAAGACGGCAAAGAGGTCATGCGCCGCAAGTACCGCGCCTCTAAATTCATCGCCTATTTTCAGGCATATTCCAACAGCTATGCCCCAGTTGTGCGTTTACGGGATCTGTTCTCCGAAGCCCTTACCGTTTCCGACGTGACGGGCCTTATTATCGCCACCCGCCCAGATTGCCTGCCCGATGACGTCCTCGATTATCTCCAGGAACTTTCCTGCCAAACCTACCTCTGGCTGGAGCTGGGGATGCAGTCCATTTATGACAGGAGCCTGTCATTTATCAACCGGCACCATGACCACAGCTGTTCCGTGGATGCCGTCCAGCGTGCCGGATCACGGGGGTTACGGGTCTGCGCCCACATTATTCTTGGATTGCCGGGTGAAACGCGGGATGAAATGCTGACTATGGCCGGAGAGCTGAACCGACTCGGCGTGAACGGCGTCAAGCTGCACCTGCTGCATGTCATGAAGGGAACAAGACTGGCTGAGATGTACGGGCGGGGTGAGGTGAAGGTGATGGGAAGGGACGACTACGCCGGGCTGGTCTGCGATTTCCTGGAACTTTTGGACCCAAGAATATTGATCCATCGCCTGACCGGTGACGGTGGGCACGATAACCTGGTGGCACCGCTCTGGTCACTGAAAAAATTCGAAATACTCAATCTGATTGATGCTGAGATGGAGCGCCGCGGGACACGCCAGGGGATCAGATTTTCCCCGTAAAGATCAGCACCAGAAAGACGAAATAGAAGAATCCCCCCACCAGCAAGGTTCCCGGCGTCAGGTGTTTTTTAATCCGGATCTGCAGGTATGCCATACCGACCGAGGCGAAGGTCAGGGCCACGGTCAAAAGTGCAGCCGTGTTGAGCTGCCAGTCGGTCATCATGATGCCGATGGCGGTGATGATCGAACCCTGGAAGACCATGGCGCCGGTGACATTGCCGATTGCCAGGGTATCTTTTCCTTTGCCTATCCAGATAACGCTGTTGAATTTCTCCGGCAGCTCGGTTGCAATCGGGGCGATTATCAGGGCCAGAATAAAGGGTGATATGCCCAGCTGCACGGAAATGATCTGCACTTTTTCCACGAATATGTAGGATCCCCACACGATAAGCAGCAGTGAGCTTAAAACCTGGAGACTGATAACAGCCATCTGCGGGTCATGAGATTTCGGCGCGAAATAGCAGGGGTCCAGGTCGGTCTCTTCCACGATATGACAGGTGTCGTTCTCGCATCGAAGTGTTTTCAAAACATACACGCCATAGGTCAGAAAGAGTGACAGCGCGATGAATGTCTTAACCACCGGATGCCCGCCCAGAAACGATGCTGCTATCGCCACGGCGTACAGCACCATGAAGTACTCCATGTCGCGCCGCATCACGACGGTGTCGACACGCATGACCGGGTAGTCGTCCCGCTTTTTGCGATTCCACATCACCGCCAGACCGCTGATGAAGAAAGCCAGGGTCCCGAGCATGAAAGGGGCGCCGATGATCGCTCCCACACCGATCTTGTGGCCGGCCTCGGGTGTGCCGAACATGATGGCGACGATCGGGACCAGTGTCTCCGGCAGGGCGGTGCCGATGGCGGCAAAGATGCTCCCCACCGCCCCGTCCGACAGGTTCATTTTCTTGCCGAACCACTCCAGCCCGTTGGTAAAGACCGTTGCTCCCAGCAGAATGATTCCCAGTGCGACAAGCAATAAAATCCAGTTCATCATGATTACATCTCCACTCGTGTTACAACGCCCTGCAGTTTTGCCGCAGGGAGCTTGTAGAACTGTACGAAGTTGGGGGTCAGTTTTTTGATCAGGGCGAAGATCTTCCAGATCGGATTTCTGGTCTCGATATCCTCAATGCCGTAGAAGATGACCTTTTCGCTGATCCCGTTGGCCCTAAGCAGCTTCTCTATATCCAGCACCTCCATGTAGCCGGCGTTGATCTCCAGGCATTCCAGGCCGGTGCCAACATCCTTCTTATGATGGGAGATGACGTCGAACGGCTCGTCGGTGCGAACGATGGAGATTAAGATATTGCGCTCGTAGATGATGTTGGAGCGGATCACGCAGTGTACGATGTAGGGGGGGATCATACCCAGCCCCTTGAGAAAGAAGAGCGCCGTTCCGGGGATGTTTTTTTCCTTGGCGTAGATCTGTTCGTAGGAGAGCATGAAAATATCCATTTCAAGCGGGCGCAGAGCGCGGTAGAGGCAGCGCTGGCCATTGGTCCAGATCAGGATCGTGGCAAAGGGGATTGATGCCAGGATGATCGACCAGTAGGCTCCGTGGGGGAACTTTGAGAAGGTCGAGGTAAAGTATACGATATCGATCAGGGCGATGACGACCACGACCGGGACCTTCCACTTTTTTGTGGTTTTGGAGAAAACCATGATCATCATGAGGGCGGTGATCGTCATGGAACCGGTCACAGCCATGCCGTAGGCAGCCGCCAGATTGCCGGATTTCTGGAAGAAGAACATCACAAAGATGACCGCCACCATCAGAGTCCAGTTGACCGCCCCGATGTAGATCTGTGACTGGATCTGGCTGGAGGTGTAATCTACCTTGAAGAGCGGCATCAGACGGGTGGTAATCCCCTGGTAGACGATGGAAAACACGCCGCTGATGATAGATTGGGAGGCGATAATGGTGGCCATGATGGTCAGGATCAGGAAAGGAATGTACAACAGGGCCGACTCGCTCTGGATCATGGCGAAGAGGATGTTCTTGGCTTCCGGGTTGCGCAGGATGAAGGCCCCCTGGCCGAGGTAGTTTAGGTAGAGAGCCGCGAAGACAAAATACCAGGCCCTGATGATCGGCTTCTTTCCCAGATGCCCCATATCGGCATAGAGCGCTTCGCCGCCGGTGGAGCAGAGGATTACCTCGGAGAGCACGATGTAGCCGGCAAAGCCGTTCAGGCGGAAGAACTCCACCGCGTGCCAGGGGTTGACTGCGGAGACGATGCCGGGTGTGCCGGCGATGGAGACTACTCCCGATACCAGCAGGGCACCGAAGTACACTACCATGATCGGCCCGAAGATGCCGGCCATCTTGTCGGTCCCGCGCGACTGGAAGAAGAACAGGGTAAACGCGATCAGGGCGGCGATCAGAACCAGAACCGGCTGCTTGGTGGCGGCCAGCGAAGGGATCAGCAGCAGTCCTTCCACAGCCGAGAGAATGGAGATGGCGGGGGTGATGACACCGTCGCCCAGCAGCAGCGAGACCCCCAGAAAAGAGAGGAATCCGGCAAAAGCGAGGATTCGCCCCTTCTTGAAGAGTTTGATGATGATTTCCCTGAGGACGATTTCGCCCCCCTGACCCTTTCTGCCCAGGCTCATGGCCAGCCAGGCGTACTCGGCAGTCACCAGTATGGTCATGGTCCAGAAGATCAGCGACAGGATGCCATAGACGTTGGCAACAGTCGGCTTGGTCATGGCAAAAACTACCGTCAGGGTATAGATCGGGCTGGTGCCGATATCACCGAACACCAGGCCCAGCGCCTTGACGATTCCGCCCCAGAATGAATCTTCGTTCTTGTGGATCATGAAACTCCGGGTTTGCAGAGAAAGGAAAATATACAAAAAAAGAGCGGCATTTCTGCCGCTCACGCGTTATACACTATTTCATTGGAATTTGTCACTCTTGATCATTCAAAACCTACATCTCCACCCGTGTTACCACCCCCTGAAGTTTGGCGGCCGGCAATTTGTTGAACTGCACGAAATTGGGCGTCTGGCGTTTTATGGTAGAGAACAGCCTCCAGGCGATGTTGCTGGTTTCAATATCCTCGATCCCGTAGAAAATAACCTTTTCCGTGATGCTGTTTTTCTTGAGAATCCCTTCGATGTCCAATATCTCCATGTAGCCGACCCTGATTTCGATCGCATCCAGACCTGTCGCCAGGCTAATTTTCAGATCTGTTTCCAGTCCGTACGGTTCATCGGTGCGGACGATGGAGATCAGTACGTTGCGCTCGTAAATGATATTGCTGCGGATGATGCAGTGGACCAGGTAGGGGGGAATGACGCTCCACTCCTTGACGAAGAACAGGGCGGTGCCGGGGATGTTTTTCTCTTTGGCATAGATCTGGCTGTAGGCCATCTCGAAGGTGTCGAAGTCAAGCGGCCTGAGCGCCCGGTAGAGGGCGCGCTGCCCCTTGGTCCAGACCAGGATGGTGATGAACGGCACCGCCGCCAGAATGATCGACCAGTAGCCGCCGTGGGGAAATTTATTAAGATTGGCGATCAAAAATGCCAGATCTGCCAGGGTGACCAGCAGAGCGATCGGCACTTTCCATTTTTTAGTGGTGTGGGCAAATATCATGGTCATCATGATACCCGTGATGGTCATGGTGCCGGTCACCGCCAGACCGTAGGCGGCAGCAAGGTTTTCAGATTTACGAAAGACCAGCATGATCATGATTACCGCTATCATCAGAGCCCAGTTGATTGAACTGATATAAATCTGGGATTTCATGTGGGTAGAGGTGTAATCAACCTTTAAGAGCGGCAGAATACGGGTGGTAATCCCTTGGTAGATGATGGAGAATACCCCGCTGATGAGGGCCTGTGAAGCGATGACGGTGGCTATTATTGTCAATATCAGAAACGGTATGTAGAGAAAAAATGCCTCATTGCGGACCATGCCGAAGAGGGCGTTGGTGGCTGTTGGGTGGGTGATGACGTACGCCCCCTGGCCGAGATAGTTAATTACCAGAGCAGCAAAAACATACTTCCAGGCCCGTACGATCGGCTTACGCCCCAGGTGTCCCATGTCGGCATAAAGTGCTTCGCCACCGGTAGCGCAGAGTATCACTTCCGATAGGACAAAAAAACCTGCCAAGCCGTTGTCATACAGAAATCGGGCGGCATACCAAGGGTTTAGTGATTTAAGAACAGCAGGGTGGTCGATGATCGAGAACACGCCGGACAGCGTCAGAGCGAGGAACCAGACCACCATTAGCGGGCCAAAAGCCCGGGCCACTTTGTCGGTCCCCTTGTTTTGAAAGATGAAGAGTCCGACCGCAATGATGGCGGCGATCAGGATCAGAACGTTTTGCGAGGTATGTTCCAGCCCCGGTATCAGTTCAATTCCCTCCACCGCCGAGAGGATGGAGATGGCCGGGGTGATGACGCCGTCGCCGATCAGCAGGCAGATGCCGACGTAGGAAAGGAAGGTGACGAACGCCAGCGTACGTCCCGGTTTGATCATTCTGACCAGGATCTCGCGCAGGACGATGGTGCCCCCCTCGCCCTTACGCCCCAGGCTCATAGCGAGCCAGGCGTATTCAACCATGACCAGAATTACCAGGGTCCAGACGATCAGGGAGATGATGCCGTAGATACTATCCTGAGATGGTTTGGTGAGGGTGACGATGACGGTGAGTGTGTAAATCGGACTGGTACCGATGTCACCAAATACCAGCCCCAGGGCCTTGATGATGCCGCCCCAGTAAGAGCCTGTTTCGTTCTGCTTCATGCTTATGTGCCTCCCGCACGGTGTATGCAGGGGCGATAGCAGGAAAATGAAAAACCGCCGGCATGAACCGGCGGCCTGTGTCCGCTGTCGCGCCCTTCCAGGTGCCTACGAGGTTAGCTGACGGGCTCGGGAGTGGAAGTTCCCTTTCCGGTGATGTGCCGGAATGCGCCCCTGTTGACTGGGTCCCCCGCATTCGTCCATCCGGACGAATCTCGGCTGCTTATGGAGTTGTTATACTCCTCCTGATTCCACTGTCAAGAGATCTTGTCGTACTCAATACTTTGCTGTTTACACGTAAATCAAAACTGCTACAATCCGCATCCGGATGGACACTCTGTAGAATGGGAAACGTATGGACGATACCGTTATAGTACCAACGCAGGAATCGATGATCTGCCGTTATTTCAAGGTCGCCCACCGCGACATGGTTTTCCTCAAGTTTATCCTGGAGGCGTATGAGGGGATGAATGTCATGAGCACTGTTGACAACAAGGTCGGCATCATCCGCATCGCCATCATGCCCGGCTTCGTTGAAGACATGGACGGGCTGCTGGCTGACCTGGGAACACGCGTCACGCTGGAGCCGGTCGAGTGGCATGATGAACTCTGCTCGTTCTGAAGCTGGAGGTCGCGGAGCCCGGTATGCGCTTGCCCTGCTGCTGTCGGTCAATCTGCTGAACTACGTTGACCGACAGGCACTCTACGCCGTTTTCCCCCTGATAAAAGCTGACTTGAATCTCTCAGACACTTCCCTCGGCTTTCTGGGGAGCGCCTTCATGCTCTGCTATATGCTGGCCGCACCGGTTTTCGGCCGGTTGGGCGACCGGACCAATCGCGCCCGTCTCGCTGCCGGTGGACTGGCGGTCTGGAGTCTGGCGACGATGCTGTCCGGAATGGCCGCTTCGTATCGGATGCTGCTGGCGACTCGAACGCTGGTGGGGGTAGGGGAGGCCAGTTTCGGCACGGTTTCGCCCGGCCTGCTGGCTGACTATTTCCCCCGCGAACGTCGCGGCCGGATGCTGTCGCTCTTCTTTCTGGCCATTCCGGTCGGGAGCGCCCTGGGATACATCCTGGGTGGACAGCTTGGACAGGCATTCGGCTGGCAAACGGCTTTTCTGCTGGTCGGCCTGCCGGGGCTTTTACTGGCTCTGCCGCTCTACTTTCTCGCCGATCCCCGCACGAGTGACCGTCAGAGCTATTCTCCCACCCATGAACCGATTCTGCCGGTGCTGCACAGGTTCTGGATGAACCGCACCTACGTTCACGCCACGCTTTCAATGGCGGCGATGACCTTTGCGCTGGGGGGGCTGGCCCAGTGGGCCCCTTCCTTTCTGCAGCGCTCGTTCGGTCTGGAGGTCGCCCGTGGTAATACGATCTTCGGCGTGATTACGGTTGTGTCAGGCATTATCGGCACCCTGGCCGGCGGCTGGCTGGGTGACCGCTTTCAGCGCCGCAGCCCCAGCGGATATCTGTACGTTTCTGCGGCCGGTTTCCTGCTCGGGGCGCCGCTGATGATTCTGGCGCTGACGACGTCAAATCTGACCCTCTGTCTGACCGCGATCTTTGCCGCCGAACTGTTCCTGTTCCTCAATACCGGACCCCTTAATACCGTTCTGGTCAACGTTGTTGTGCCCGGTCGCCGGGCTATGGGGTTCGCCATCAATATCTTTGCGATCCATGCCCTTGGGGATGCCATATCACCGGCCATCATCGGTTCCCTCTCGGATCGGTGGGGGTTGCCCGCTGCGCTGCTGATTACACCGCTGGCGGTGCTGATCGCAGCCTGCTTCGCACTCTGGGGCGGACGGTTTGTCGAGGGTGACCAGCGAGCGGCGGAAGAGTGAAAATCATACAACCTGAACCTGCAGACCCCTCCCGCTCCCTGACACGTAGACGAAGGTGAGAGTTGCCGGGCCTTCTTGACTCCCCTCATGTCGATAGTCACGCATGAATTCATAGCGGAAGGACTTGACTCTGCTGTTGGGCGGCAGTTCCAGATTACCGGGAAGATCCCGAAGAGCGGGCCAGGTGCATTTCTTCTGATGTTCAGCGGCAAAGTCGGGAAGTCTGCCCATCAGCGGCATCTCGTTTTGGCAGAAATCGAAAAAGAGAGCGTCATGCAGTACCGCTCTGGCGGCTGAATCCGGCAGCGGTTCTGCCAGACGCGCAAAAAGCTCGAACACTCTTCGGCAAGAGATGCTGGAGAGATTTTCATTGCCCGCCTGCCGTGCCAGATGGTCAAGAATCGCGGAGTATGGCCTGCCCTGCTGCAGGATTCGGAACGCCGCCGCAAACCCGCCATGCTTCTTGAACAGGTCCAACAGGCGCCCGATGGTCTCGATGCGGCAGATATCTTCATATGAAAGCCACGGGTTACGAAGGATCGTGTAGGGGGGGGATTCTGAAAAGCAATACCCTTCGCGGTTGGCAATCGCACGCATCGGGGCTCCTTTGAGCACCTTGAGCGGCTCGATCTGAATCATATCCGGCTTCAGGTCGGCAATGGTCTGCAGTGAGTTCAAAAACCCGGCGTAATCCTCTCCCGGCAGACCTGCTACCAGATCGAGGTGCAGTTCAATCCGCGTCTCGGCTCCGAGTCGCTCGACATTGGCGAAGATCCGCACCAGATCAGCTGTCCGCCCGACCTGCTCAAGAGTCGCTGCCGACGACGATTGAATGCCGATTTCAAAGCGGAAGGTGTCTTCCGGCACTCTCGCCAGAATGTTCAGATTATTGTCGGTCAGCAGGTCGGCAGCGATTTCAAAGTGAAAGTGGCTGTTCCGGTTATGCTCCAGAATGAACTCCCAAATCGCATCCGCCCTCCCGGCATCATAATTAAAGGTGCGGTCTACCAGCTTTATCTGCGCTACATTGCTGTTCATCAGAAACAGAAGATCCTGTTTTATCCTCTCCAGGCTGAATGAGCGTACCGTCCCCTCGACCGATGAAAGACAGAACGCGCAGGAGAACGGACAGCCACGAGAGGTTTCGAAATAGATCAGCGGTTTTGAAAAGTCTACCAACCCGGCTTCAAAGGGTGACGGCAGCCGGTCAAGTTCCAGGTTTTTTCTACTGAGCGGCCCAGACACCGTATCGCTGCCGTCGCGGAAAAACAGGTTGTCAATCTCCGCCAGGCTTTCCTGCATCAGGCTTTTATGGTCCCGCATCAGCGTTACGATCAGACGCCTGAACGCCTCTTCCCCCTCACCCTTGATCACAAAATCGATCGCCGGGTTGCCCTGCATGAGATCGAATATCCCAAAGGACGCTTCCGGCCCCCCCAGAACAATTCGTGTGTCCGGGGATACCTTCTTGATATCAGAAACAATCCGCAGGGTCTGTTCGATATTCCAGATATAACAGGAAAAGGCTACCAGGTCGGCCCCTTCGGCCATGATGAGTCTCAGGATCTGTTCGCGCGGTTCGTTGACGGTCCATTCGCGGATCGTTATCTCGGCTTCCGGGATATCCCGGCAGTACGCGGCCAGGCAGGGTAGGGCCAGCGATGCGTGCGAGTATTTGGCGTGCAGGGTTGTGAGAAGTATTTTCATGTCAGTAAGGTCTCAGAATGTAAGGAAGTATGTGTCGTCTCTGCCCAGTATCTCTGTCTTGAAGGGTATCGACAAGTCATTCAATGTTTCTATAACAGCGGCGCCCCTCTTGCCAGTCAACAGCTGCGGCTGGAAACCGACCCGCCGGTGCAGAACATCGAGCGGCAGTATCTCCGCTTCCCGGCGATCATCAGTCAGCTTCAGGCGGATCATGGCGCTGACGTCTGCGGTCGCACTTTTGCTGGCAAAGGTGAAATTGCCCAAGCTGTAGAATATAATTCCGCCTTTGTAGCGTTCGATACCCTGCAGTACATGCGGGTGATGACCGATGATGACATCCGCGCCGGCTTCGATGGCAGCGTGGGCGGCGCTCCGTTGATACGGCTGCACGGTGCTGGTCGCCTCTTTTCCCCAGTGGAACGAGACGATGACGTAGTCTGCCTCTCTGCGGGCGTTTGTTATGTCGGCAGTTACCAGCTTCTCGTAGCCGGGGGCGGTACCGGGGCGATCCTGACCGGCGAAAAACTCGACCGGCTGGGTCAGTGAGTATCCCA
Organism: Geobacter sp.; assembly: GCA_009886055.1. Lineage (GTDB taxonomy): Bacteria > Desulfobacterota > Desulfuromonadia > Geobacterales > Pseudopelobacteraceae > JACRCG01. The sequence goes on along the minus strand of VFJM01000381.1, from coordinate 1,181 downwards.
GGAAGGCGATTCTTTTGCCTTTGACCGTAAAGAGCGCCATTTTACGGGCCTCAGACAGGTTTGTCCCGGCACCGATCCAGGCGATGCCGTTCTCGCTCAGGTGATGCAGTGTTTCTACCAGCGCCTCGCCGCCAAAATCCATGCTATGGTTGTTAGCGAGTGTTACCAGATTGAAACCGGCTGCACGAACGGCTTTTGCAACCTGAGGCTCGGCCCGGAAGCGAAACTTTTTTTCAGAATACTCCTGTCCCCCCTCGGCGATGGGCGATTCCAGATTGGCGAGATTGATATCGCTTCCGGCCAATTCCTTTCTGACACCATCGAACGGGTGATCATACCCTATTTTCCTCAGGATAGGCGCCCATCTTCCGGCCAGCATGATGTCACCCACGGCGGTGATGACGATCTCCTCCGCATGCAGGCATATCGGCTGGCTGAAGAGTGCTGCAGTCATCAGTATGTGGGCAATGATTGATTTCATCGGGCTCTTTTGCATTGACGTGTAACGGCGCAAGTGCTAATAAATACACGCTTACCACTGAAAAATAAAGGTGTTTCCCGATGCTTGACATGAAATACATCCGTGAAAATCTTGATGAGGCAGAACGGCGTCTCCGTGCCCGTGGGGGTGAATCCTATCTGGGCGGCTTTCGTGAACTGGATGAAAAACGGCGTGCGCTGCTGAAAGAGGGCGAGGCGCTCAAGGCGTTGCGTAATTCGGTCTCTGACGAGATAGGTCGTACCAAGGACAAAAGCCTGGTTCAGGACAAGATCCTGGAGATGCGGGAAGTGTCCCATAAAATAAAGGGTTTGGACGAGGAATTGGGGCAGGTCGATGATCTGCTGCTCTCATTCCTGTTGACGGTTCCCAATCTGCCGCACGTCACGACCCCGATCGGACGGTCCGAACACGACAACGTTCCGGTCAGGAGCTGGGGAGAACCGCAGGAGCTGCCGTTCAAGGCCAAACCGCACTGGGACCTCGGTGAAGAACTCGGCATACTCGACTTCGAGCGGGGTGCCAAGATTACCGGCGCGCGTTTCACCCTCTACCGCGGCGCCGGTGCCCGCATGGAGCGGGCTCTGATCAATCTGATGCTCGATCTGCACACCGATACGCATGGCTACCAGGAGGTGCTCCCCCCTTTCGTGGTCAATCGTGATTCGATGCAGGGCACGGG
>VFJM01000144.1 GCA_009886055.1 Geobacter sp. | reverse complement strand
CTCTATGGCGACGCGACCCGGCAGCAGTATGATGCCGCCAGCGCCAAAAATCTGTACGTCAAGATTGAACGCGATCAGTTCTATGCCATGTTCGGCGATTATGACACCGGCCTGACCGTGACGGAGCTTTCCCGCTACAGCCGCCGGATGACCGGCTTCAAGAGCGAAATGCAGGCCCAGAACTATGAATTCAGTGCCTTTGCCAGCGAAACCAGTCAATCGTATGTTCGGGATGAAATTCCCGGAGACGGCACCTCAGGTCTTTACCACTTATCAAATAAGAAGATTGTTTCCAATTCGGAAAAAATCATCATCGAAGTTCGTGACCGTTTCAAGAGTGAAGTGGTCATCTCCAGCCGCACTCTCAGCCGTTTTACCGAATATTCAATTGACTATGATACCGGCGGCATCTTCTTCAAGGAGCCGGTTTTCAGCCGCGATGAGAACTTTAATCCGATCACTATCGTTGCAGAGTACGAAATTATCTCCACGGGCGGAGCCAATTACAGTTACGGCGGTCGTGCCGGACTCAAGCTGCTCGACCAGAAGCTGAAAGTTGGAGGAAGTTATATCCGCGAAGAGCAGGGAATCCGGATCGGAAATCTGTATGGTCTGGATACGTCTCTTAAAATTGGTGACGGGACAAAACTGCGCGCAGAGTTTGCCACCAGTGACTATACTGATGGCATTACCAGTCGCACCGGCAATGCGTATCTGGCTGAAGTCACGCACAACTCCAAAACATTTGATGTCAAGGCATATATTCGCGAGCAGGAAACCGGTTTCGGTCTGGGACAGCAGTCGGGTACCGAATCAGGCACCCGGAAATTCGGCGCTGAAGGAACGTACCGTCTCACCGACCACCTCAGCACCAATGCCGGCGCCTACCGCCAGTATACTCTGCTGACCGGTGCAGTGCGTGACGTTGCCGAGGGCAAGGTCGCCTACACTGATCCTCATTGGGGCCTGTCACTAGGAGTCCTGCATGCCAATGATACGCTTGGCGATGGCACTAACAAGCAATCAAATCAGTTGACTGCAGGGGGAAAAGTACTGACACTGTATGACCGGCTGACCCTGACGGTTAACCATGCCCAGTCAGTAGGGGAAAACAGCAACAAAGATTTTCCAACCCGTACGACGTTTGGCGGCGAACTGAAGGTTTTCACTAACCTGACGCTGCTTGGCGCGCAGGAGTACACCTGGGGCGAAACGGCGACAACCCAGAATACACGGCTTGGTATCCGGTCAACTCCGTGGAAGGGCGCATCCATTACCAGCTCTGTTGAACGCCAATTGAACGAAAATGCTGAACGTGTATTTGCCAATATCGGCGTGAAGCAGAACTGGCAGGTCACTGATGCCTGGCAAGTCGATGCCGGTCTGGACCGCAGCCAGACACTTGCCAAAAACTCTGCCTATCAGTTAAACACCAATGTTGCTTCCGCATCGGGCGGCACTGAAAACTTCACTGCCGTATCAGCCGGAGCCACGTATCAGGTCAAACATCTGACCTGGAATAACCGGGTTGAGGTTCGCCTTGCTGAAACACAGGATAAATGGGGGTTATTGAGCGGAGTTGTTAACGAGATCAATACGAGTTTGGCCTGGTCCGGGCGTGCCCAGATCTATCAGACCCTTGCTT
>VFJM01000366.1 GCA_009886055.1 Geobacter sp. | reverse complement strand
GCTTTTATCGTTTTCGTCCCGTAGGGACAGCATGATGGTAGACGGGGAATTCATTCCCCGGATCGACGATACATCATATCCCACCGTCGCGTATGCGACGGATGAATGGTGTGCGTCGCCTCAACCGTGGGATGAATCCCACGGCTAACATCAAACGCCCCGATGGGGCTTTTATCAATTATCTACCTTACACCACCCCAACTTGAGATGCCAATCTGGCATCTCAAGTTCTCCAGCTCTTCTCGGGTAAGCTCAAACATGAAATCAGATGGGAAGCGCTCAAGATTCCTGCGAACAGCCCGTTTTTAACTGGGCCGTTAACACCGTAGAGCATGGCAGTCTTTAAGATGACAAGTCCCCTCACAAGCTCGACCGCTATTTCCTGTCAAGGCTCTCCAGCAGGCGCAGATATTCTCTCTGGCTTTCCCATACACAACAAGAAATGAAATTTACAAATGGTATGCTGTCGCCTTTATTCGAGTCATGCAGGGCTGAGATGTAGTCACCCCGGACAACAGGAGCGATTATGGTAATGGGAAATCCAGCCTGCAAAAGGGCAAGGTTCATCAAGAGCCGTGCCGTTCTGCCATTGCCGTCAATAAAGGGATGGATCGTCACCAGATTGAGATGCAGCATGGCGGCATACTCCACCGGATGAAGTTTACATAGCGACGGGATGTTATTCACAAAATCCTGCATGGCTTGAGGAACATCTGAAGGCCGGGGCGGAGTAAAATCAGTCCCGGTGATAATAACGTTTCGCTCCCGGTAACGACCGGCTGACTCCGCATCAATCCTGAAATAAAATAGTTGATGCAACCCCAGAATATCTTTTTCAGTTATGCCGGAATTGACTGCCAGCTTGCAGAGCAGATCGAAAGCTTCACTGTGTCCGATAGCTTCAAAGTGGTCTTTCAGAGGCTTTCCGCCGATGGTTATGCCATCTTCCAGAACCACCTTTGTTTCACTCTCTGTAAGGCTGTTTCCTTCAAGTGCATTACTGGACCAGGTCAAACCGATCCGGAAATATTCTTTCAGTTGTTTCACTTCATATTCATCGAGTGGCCGGTGTGCTTGTATCTTTTTCTGCAACTCGTCATTATCAGATAATCGGTTGTCGTATCTCATGAATTGTCTCCGGCTCCCTTACATAACCTGACGTTTATCAAGCTTTCACGCATACCACAGTAGACTATGAAGCACCATCACAACAGATTCCATGGAATAGCCATGACATCGTCCGTTATCCAGTACGGTTTTTCCACCGCGCAGATCACCGCACCTTTTCCGAATCGCCGTCCTGTGTAAGCCGCCTTGATTGCCGTTATACCGGACGCGTCCCGCCGGGATGGCCTGGTAGTCAGCTTGAACTCAAACGGATAAATTATGTCGTCTTTTTCCAACAGAAGATCGACTTCTGCCCCTCCGGCGGAGCGCCAATGATACCATGCCGGTGTTATGGCTGAAGCGGCTGCTTGCTTGTGAAGTTCCTGCACCATGGCACTTTCGAACAGTGAGCCGAACAACGGATTTGAGGCAAGCATTCCAGGAGCTGACACCCTCGCGTGGTAACAGGCGAGACCGGTATCGGTAATGTGCCCTTTGGGGCGCAGTGACACCCGTTTGACCGGATTACCAGAAAAGGGGGGCAGCTCAAACCACTGGAATGTTGCTTCCAGAATCTTCAACCACCGCTTTGATGTCTGCGGGGTTATGCCTATCTCTCGCCCCAATTGGCTATAATTTATCTCCTGAGCGGTCAATGCTGTCATAAGACCAATAAACCGGCCAAACTCCTGCCAGTCCTGTATTTCTCCCATCAGACGCGCATCCCGCTCAATATAAGTCCGATGATAACCGGTCCAGAAATCGTTGACCAGATCATCGGGAAGAGGCTGTACGCCCGGCATGAAACCCTTCCAAAGCCAGGATGTCAGCCCTCCCGTGTATGTAGCCGCCGTTCGGCTCCACTCCAGAAACTGTTCGGGAATATCCAGCCACCGGGGTAGCCAGCAACTGTCTGCATCCGATAATTCCTGCAACGAAAACCCCTGTAAATCGAGGAACGCCGCTCTTCCGGCAAGGCTTTCGGAGAGCGTCTTCAGAACCTGCCACTGCTGCGAACCGGTGAGGATGAACTGACCGGCAGTAGATGCTGAACGATCAACCAGCCGCTTGATTGCCGAAACCAACTCCGGTGCGTACTGAATTTCATCAAGGATAAGAGGAGGTGGATGATTGAGCAGAAATAGATCCGGGTCGCGCCGGGCACCCTCAAGATCAATACTTGCATCGAATACGACATAATCATGCCGGGGAAAAAGATGTTTCAGGAGCGTTGTCTTACCCACCTGCCGGGCACCACTGACAACGGTCACCGGAAAATTTTCCGTCAAACGGTGTAAACGATTTGAAAGGAGTCGATTTCTATACATATCTGACATTTTAGTGATTGAATCATCGATTTGCAAGGTATTTTAGTTTCAGGAGAAGTGAGCATTTCCATCTCAGCCGGAGACCGCGAGCATGACAATAAATGTTGTCCCTTTCCCTACCGTGCTCTTTACCTCGATCTTCCCGCCATGGTTTTCTATGATCCCGTACGAAATCGACAGCCCGAGGCCGGTGCCTTCAGGTTTGGTCGTAAAGAACGGATCAAAGATCCTGGCAATATTTTCTTCAGGAACACCACTGCCGTTATCTTTAATACCGGCACAGACATACGTCCCGTTTGCCGACCGATACGTGGATATTTCCAGATCCCCCCCCTTCGGCATGGCATGACCTGCATTGATAACCAGGTTCATGAATACCTGGCGGATCTGGTTGGGATCAACTGATATCTGCGGCAGATCGTTACCGTAATTTTTCCTGATAACGATATTTCTGAAGTCCGGCTGCTGGTGAAAAAGGGTCACAACTTCATCAAGGATTGCGTCGAGGGCTATAACTTCTTTTTCCGGTAAAGATTTCCGGCTGAAATCAAGCAGATTTTTCACGATACCGGCGCACCTTCGAGTCTCTGAAATTACTATCTCCACATCGGGCAATAAAGCTGGATCAAGCCTCTTGTCGCTGTTCAGGATTGAGGCATACAAAAGAATGCCGGTGAGCGGATTGTTGATTTCATGTGCAACTCCGGCCGCGAGAGTACCGAGAGAAGCGAGCTTCTCCGAGCTGCGCAACTGTTCTTCCATACGCATGATCTCATGACTTCGCTCTTCCACCTTGTTTTCAAGGCTGTCGGCCCACCCCTTCAGCTCCTTGTCAGCCTTGCCGAGGCTTTCAGTCATAAGGTTGACCGCTTCCGACAGCTCCCCAAGCTCATCCCTGCTGGTGACAGGGACCCTTGATTCAAGATCCCCCGATGCGACCAGAGCGCTGTGCCGGACAAGCCTCTGCACCGGAATATCAACAAGATATTGTGTCAGAGTGGTTATCAGAATACCGATCATCAACAGGAGCAGGCATGTCAACATGATAAACGTAAGGCGATATTCATGGGATTTCTGTTTGAGCATTTCCAGGGAAATTGATATGTCAAGCAGCCCCAGCACAGTGTCATACTTGCCATGGAAATGGCAGGATGCAGTAAAACAGGCCGGTTGATTTTGAATTGCCTTGGTAAAGCCAAGCGTTTCTTTGCCCGACCTGGTAATAATGATCCGACTGCGGTTCATTGATGATGGCGATATGTCGAGACTTTCAGGACTTTCAGGATTGTGGCACATAATGCATTCGTCGGCATGCTTGCCAATGACGGAACCGATTTCCTCGTTTATGTTTGAAAAAACCACCTTACCTTTTTGATCGATCAACCGTATGTGTTCAATATTTTCACTTTTGGCAATTCTCCCGATCATGTGATAAAGACCGGTTTTATCATTCTTCATCATGGAATCATATGCGCTCTGACTGATTATGTCGGCAACTTGCTCCGCATTTGAAACGGCGTAATCTATCATGACCTTTCTGACGTTTTTAAGATTGATATTATCCAGCAACCCCATGAAAACAAGCAGGATCAACGAGGTGGCAAAGGTAAGTTTTGCAATGAGGGATATGCGAATTTTCATACAGGTAATTCCCCACCCGGCAGAGTGTATGCCCGGTCCGCCATCAAACTGCACGCCTCACATCCCTGAAACGCTTCAGCCGGAACGTTGACTCCCGCTCCCGCTCCCCCAGGAACTGGGCGATGCTCTTGACCTGATGCTGCAGCTCCGGCAGGAGGCGTTCCTCCAGAACCCTGATGCGCCGCGTGACCCGCACCACCTCCTGGCCGAGCCGCTTGAGTTTGCTTTCATAGGCGGCAATCTCCAGCATGGCCTGCAGAATCTGCTCGAAATGGTGCAGGGTGTCTTCCAGACGGGAGGTGGTAGCCCGGTAGTCGTACCCGCGACCGTCCACATCCCGCAGCGGCGATTCTCGCATGCTGACCTCCCGGTAGCGCAGCCCCATGACGCTCCGTTCGCTGATCTCCAGCCCCAGATCCCGTTCTGCCACAGCCGCAATCGAATCCAGCATGTCATCCCCCTCGATGCCCAGAGAGAGTGCCAGCTCGCGCACGGCAAGGCCGTAGGTGGCCTGAACCGTGTCGCGCGACGACAGAAACGGAGCGGTAGCCGCCAGGAGTTCCTTGATCAGCGCCTGGCGCCGGGCTTTGAGGATGCCGTTGCTGTTCTGTACCGAGCGACTCTTCTCTTTCAGCAGCAGCAGATTGGTGCGGGTGGGATGGATCATGGTTGTCTCCCTTTGCTCTTCACTCTTCACCCCTCCAGCGCAAAACGCTGCATGAGCGCCAGTCCGGTATCCAGGCTCTCCGCAACCGTGCGCCGCACGTTCCCCTGGTGGACCAGTTCCCGTTCAAAGACATCGGCGAAATCCAGCATCTGGCGATCCTTTCCGCTGAGGCCGTCCCGCCCGACGATGGCCTCCAGGCGGCGGAGGTCACGGCCGCGGGAATAGTGGCGGTAAAGGCGGTTGGCCAGTTGGCGGTGATCCGAACGGGTTTGACCTTCGCCGATCCCCTGCTGCATGAGGCGCGACAGGCTGGGGAGCACGTCCACCGGCGGGAAAATCCCCTGTTGATGCAGTTCGCGCGACAGTACGATCTGCCCCTCGGTGATGTAGCCGGTCAGGTCGGGGATCGGATGGGTGATGTCGTCTTCAGGCATGGTTACCACCGGCAGCATGGTCACCGAGCCGGCCAGACCGCGGATGCGCCCGGCCCGCTCGTAGAGAGACGACAGGTCGGAGTAGAGATAACCGGGATAACCGCGCCTCCCCGGCAGTTCCTCGCGGGCGGTCGAGACCTCCCGCAGGGCGTCGCAGTAGTTGGTCATGTCGGTAATCAGCACCAGCACATCCATGGCGTGGCAGAAAGCGAGGTATTCGGCCACGGCCAGCCCGAAGCGGGGCGCCAGGAGGCGTTCGATGACCGGCTCCCCGGCGCGGTTGATGAAAGCTGCGAAACCTCCCTGCATCCCGGCCAGCACGTCCATGTAGTAGGAATACTCGTGGTGGGTCAGTCCCAGGGCCACGAACACCACTACGAACTGGCCGCCACCCGCCAGGCGGGCGTTGCGCAGGATGCCGGCCGCCATCTCCTTGGCGGGCAGACCTGCACAGGAGAAGATCGGCAGCTTCTGGCCGCGCACCAGGGTATTCAAGGCATCGATGGTGCTGAAGCCGGTCTCGATGAAATCCTGCGGCCGGGCCCGGGCCACCGGGTTGATGGGGGCCCCGGAGATGGCGCCCCACCGTTCGGGGATATAGGGCGGTTCGTTGTCCAGCGGCGCGAAGGAGCCGCTGAAGATCCTTCCGATCACCTCCACCGAGAGCGGTGCCCGCTTGACCGCATCGCTGAAAATCACGGCCGAGCCGGTATCCAGGCCGCGGGTCTCGCCCATGACCTGCACCAGGACCGTATCGCCGTCGATCTTGATCACCTCGCCCTCCAGCGATCCCCCCTCGGGGTGGATAATGCGCACCACCTCGCCGAAGCGGACCTCCCGCACCCTGTTCAGGAAGATCAGGGGGCCGCGGATGGAGGAAACGGTGCGGTAGGTATGTTCACTGAGACGCATGTTCGTCACCCCCCTTCCCAAGCGCCGCTTCAAGAGTATCGCCGGCGGCCAGGCGTCCTTCGAGTCGTTCATGGTCGGCCAGGATTCTGTTCATCATGGCCATGATCTGTTCCGGGGAGCTGAAGGCATCCTCGCTGTAGGCGTTCTGGCAGAGGAACTCCAGCCTGATCCGTTCCGCGCTGTGCAGGATCAGGTGGTCCTGTTCCTGCATCCCTTCCAGGCCGACGATCTCGGCCACCTCGCGCAGCGCCTCCTCCCGCTGGAGCAGTGTCCGGCAGCGCCGGCGCGCCTCGGTCCATCCCGCGTCGACGATGCGGGAAAAATGCTGCACCATGGTCTGTTCGTAGAGGGAAAAGCTCTGGAACCAGTTGACGGCCGGAAAGTGGCGACGGTGCGCCAGGGAGGCGTCCAGCATCAGAAACGCGCCGGCCGTCCGCAGACAGGCCTGGGTGACCGGTTCGGTGAAATCGCCGCCGGGGGGCGAAACGGAGAGGATCATGCTCAGGGAGCCGACCGTGCCGTTCATGGTTTCCACCACCCCGGCCCGCTCCATGAAACCGGCCATGCGCGAGGCCAGATAGGTGGGATACCCCTCTTCACCCGGCATCTCCTCCAGAGACGACGATATTTCGCGCAGCGCCTCGGCCCAGCGGGAGATGCTGTCCGCCAGCAGCAGGACATGGTAGCCCATGTCCCGGAAGTATTCTGCCATCGTAACGGCGGTGTAGATCGAGGCCTCGCGGGCCGCCACCGGCATGTTTGAGGTGTTGGCCACCACGATGGTGCGCTCCATCAGTCGCCGTGACGTCCAGGGGTCGTTCAGTCCGGCAAACTCCTCCAGCAGTTCGGCCATTTCGTTGCCGCGCTCGCCGCAGCCGACGTAGACCACAAGGTCCACGTCCGAGAACTTGGCCACGGACTGCTCCAGGATGGTCTTTCCGGTGCCGAAACCGCCGGGGATGATGGCGGTGCCGCCCCGGGCCAGCGGGTAGAGAAAGTCTACTACCCGCTGCCCGGTCACCAGCGGTTCGGTCGGGGGCAGCCGGCGGCGGCAGGGGCGCGGGCTGCGCACCGGCCACTCCTGGCAGACGGAGATCGGGCTGCCGTCGTCATAGCTCCCCACCGCCTGGCAGACGCTGTAGCTGCCCGCTGCCAGGCTGGCAAGCACGCCGTCCCGGGGAGCACTCACCAGATGGCGGAAGGCCCCCTCCTCGGCCTGGCCGATGGTCTCGCCGGCCGTCACCCGATCTCCCGGTCCCTTGACCGGAATGAAGTGCCACTGTCGGGGGGAGTCCAGAACCGAGGCGCTGCTGCCGCCGCTGATGAAGGGGCCGTCGCGCTCCAGGAGCTTTTCCAGCGGTCGCTGCAGTCCGTCGAACATGCCGCCGAGCAGTCCCGGCCCGAGCTGGGCGGTCAGCGGGCGGGCTGTGCCGCGCACCGGCTCCCCCACCGCCAGACCGCGGGTATCCTCGTAGACCTGCAGCACGGCCCGCTCCCGCTCCAGCCGCACCACCTCGCCCGTCAGACCGGCCTTTCCCACCAGGACGATCTCGTACATCCGCAGCCCCTTCAGGTCGACGGTTACGGTTGGACCCGCTATGCCGGTGATGGTGCCGCTCATCTTCTCACCTTGACCTGGTAGCCGACGGCCCTGCGGATCAGGCGCATGGCATAATCCTCGCCAGCCCCGCTCACGCCGGGTGGCGGGAGCACCACCAGCACACCGGGCCAGCGCCGTTCAAGAGAATGAAGCATCTCCTCCCCCACCTCCTCCACCAGCCGTTCGTCAAGGATCACCACGCCGCTCCCCGCCTCGTCCAGCGCCTGCGTCAGGGTCTCGGCCGCCCGGCCGGGGAGGACGGCATGCTGGACCGCTCCGCAGCAGGCGAAGCCGTTGTCTGCATCGGCCGGGGTCAGGGCCACGATCCTGTTCATCGCCGCAGCTCCGCTTCGGCATGTTCACTCCCCATAAACTCCAGTCGTTCCAGCAGGCCGATGTTGGCCGCTTCGTTGCCGCAGCGCCAGAGGTAGTCGAGGATCAGTCCGACTCCGCCCTCCTGGCGGGCCAGGCGTCGCATGACCCGCCGCTGGGCCTCGTACAGCACCCGCTCCAGGTCGTCTGTCTCGCGGTAGGGTGCCAGGCCTCCCAGACGCATGGCGAGGTGCAGCAGTCCGGCGCTGTCCCGGCGCTCAAACAGTTCCGCCAGCCGCGAGGGGGGCAGGGTGCCCCCTTCCAGCAGGGGAGGGATGGTGCCGAGCCGCCAGCGCATCCGCTTGGCGAGCGTGGTCAGATTGCGACTGTCGATCACCAGTGCCATATAGCAGCGCATCTGCGGGTGGATCGGCATATCGGAGATAGTTGTCAGCGAAATCTCATACAGGGCACCTTCCAGCGCGCCGGAACCTCCGGTGAGATAGATATCAGCAAGCCCGGTAAAACGTGCATCGTACCCGGCCAGAACGGCAGTCAGTCCGGTTACCGCCGGGGCGCAGCCGTAGGCCTTTCGGAGCAGATCCTTGATGCTGTTGGCGAGCAGACTGTGCGTGAGCAGGTGGTCAAGATTCGTTGCCCCCCTGGTCAAGAGCCGCAGGCAGACCGCCAGGGTACGCAGTTCCGCCAGCCAGAAAAAGGGGGCCATGGAGCGCCGCACCTGCTCGTCCATATGCGAAAAAGCCCAGAAGTACTCCTGCTGCAGGGCCTGCAGAACCCGGCCTTCTGCCCGTCTCCAGGGAGCCGGGGAAAGTGTCTGCAGCGGCTGGCTGGACAGCAGCAGGCGGTCCCAGTTGCGAACAAGAAACGACCGGCGCCCCCTGATGCGTGCCAGCAGGCAATCGGCCGATACCCCGGCCGGCATGTCGAGCAGCAGTGTTCTCATGATTTTGGCTTGTGCTCTTCTCTGGCGGTTCACAACTGGCGCCCCCGCAATTCGGCCATCAGGTGCGGCAGCAGATCGGGCCACAGCCTCTCCAACCGCGCCTCCAGGGTGTTGTCGACGGTCAGGCTGTCGTCCACGGTTACCGCTTTGACTCCTCCGGAGAGTGCCTCGTCGGGTATGATTGAAGCGCCGGGAAAATGGCCGGAGGCCAGAACGGCATCGCCGGGTGTGGTCCATGCCGTGTGCCACGGCACTGCCGGCAGCTCGGCCGCCAGAGCGCGGAAGAGCTGTTCAGGGCCGTCTCTGCGAAGCTGCTTCAGGCAGAGGCGGGCAAGTTCATGCAGTCGCAGCGACAGGGCATGCTCGGCCCGCAGGCGTATCAGGGCCGCTTCGCGTGCAGCCCTCGATCTGAGCGTACGCTGCAGGACGCTGCAGAGCAGATCACGCTGCTGCTCGTGCTCCCGCCGCAACTTTTCGCGGCGCTCTTCGGACCCGGTCCGAAGCCGCTCCTCCTCCGCTGCCGACCTGCCGGAGATGGCTGCCATCGTTTCCCGTCCCTCGCGATGCAGGGCCTCCAGCAGTTCACGCCGTCCCATGAACCGGACTCACTTGTTGAGGATCATGGTGGCGACCACGAAACCGAGGATGACTATGGTTTCGGGTATGGCCAGCATGATGATGACGGTGCCGGTCAGTTCGGGGCGCTCGGCAATCGTGCCGGCGGTGGCCGCACCGATCCTTGACTGGGCCCAGGCCGTGGCCAAGGCGCACAGACCGACAGCCAATGCTGCCGCAAAACAGATCAGGACCTTTTCCATACGTGTACCCTCCTTGGCGGTTGTAGTGCCTACTTGTGCAACGGATTGAACCGTTTGCCCCCCGGTTCGACGAACTTGCTGAAAAACTCGACTAAATGGAGCCGCAGGGCATGGATTGCCGGTGCGAACAGCCCCAGCACGATGGCCACGGCATGCAGCGTAATGGCGGCCAGCGTACCGAGTATCAGGTTGCCTGTGAGTCCCGCCATCTGGTTGGCCGCATTGGCCAGGAGCGCCGAACTGAGGCCGATGGCCATGATCCTGGCGTAGGAGACGATATTGCCCACTGTTTTGACCATCTCGAGCGGGGCCAGCAGGCCGCCGGACAGTATCAGCAGTGGCAGCAGCAGCCCGACCAGAATCAGGACCGGCCGGGTCACCAGCCAGGGAGATGGATAGATGTACGCCGTCACCAGGTATGCCAGACAGGCGATCAGCGCGATGGTGACGATGCGCACTGCCGCCTCACCCCGTTTGTGACGCCTGATGTCCGTGATCAGGCCCAGCAGCAGGCCGAGTACCACATGGGAGGCCCCGAGAGCCAGGGAGAAGATCAGCATCGGAATGACGGCACGGCTCCGTTCCGGCAGGATCGGCGTCAGGTGCAGCAGCCTGCCGCCGGCCTCGCCGAAGAACTCGCCGAACAGGATGCCGAACAGGATAGCGTAGCTGGAGGATATCAGCAGGATGCGGGCGGCATCCCCCATCGCCCCGCTCGGACGGCGCCACAAAAGCAGCAGGGACGCCGTCAAGAGGACCAGGCCATGTCCGGCATCCCCCAGCATCATGCCGAAGAAAAGCGGGAAAAAAATTCCGATGAAAGGAGTCGGATCCCATGATGAGTAGCGGGGCAGCGGCAGCAAACGGGTAAGTAATTCAAACGGCCTGAAATAGGAAGGATTGCGCAGGGCCACCGGGACCTTCTCCAGGTCCTGTTCCAGGATGGCGCAATGCTCTACCGCCACCCGGTCTCCGAACCTGCTGTTCAGGCGTTCCTCCAGAACGCCGGTTTCCTCGGTCAGCGCCCATCCGTGGATCACAAAGCACATTCCGGTCCGTTGGACCGATGCGGTCACCGAAAGAAGCGCCAAGCGTTCAACGAGCCATTGATTGACCTGTCGGTAAAAGGCAAGCCAGCTCCGGGCAAAACGATCCTGCTCCGCGACCGTCTCCTCCATGGCGCGGCGGGTTGCACTCAGGGATTCCTCCAGGCCACTGATCCGCTCGGGCAGGGAGAGCCTCCCCAAGGATTCCGGCAAGGGGAGTTCGGGCATCTGTTGGTCGCTCAGCAGTTGCCTGATGCTCTTGGCGCGCGAGGCGGTGGTGACGATCAATCCGATCAGCGTGCCGTCGTCGGCAACGGTGGTGGTCAGGGTACACTCCCCGTCCACCAGGCATGTCAGCGCCTCGCACAGCTGCTCGACGAAGGAGGGGTCCCGCAGGGTGATCCCAATGTACTCCAGGCCGGAGCGTGTATCCTGGCCTTTGACCAGGCGGTCAATGGCGGACAGCAGGACTTTGTAACGCACCAGTTCCTGCTCTTCCCGCTGCAGGGCCTGATATCGCTCGGCCAGCTCCCGGCATGTAGCCAGGTGCCGGGAGGCGGTAACGGCGATTGTGTCCAGAATTGCCAGCGGATCAAGCCCGTTTTCACGGATATCCAATGCCGGCAGGAGCGAGATGATTTCAGAGGTCTGGCGGCGGATGTTCTCCAGAAAGAGACGTTCCGTAACGGTCCGGGCATCAGCGCCCTGGGGCTGGGGCGACGCCGGCAGGCCGGCGGCCTGAGCTGCTGCGCCATCCTCCTCCAGCTGGAAGGTGCCCAACTCCCGGATGGTATCCAGCACGTCCAGAAGTAGTCCTCGCGGGCCGGCAATTTCAAGCTTGCTCATCCTGACGATCATTGTTCACCTTCCGGGAGGATGCGGGCAAGATGGCGGAGTACAACCCTCTCCAATTCCATGGTGTCGAGGTTTTCCAGCCGCAGGGCAAAGGCCCGGGCCTCGGCCAGCAGCGCATCCGCCTCCCGCTGTGCCGTCTGCTCGGCCATGGTCCGGGCCTGTTCCCGTTCGGCCTGCAGGGCCGTGGACTCGGTTTCCAGCATCTGTTCAAGCTCCTGCTTGAGCGTTTCCAGCCGCTCCGCTGTCTGCTGTTCCAGGGCCTCGATCTGCAGGCGGATTTCACGTTCGGCCGCAAGTATGTCGGAGAGGAGATCATCGCCCATGGTCGTCACCAGTTTCCGAATTCAAAACTACTGGTGTCACATCCGGAGTTTGTGGATGGACACTAGTTAGATTCTACCAAACTTTTAAGATTTTACAGGATGGCGGCGGAAGTTTTTTCCGGGAGGGGTGGTGCGAAACTGTCGTGCCGGGGTGGCTGGGGAGGGAACAGCGCGGCAATGCATCTGAAAAGATGGTATCTCTTCCCTCTCACGCGCCATTCCAGTTCGTGCTTTCCGCAGAGAGAATCGAGCCTGTTCAGCCGGTGGATCTCGCTCGCAAGCTCCTGGCCGACAGGGCTGTCATTGTCAAGCAGCTCGATAATCGTGCGGGCTCTGGCGATATGCTCCCTGATCTCATGGGCGTCCGCTGCCGGTACCAGCCCGTGGCGCAGCTTGAGATCGACGAGGGCTTCCGCTCCGTCGTAGGTGGCATTGACAATGTCATCGCGCGACATCCATTCGGTTTCGTAGTTCAGACGCTGTTTCCAGCTCGGCATCAGCATGGCCTGGCGGTGTTCGGCAAGGGTGCGGTACAGCAGGCGGTACCCCATTGTGTCCGGCTCTTCAAAAATCCTGCTGCCGGGATCGACGAAAGGGGCCAGGGGGGCGATCATCGGGAGCAACTTGCCGCTGCTGCCATACCGATTCAGGAGTTCCCCGCAGTAGGCCACCGATTCCATCACCGAGGTGTAGCTCTGGAAGGGAAGTCCCACCATAAAGAAGAGGTCGATCCGCGTACATCTGCTCGCCACGAGCGTATCGATCGCTGCCTCCAGCTCGCTATTGTCGTACTGCTTGCCGAAGGCGCGTCTGACACGCAGGTCGTGGGACTCGGGCGACAGTTCCACGTTGAAGTTCTCTACGCTGTCCGCCAGCAACTCCACAATACGGCGGGAAGGGGGGTGGAAGAATTCGAAGGCCAGCTCGTTGGCGATGCTGTGGCGGCGGATGACGCTGAAAAAGGTGTCGGCATACCGCTCGCCCGCCTGAAGCATGTCGCCGATGATCATGATCGGCGCGCCGGTGTAGCCGGCGATGGCGACGATATCCTCGGCCAGGAGCTCCGGAGAGCGGAAGGCCGGCCTGGAGCGGGTGCAGGTGCTGCTGAAGGCCGACGATGATCCGCCGCAGGTTGAACAGTCATGCAGGCAGCCACGACAGGTGAACACCGCCAGCACCGGATGTTCGAGCCAATCGGCGTACGGGAGATAGCCGACCGGATCGCGGTGTTTGACGAGCATGCGGAAGATGTGGGAGTAGTCGAAACGCACATGGTCCAGGGTGTTGGGCCGCCAGGTAATCCCGTTGTCCACCACCCTGCCGCCGGTGCGCCACACCAGGTTGGGTACCTGCTTGAGATCGCCGCCGCTGCGGAGCGCTTCCATCAGCAGGCGCAGCGGCTCTTCGGTGGAATCGCCGCAGAGCACGAAGTCGATACAGGGATAATCCCGCATGAGCTCGTCCCGAAAATAGGTGGCTGAGAGACCGCCCACGATCACGGGAATATCGGGGTGCTGCCGCTTGAGCTGAGCCGCCAGGGTGAGGCAGCCATCCACATGGGGCAGCCAGTGGAGGTCGATGCCGAATGCCCGCGCTGAGAGGCCTGCGGTAAACTGCTCCACATTGAAAGAGCGGTCACGGAGCATCTTGACGGCCAGATTAACGATCCTGACCGAGATGCCATGCCGGGTGAGATATTCCGAAAGGGTCAGAAAACCGATCGGATAGCCTTCGAATAGTGAGGTGGATGGGATGACATCGCTTACAGGTCCCTGGAAACAGGGGAGTTCGCGAAAACGGAATATACTCGGCGGGTGCAGCAGGATCAGGTCGGTCACGCTCATGGTCATGGTTTCCGTTGTGCGCTGCAGAGACGAAGATTCGATCACTTCATGTGATGATAGCAGTATTTGCCCCGATTTCAACCTCCCTGCATTTTTTTATGCAGTCGGCTTGCGGAGGCAGACAAGAGGGATATACTTGAACCAAAGTTAATTATATCAAAGCCAACAATCATTGCCATGCCGTTGCTGCACGGCAGATAAAGGGAGGGCACAATGCCCGGTTCACCGTTTGACCTCTGGAAGGAAGAAGAGTCGTGCGCCGAATACCTAACACGTCAGGGGGTCAGCCGGCGCCAGTTTCTGTCACTGTGCGGGCGGGTTGCCGCCGTGCTGGGGTGCGGAGGGCTGGTGGCCGGCGGCCGGACAGAGGCCCTGGCCAAGGAGATTGCCGACCGATTGGCCGTCGCCAAGCGTCCTGTCGTTGTCTGGCTGCAGCTCCAGGAGTGCACCGGCTGCCTCGAAAGTGCCATCCGCTCCGGGGACAGGACAATCGAAAGCCTGATCCTGAGCATGGTCTCCCTCGAATACAACGAGCTCCTTATGGCCCCCTCCGGAGAGCAGGCCAACGCAGTTTTGAACAAAGCCATTGAACAGCCGCACCTGCTGGTGGTGAACGGATCGATACCGCTGCGCGACAACGGGGTCTACTGCGTGATCGGCGGCGAAACCGCCGAATCGCTGCTGCGCCGGGCCGCCAAAAACGCCGCTGCTGTGCTGGCGGTGGGGGCCTGCGCCCATTACGGCTCGATCCAGGCGGCGCATCCGAACCCGACCGGCGCCGTGGGGGTGGCGGACATCATCAAGGACCGGCCGGTGGTCAATCTGCCCGGCTGCCCGCCGATCGGCGAGGTGATCACCGCCACGCTGCTTTATTACCTGGTATACGGCCACACGCCGCCGGTTGATCACGACGGCCGGCCGCTCTTTGCCTATAGCCAGCGAATCCACGACAAATGCCCGCGCCGCGCCCACTACGATGCCGGACAGTTTGTGGCCAGCTTTGACGACGACAATGCCCGCAAGGGTTACTGCCTCTACAAGATGGGCTGCAAGGGGCCGGCCACCTTCGCCCCCTGTCCGGTTATCGGATGGAATCAGGGCACCGGTTTCCCGATCAGAGCCGGGCACCCCTGTCTGGGATGCACCGAGCGCCTTTTCTTCGACCGGATGACCCCCTTCTACAAGCGCATCCCTGATCTGGATGTGCCGGGGGTCAGCGTGGAGCTGACCGCCAACAGGATCGGCGCGGCGGCGGCGGGAGCCTCCCTGGCAGGTGTGGCTGTACACAGCGCCGCAACGGTGCTGCGCAAGCGTCAGTCCCGCAAGGAAGAGCCGGAATCCCTGCCTCTGGCAGCTCTGGGAGAGGGGGACACCCCCGGGCAGGACAACGATACGACCAAAGAGTGATCGCCGACCGGCGAGAAAGGAGCGATCATGGCTGCTCAGCGAATAGTCATAGACCCGATCACCCGCATTGAGGGACATTTACGGATTGAGCTGGAAACCGATGGAGGCAGGATCAGCAATGCCTGGGCCTGTACGACCCAGTTCCGCGGCATCGAGAAGATTCTTCAGGGGCGCGACCCGCGGGACGCCTGGGCTATGGTTCAGCGCATCTGCGGGGTCTGCACCGGTGTGCATGCCATGGCCTCGATCAGGGCGGTGGAGGATGCCCTCAAATACCCCGTGCCCCGTGCCGCCGAAATGATTCGGGCCCTGATGATGGAGATGGGGACGATCCAGGATCACGTGATCCATTTCTATCACCTTCACGCTCTGGACTGGGTCGATGTGGTCAGCGCCCTCAAGGCCGATCCGGTGCAGACCGCCAGGCTGGCCGCTTCACTTTCCGACTGGCCGACCAACTCCGCTGCCCATTTCGGTGCGGTGCGCAAAAAACTGCAGGACTCTGTGGCCGGCGGGCAGTACAGTCTCTTCAGCAACGGCTACTGGGGGCATCCGGATTACAAGCTTCCGCCCGAGGCCAATCTGATGGCCGTTGCCCACTACCTGGAGGCCCTGGAGTGGCAGCGCGACGTGATCAGGCTGCAGACCATCTTCGGCGGTAAGAACCCGCACCCCAATTTTCTGGTCGGGGGGATGGCCTGCTCCATCAACATGGATAACCAGATAACCATCAATCAGGTGTCGCTGGCGCAGCTGGAAGGGATGGTACAGCGCGCCAGGGATTTCGTCGAGAAGGTCTACTGCCCGGATGTGATGGCGATCACCTCGTTTTACAAGGAGTATGCCGACATCGGCCTTTCAAGCCCGAACCTGATGGCGGTCGGGGAGGGGGGGTATTCCTGCGCCGGAGTCCCGGCCGGTTCGCTGAAGCCGGGCATCGTCACGGATGACGCCGTCACGAAGCTGAATCCTTTCGATCTCACCAAGATCGCCGAATACATCACCTCCTCCTGGTATGCCTATCCGGACGGCGACAAGGCCGGACGCCATCCCTGGAACGGCGAGACCAATCCTCGCTATACCGGCCCGGCACCACCCTATATTCACCTGTCCGACAACCAGAAGTACACCTGGTGCAAGGCGCCCCGTTATGACGGCACGGCGATGCAGGTCGGGCCGAATGCCCGTCTGATGGTGGCCTATGCCCAGGGGCACGCCGCTACGGTCAAGCTGCTTGACGACGCCCTGAGGCAGCTCGGCCTGAAACCGTCCCAGCTCAACTCCACCCTGGGGCGGACCCTGGGGCGGGCGCTGGAATCACAGCTCATGGCCCGTCGCATGACCGAGACTTTCGATGCGTTTGTGGAGGGGATCAGGCAGGGAAATGTGAGCACCTTCAATTCCGAACGCTGGGAACCGGACAGCTGGCCGAAAAGCGCCCAGGGGGTGGGGTTTGTTGAGGCTGCGCGCGGCACCCTCAGCCATTGGGTGCAGATCGAGAACCATAAGATCGTGCGCTACGAATGTGTGGTGCCCAGCACCTGGAACAGTTCGGGGCGTGATCCGCAGGGGCAGATGGGGCCGTACGAACATGCACTGGCCGGGAATGGCCGTCATCCCCTGCGTGACCCGCAGCGTCCGCTTGAGGTGCTGCGGACGATACACTCATTTGACCCGTGCCAGTCCTGTGCCGTGCACATGACCGACCTGCGCGGAACTCCCCTGGGGGAGGTGATCGCACGATGAACGCCCCGGCGAAAGGTGATATTCATGTGTCCCTCGGTACGCCGTTTACATTCGGCGGAGAGAAGAAGCGCGATCTGCTGGTGGCGGCCGCGCTCGCCGCCCCTGCCGGAACGAATGATCCGGTCGATCTGGCGCTGCTCAGCGCCGCCTCCCGCCAGGAGGACCTGCGGCACTATCAGCAATTGTCATACACGTCTCACGACCCTCAATTCAAGCGGAGCATCACCCGGATTCGCCACCTGGATACCGGCCGGGAACAGATGATCGCCCGCGGCAATCTGGAATCGATCCTCTATCTCTGCCGCGCCGACGAATCGACCCGCTATCGTGCAAGCATGGAGGCCGATCGACACGAGGCGGACGACTTCCGGGCGGTTGGTGTTGCCCATGGCTTCGGGCCACAACCGGACGGCGGCGAACAGTGGGAGTTCCTGGGCTTCATCCCGGTCAAGGCCACTCGCAGCAAGACCAGCCGAAAAGAGGCGCCCAACGAATACCGCTACGTGGTCGTGTGGGACTGGCAGCTCCGTTTCCTTCACTGGGCGGCCTTTGCGACCATCCTGACCCTCTGCCTGTCCGGCTGGCTCATCGGCAGCGCCCGGCTGACCTATGCCGGGACGACCGGTGATCCATATTTCATAGGGTATCTGCGCCTGGTACATTTCATTGCAGGGTGGCTGCTGGTAAGCATGGGCATACTCCGGATCGCCGGGTTGTTTCTTGCGTCGACAAAATACCAGCACTGGCGGGCCCTGTTTCCGATCTCTTTGAAAGACCTGAAGAACCTGTACCGGGTGGGGCGCAATTACCTGCTCTGCATCTTCGAACATGGTCCCCACTACATCGGCCACAATCCGCTGCAGCAGGTGGCCTATACCGGCATCTACCTGATTGCGCTGCTGGCGATCCTGACCGGTTTCTGCCTCTACTCCGCCTATGACGCCAACCATTGGCTGTTCGGCTATTTCTTCTGGCTGAACGATCTGATCGGCATCCAGTACGTCCGCCTGATTCATCTCTTCATGCTGTGGATTTTCCTGGCCTTCATCCCGATCCATGTCTATCTGGCCATCCGGGCCGATACGGTTGAGCGGGAGGGGGCGATTTCCTCGATCTTCAGCGGCGGAAGGTGGTGCCGCAAGGGGACAAGGTTCGAAGACGACTGATTTTGTAGAGCAGAAGGCAGGCACGTCAAAATCCCGGGAGAACTTATAAACTCCGTATGATCCATCAGTGGCAATCACTGTTTATAAACGCTATACACCCGATTCCGGCTGCATTGTCAGGAGAAAAACCCTTTCCGGCAGGTTTTCCGGATTGAAGAGAGCTGTTACGTATAATTTTTCTATACTTTCCGCAGGGCTCAAAAAACATACCAATGAGATTCCCCTGTATCGAGAGTGCACGTAACACCCTTAATTTACTGTATCTATACAGTGAATGTACGACAGATGCCCCTTTTGGCATACTCAATGCTGATAGTAATCCAGCAAAGAGAAAACCAGCCCCGGAGAACGGGATAAGTAAGTTTACGAAATGATTTCTGAATAAACCTCAAAAATAATTTCCAACTTACTAAAAAGGAGTACGTCATGAAAACGTTAGCCGCCTTGATAGGAACAATGGTCCCCGCTACAGTATGTGCAGCAGCGAATGTTCCCGCAGGAAACGATGGAGTTTTTGTCTGGATCTTCCTCGGCTTCTTCGCACTGGTAGTAGTCGGGCAGATAGTCCCGGCCATCATGCTGGTCATAGGACTGGTCAAGGGATTCAGAGCGAAGGCCGAAGCAAAAATTGAAACACGGTAACCGTCGGCTACGTGCGGCGCGGGGAATGGTCCGCGCCGTGGGCGAAGATGACTGAGAGGTTTAGTCATGTGGCAGCCAAATGAAGCTTTTTTTATAAAATCCCATATTGCAGGTTCAATAGCCACGTTTGTCTGTGGTATGGCTGTTATCGTTATCTGCCTTGTTCCCGCCTTTTTCCCCGGCATCTACAGATTGCTGGTTGATGATCGCGTCGGTATTGTTATACCTTACCTGATGTTTATAGCTCTCGGAGAAGCTGCTTTTTCTATCTGGTATTTTCTTTTCAGAAAGAGAGGGTAGGCATGCTGATGAGCTATTCAAGGGAACCATTGGAGGATAATGGTGGATAACAGTCCGGTCGACCCGGTGGCGTATATGGATGTCCTGAAGAAGACCAGAAGGCGTCGCAGATATTTTTTCGGTGTGGTGCTTCTGTATATTCCCGCCATATTGATTACCTACTACATATCTCCCACCAACAGAGCCATGGGAACTCTGTTTGGCTTCTGGGTTGTCATTTTGATCATAGTCACTTTTCTGGCGGCAGTAAGCAGATGCCCGAGATGCGGCAACTATTTCCACATGCACGGGATGACTTTTCTTGTTCTGCGCAAATGCCTTCATTGCCAACTTCATATCAACAGCGATAAAATCACATAGGCAGTGAGAGAAAGTTGCTGTTTCCCAGTTTTTTAGAATAGCCGCAACTGCTGGCGAGGTAACACATGCAGATAGAATGGTGGTACTGGATAATTGCCGGGTTTTGTTTGGTCGGGTTCGGGTTGATCCTCCCTTCATTTGCGATTATCTGGTTCGGACTGGGGGCGCTGGCAGTCGGTGTGCTCAGCGCTTTATGGCCCGGTATCCCTCCCGCCGGCCAGATTGCGCTCTGGTTGATTGCATCGATCAGTTTCACGCTGCTGTGGTTCAAGTATTTGAAGCCGAAGGGTGACCGGACGCGCGCCGGGATGTCAAAGGGGGAAATCGTCGGTGAAACCGGCATCATCATTCGCGGTACCGAGGACAGTTATGGACGGGGAATCGTCAAGTTTCATATTTCTGTGCTCGGAGCTGATGAGTGGGGCTGCTGTTCCGGTGAAATCCTGCATGTGGGAGACCGTGTCCGGGTTGTCGATATTGAAGGGCAAATTCTGAAAGTGGAGATAATCTAGGGGTGAGATTAAGCTTGCTACTTAGTTAAAACGTCTCTGAATCGATTGCATTCCAGAGAACCCCTTCCAGAGACGTTGTTTATCTGTTGATCAGTTCGGGTTCGAAGCGAAGCTAGCAAACAAATCAATAAATGTTCCCTCCCTTGTCCAAAATCGCGGACAACCTAGTGAAACTTGATTATCAAGGGCTATCAGAAGCATTGGTCACAACAGCAAGGCACGCAGGCAATGCGTAAGCGCAGTACTGAATAAACAGCCTGTCCCCTTATTGCCCTTTGTCCCCTTATTGCCCTTAGTAGTGTTTACCACCAACTTACCCGATGACGTTGCGTCCAAACGCGTCAGAGTGAGGCCATGTGCGCGAAAGTTCTGATTGCGGACACGCTGAGCGAGCAGCGTACCTGTCATTCCGGTACCGGTGATATCGAGTTCCATAGTCGTCGGACTCTCATCGCGACGCATGAAGTTATCATCAGCAAACACTTTGACAGTGATCTTTTCGCCCTGCTGGACCCAGCGACCCGGATACTCGCCGGCATAGAGAGCTGTTCCGTTGGTATTCATGATCAACTTCAGTTTTTCGCCTGAGTCGGTTACTATCTGCCATGTGCCGATCGGCGAAGTCACTGCATCCTGGGCAGTCGTTTGACCAGGTGAGCACAATAGGACAGTGGCAAAAATACCAGCAACAATTAAATTTAAACGCGATATAAGCCAGTTATTCATAATATCTCCAATGAAAAAGACGAATTATCTATCATTTAACTTTCCTTTTCGCCGTTTGTGTATTGTATCCATACGTCGACGGAATACGGCCGCTCATCGCTGGGACGGTAAAACTGTCGCCATATTCCGAGCGACCCTGATTTTCTCCTCTTTTCTGTTCTACCTCGAAAAAACACCGTGAAACCTAGAGATCATGTACTTCATGGCGCTTTAGTTAGTTCAAATTGTCTCATGTCAGTGCCTGACCCCTTCGATTTTCCGCTGGTTTGACATCTCCGCTGCAAAGCGGGATCTTGGCTACAGTCCCGAAATTTCCATTGAAGAGGGACTGGGAAGGCTGCGAAAGTGGCTGGCTCAACTCAAAGGATAGGTCCGAGATTCGATAAATTGGGACAACGGATAAAATGACAAAAAGAGCCGCGTTCTCCCCAAAGAGAAACACGGCTTTTTTGTTCGTTAAGCCATTAAAAGGCTCAGATCAGAATATAAAAAGTATGAGGTTCGGAACGAACCTTACCCAAGAGCCACATCACTGTAAATGTGTATATTATGCCCGCTCCAATATGCTGGCTATAACTTTCAAAGTCAAAATATCTTCAGATCTATTGACTTGTACACGGGGTCCCTATCCTCGCACACCCAGTCCATACTCGGATTTATCACACCGGTAAACCTGTAAGTGTTTTTCAATGATGAATTATAGGTGTCCCAATTGGTGGATCCACCCTGTGCTATACCGTTCTGCCCGCAACTCGCAGATCCATCCAAGTACTGGTGGCAGAACTCGACCAAAACACGAGCCTGGCAGTTGTTGCGGTACTTGGTAACTAAATGGTTATTGATATAACTGACTACTTCGCCTGACACGCAATCTGGGTTGCGCGATGGAATGTAGCAACCATCGGCATCTGGCGTATTCGGCGTTGTTGTTGGTGTGGGTGTGACACAAACCCCACCCTGTAGCACTTGAGGAGAAGTACAAGTTGGTGTTGGTGTGACGCACACGCCACCCTGTAGCACTTGCGGATAAGTACAAGCAGGCGCAGGAGGCGGGCAAGCAATAGCGCCGCCAGGATGACAGGTAGGGGCAAGCTTCGTGCCTATGAGTTCATAAACCAGGCAACCACCGGCAGTGATAGTAATATAATCCTTTATATAAGTATAATCATAACCATAACCACTAATTGAATGAGTGCCTGCGTCAAGCGTTCTTACGATGATTTGGCTGCCTCCCGAACAGGTTGAAGGAGGTGTGCTCGTGTAGCTTATGCCGCCCACCGATGAACCGTCAACATACACACCGCCACTTATTCTGGTCCAGATTGCGACCTGTCCCGTCGTCGGTAATGCTTCTACCGTAAAACTAAACGTTGATACAGCCGTCCCGCCTATGGCCTTAACTGAGACCGGGCCTGTTGTTGCGCCACTTGGAACTGCGACAGTAAGCGATGTTGTTGT
>VFJM01000047.1 GCA_009886055.1 Geobacter sp. | reverse complement strand
CACCGTCAGAAGTATCCGCTGGTTGGGGTTGGCGACCTCTGCCGGAACAGCCGCTCCGCGCTCGGGAAGAGTGGAAAAATGCTGCAGGGTCAGGGTATCACTCCGCATCCCCGGCCCGATACATTCGATCAGGTCACCGACCTTGATCCGGTTGCGCACGCTGACCAGGAGAGTTTCGTCACTCCGCACCTCATCGACGACTCCGACGAAATCGTGACTCCGGATGTAGGCCGACTGGTACTCCTGTCCGACGTTGCGCGGCTGGCCGAACAGGAATCCGGTCGTGTAGCCGCGATGGCTCAGTTTGGCCAGCTCGTCAAGCCATTCGGGGCGACAGCGCCACCCGTCCGGAGCTCCCAGGTATTCGTCAAGTGCCTGACGGTAGACCCGCAGCACCGAAGCAACGTAGTTGATACCTTTCATGCGTCCTTCGATCTTGAGCGCATGCACCCCGCTTCGGACAAGAGCCGGAATATGCTCCACCAGGCAGAGGTCGCGGGAGTTGAAGATGAAGGTGCCGTTTTCGTCCTCCACGACCGGGAAATATTCGCCCGGCCGAGACTCTTCCACAAGGTGGTAGCTCCAGCGGCAGGGGTGGGTACATTCACCCTGGTTGGCGTCGCGTCCGGTCAGCATGCTGGAAATCAGGCAGCGGCCGGAATAGGAAATGCAGAGGGCTCCATGCACGAAGGCCTCAAATTCCATTCCCGGGACGGATTGCACCGTTTCGGTAATATTGTCGAGGCTCATTTCGCGCGCCAGGTTGATCCGGCTGATACCCTGCTGCTGCCAGAATCGTGCAGAGCGCCAGTTGATTGTGTTGGCCTGGGTCGAGAGATGCAGCTCGCGCTCCGGCGATACCTGCCGCACCGCATCGATGACACCCGGATCGGCGACGATGTAGGCGTCGAACGGAAGAGGAGCGATCTGCGCCAGGTACTCCTCCAGTTCAGGAAGTGACTCGTTGCGCGGATAGCTGTTGATCGTCAGATAGGCTTTAACACCCTTCGCATGGCAGAAATCAAGAGCCGCCCTCATTCCGTCCACGGAAAAGTTGTCTGCCATATTGCGCAGTCCAAAGGCCTCTCCGCCTAGATACACAGCGTCTGCGCCGTAATGTACCGCGATTCTGAGTTTTTCCATGTTGCCGGCCGGAGCCAGCAGTTCGGGTTTCTGCATGGGGGGTTCCAATAAAAAAAGTGTTGGGCGGTTCGCTTGGTTCGCGGGGAATGAATGCTATCATAATCAGTCTGCCAATAAAACTGAAAAGGTACCTATTCACTTGACAAAGAGGGGTATATCGCTTTAATTAGGAAAAAGATGCGTCAAATGGGGGTATTATGCCGTCAGGCAGCCGATTGGTTCCATATCTGTTTTTGTCTCTTTTCCTGTCAGGGTGCGCCGCCAATGACCTGATGGTCAAACGACAGGCTGAGTCCGAAGCGAAAATCGAGTTTCTGATCCAGTCTTCAAAAAAAGTGGAACAGCGCCACAATGAGCTTGCCGTTCTGCTGCAGGTTCAGGATGAACGGCTTCAGTCGGTAACCGGCGAAATAAAGCAGCTGAGGGATGAAAATCGTGATCTGCGGGCTTCCCGCGCCGAACTTGACGTCAGGGTGGCGAGACTTGCCACGCAGTCGCAAACCCCCAAGGTGGAGATTGTCAACCAGCCGTCACCAGCCAAAACGACCAGGGAGGCAGGCCCCCCGGCGGAATATCTCAAATCGTTCGGTCTGTACAGCGCCAACAATTTTCCTGCCGCCATCAAGTCGTTTGAATCCTTTCTCACAAACAATCCCCAGAGCGACTACGCAGCCAATGCGGTGTACTGGATAGGCGAGTGCCACTACACTCTTTCGGATCTCCCCAAGGCTAAAGAAGCTTTTTTGAGGGTGGTGGAGGACTACCCGAAAAGTTCGAAGACCCCGGATGCGCTCCTGAAACTTGGCTATACGCTGTCGGCAATGAATGAAAAGGAAGCGGCAGCGGCCATATTTGAGAGAATTATTACATCATATCCAAGCAGCTCTGCTGCAATAAAGGCCCGTGAACGTCTGAACGCACATTGAACCCGGCCCGTCCAACTGAAAAGACGAATGAGGTAT
>VFJM01000003.1 GCA_009886055.1 Geobacter sp. | reverse complement strand
TGGATGGTACAGTAGTGCTCCAGACGCAGTAGACACTGCTGTTAGTCTCACTCAGGCAGTAACCAGTTACAGCAACGTTGTCGGTTGCAGTGAATGTTGTTATGGGAATGGTCAGTGTGGTACTTGCCGGTAAATTAAAGTTAGTAACAGTGGGCAGAGTGGCTACGTCGCTGGAGGCACTGATGCCAGAAGATACCTTATTGGAGGCATCTTTTACAAAGACATAGAGAGTCTTAATGCCGCTGCTGACAAAGGTATAATTTGTCGGCTTGGTGGCACTCCAACTACATCCGCTGCTGATATTGGTTTCACTAAGGCAGTATCCGGTAATTCCGACATCGTCGGTGGCATTGAGGGCTGTAATAGGAATTGTCAAACTTGTGCTGGTGGCTGGTATGCTAAAAAACGATATTGTAGGTGTCATAATGTCCACTGCAATTGTGGCACTAACACTTGTGGATAAGTTCCCGATGGCATCTTTGGCAAAGGCATATAGGTTTTTGTTGCCGCCGATGGCAAAGGTATA
This sequence comes from Geobacter sp., assembly GCA_009886055.1. Classification (GTDB taxonomy): domain Bacteria; phylum Desulfobacterota; class Desulfuromonadia; order Geobacterales; family Pseudopelobacteraceae; genus JACRCG01. The sequence continues at coordinate 2,087 of VFJM01000003.1, read as the reverse complement.
GGTTGTAGGCTTGGTAGCGCTCCAACTGCATCCGCTGCTGCTATTGGTTTCATTGAGGCAATAGTTGGTGACAGCCACATTATCGGAGGCGACAAAGGAGGTGATGGAAACAGTCAAACTGGTGCTGGTGACTGGTATGGTAAAACTTGAGATGACCGGTGGTGAAGCAATAACAGTAGATGAAAGTGGCACGTTGTTATCAACACCGTTTGCGGTAATAGTTAAGTTAGCTCTTTTAGTTCCCGGCGATGTTGTAAAGGCAGCCGTGATCTGCATCGTACAGCTTGCACCGGCCGCAAGAGTAGGACTCAAACTTCCGCATGGAGTGCTACCACCACTGTCCACCGTAAAGTCACCACTGTTTATACCGCTTATGGCAATTGCTGAGATTGTGATTGCAGAAAGCCCACGATTTCCAATCTCAACCGGGTGAGTTACAGAAGCAGTGGCATCATTAAATGCACCAAATGCTGGCGATGTTGAAATAATCAAAGGGTCAAAGACCCAATACTGTCCCGAGCGGACTGGCCAAACATAACCATTATTGGTCTTATTGTAATTGTTCACTACGCCAAAACCCATGGTTACGATCCATGCGTCGCCGGTATTACCGGCATTGGTACTGGATGACCAATATTCATTGCCAATAAAGGTAAAGCCTTGTGTTAGTAACCAGGAATTTGTACTGGTCTGCTGAAGATTAACCAAGCTTGACAGTTCTTTGCGATTTGGCAACCTCCAATCAGTTTCGCCAAGCCATACATTTAGATTAAGGCATTTTACATAATCAAGTGCACCCTGCCAGCTTTTGAAGGTGCCTGGCCCACATACCGCAGGGCCGGGAGTATTGGCAACTTTTGACCAAATAAGTCCGGTAAGCGTGTCTGTTATGGTTTTGTTGTTGTTATCGGTAAAGCGGAGTGTTGGCCACGCGACACCCGGCTGCAGCGCGCCATCATCTCCGGCAACATAACTGCTTGTCTGCCCGGTTTTTGCTACCGGAGCAGGGGCGACTGCTTGAGCAGATGCCTCAGCCAGAAGAATAATGAATGTGGTACACAGTGCGATCAGCTGTTTCATGAGTTGAATCCTCCGTCTGAACGGAATTTACAGAATTCTAATTTTTACTGGAGTTTAACCCTGTAAAACCTCAATCCCATAAATCACGGTTCAAATATTTTGTAACGGTCGCTTACCCTTACGGCGTAGCATAAACAGCAGGGAAAGCGTTGTACTGTGTTCTCAAGAGGCACCGCAAGTTTCAGCTATCTTCGATAAACAAGCAGATGGTAATTTTGAACCTTGCAAACACTCGCAAATAATAATCAAATTATCAAGCAATCTACTGTCCCGAACGAACTGGCCACACAAAATGGTTCAGGGCTTTATAGCTGTTGAATAAGACGCCATTGATCATGTTCACACTCCATGCACTATTGGAACCATAGGCAAAGTTACTGGACGACCAATACACATCGATCTGGACGGAAGTAAAACCTTGAGCGTTCAACCAAGTGGCTGTAGTGGGCTGCTTCGCATTCATCAGGCTTTCCAATTCATTTCTGCTTGGCAATCGCCATTGCCCAGTTGTTGATGAATCTGTCAGTTCACAGCTACCGTTGGCCAGAGTGCGCGCTGATGCCACCGCCGTTTCCCAAGTTTGGGTGGAGTAACAATTGGCATTTTTCAGCCAGATAAGCCCGGTGAGGTTGTCGGTGATGGTGCCGTTGGCGTTATCCGTAAATCGTGGATTTGGCCATGGCATGCCGTTTTGTAGTTCACCGTCCTGTCCGGTGCCGGTGCAGGTGATTGCCAAGCCTGCTATGTCATAGCAGGTGGTTTGGCCGGTTTGAGGGATGGGTGCTGGCGGGAAGGCGTGGGCAGAAACAGAAAATAAGCACCCAACAACGAGTAGCTGCATAATTGCCGATGACCGCTGTATGATAATTTTGTACATAAAGATTATCCTTTACGAAGAAGAATTATAAAATCAGTCTTGGTAGTTCAAGCGTAGTTGCCAGACAGAGACCGGCACCAAATACCTGCTGTCGCACCTCATCCCACAATTTCACACTGTCTTTAATGTC
>VFJM01000304.1 GCA_009886055.1 Geobacter sp. | reverse complement strand
TTGTTTTCAACGTTCTTCAGCCCGACATCTTCGAGAGCCGCGAGAACCCGCTCACGGATCTCCTCTTTTGCAAGGGAGGTCTTTTCCTGCAGCGGGAACGCGACATTCTCAAAAACCGTCATCGAATCAAAGAGCGCCACGTTCTGAAACAGCATGCCGAATTTTTCGCGGATCCGGTTCAACTCGGAACGACGCAGACCAAGAATGCTCTCGCCGTCAACCTCGACCTGGCCGCTGTCCGGCTGCAGCAGGCCGATCAGGTGCTTCAGGAGCACGCTCTTCCCTTCACCGCTCGGTCCTATGATGGCGGTAATTTTACCATCCGGGATATCAAGGTCAAGTCCGTCGAGCACCTTTTGTGCGCCGAACGACTTATGCACATTTCGCAGCGTGATCATATCAGAGCAGCACCGAGGTGAGGAAGTAGTCCCACACGAGTATGATAACGGACGTCAGCACAACCGACTCGGTTGTCGCCTTTGAGACCCCCTCGGCGCCATGCCCGGCGTAGTACCCTTTGTAGCATCCGATCCACGCAATGATTATCCCGAAGGAGAATGATTTTACGAAACCGGAGTAGACGTCGCGCCAGACAACCGAATTTTCCATTTCATAGAAATAGGCCCCGGGATTAACCCCCAGCAGTTTGACTCCGACCAGCCAGCCGCCGTATATGCCGATCACATCGAAGATGGCGCAGAGCAGCGGGAGGGAGATCATGGCGGCGATGAATTTCGGGGTGACCAGGTATTTGAAGGGGTCAAGCGCCATGGTTTCCAGCGCGTCGATCTGCTCGGTGATCCGCATGATGCCGATTTCGGCCGTGATGGCGCTGCCGGCCCTCCCGGTCACCATCAGGGCGGCAAGCACCGGTCCGAGTTCACGAATCAGGGAGAGCGCCACCGCCGCACCGAGCATCCCCTCGGAACCGAACTTGGTCAGAGTGTAATACCCCTGCAGACCGAGAACCATGCCGGTAAAGGCGGCGGTCAGCACGATCACGAACAGCGACTTTGTGCCGATGAAGCGGATCTGTTTCAGAACATGCACCAGGCTGCCCGGACGCCGGACAATCATGTAGAACGAATAGAGCAGAAACCACCCCGCTCGTCCCAGGTCGCGCACCATGGTGATGGTTGTATGTCCAAGTGCCTGAACCACGTAAATCCTTTGAATGCGGGAATAATAGATAAAATTTATACATCAATGATGGCAAAAAGCAAGGAGGAACTTGATTCCGGGCCACTGAAGCCGGGGTTGTGAGCCGATCCGGCGCGTTCCCCGGCGCGGTCGGATCGGTATCCTGCCGTGTCGAGCCGAATGCTCCTCACTTCATCAACTTCAGCTGCTCCCGTCATGGCTGCACGGACGGTTCAACATGGCTTTCTCTTTACTCAAGGTTCCCTGAAATGATGGTTCCGTAGACAAGTATACTACTTTCCCTCCGATTTACCATTGTCCCCCGGCGATGCCCCGCCACCCAGCACCTTGTAGAGGGTCACCATAGTGGTCAGCCGGGAAAGCCGGGTGCTGATCAGACCCTGCTGGGCTCCGTAGAGTGACCGCTGCGAGTCGAGCACATTCAGGTGACTGTCCACCCCCTTCTCGAAACGGGCCTGAGAGAGGAGGTATCTCTCGGCTGCTGCATCGGTGAGGGACTGCTGGGCCGCCAGCTGCTCGTCGATGGTCCCGCGTTGTGCCAGGGCGTCGGCTACCTCACGGAAAGCGCCCTGGATTGTCTGCTCATACCGGGCCACCATGATGTCGCGATCCACCTCCGCTACCTTCAGGTTAGCCCTGTTGCTCCCGCCGTCGAAGATCGGCAGGGAGATGCGGGGGGCAAAGCTCCAGGCAAAGGAACCTGGCTTGAAGAGCCCGGCCAGCTCGTCGCTGCCGAAGCCGACGGACGAGACCAGGGTGATTTTGGGGAAGAATGCCGCCCGGGCCGCGCCGATGTTGGCATTTGCTCCCTTGAGCTGCCCTTCGGCCTGGAGGATATCGGGACGGCGCAGCAGCACGTCGGACGGCAGGCCGGGCGGTACGTCCTTCACGGCGGTGAGCGTTTCGGAGAGGGCCTCCGGTAACAGCTCTGCCGGAATCTGCGATCCGACCAGCAGGGTGAGGGCATTTTCGTCCTGGGCAACAAGAGCCGTGTAGCGGGCAATGTCTACCCGCGCCGTATCAACACTGGTCCGGGCCTGCAGGCTGTCGAGGAGGGACGAAACGCCCGCCTCGTAGCGGCGACCGATGAGCTGGTAGGAATCCTGCTGGCTCGCCAGGGTCTCTTTGGCGAGCTTCAGGCGCTCCCGGTCGGCGGCCAGGGTCAGGTAACCGGCGGCGACCTGGGAAACCAGGCTGATCTGCACAACCCGCCGGGCCTGCTCGGTGGCCAGGTACTGCTCCAGCGCCTGGTCCTTGAGACTTCGCACCCGGCCGAACAGGTCCAGTTCATAGGAACTGACACCGAGGCCGGCGTTGTATTGCTCGACAGTCATGGCTCTGCCGCTGCTGGAGAGAGTTTCGGGGATGCGTTGGAATGTTCCGGCTGCGCTGGCGTCAACCTTCGGGAAAAGGTCGGAGCGACGGATCTGGTAGAGGGCCTGGAACCTCTCGATGTTCAGGGCGGCAACACGCAGGTCACGGTTGTTCTCGAGCGCCAGGGCGATCAACGTGCGCAGCTGTTCGTCGATAAAGTACTCCCGCCAGGGAATGTCGGCCACCGGTTTGCCACTTTCGGCAGCCACTTCCTTATAGGCCGCCCCGCCCGGCCAGGCGGCAGGTACCGGCGCGGCAGGCTGCGTGTATTTCGGAGCCATGGTTGTGCAGCCGCTCAGGCAGAGGATCGCTCCCAGAGGGAGGCAGAGGGAGGCTGTCATGCGTTTTATATGTTTCATGTCAGAGCACCTCCGGTGCGTTGGTAGAAACGTCAGGTTGTGCGGGGGAGGGATGCGGCTTCTTCTCCCCGAACAGTCGTGAGATCAGGACAAAAAAGAACGGTATGAAGATCAGGTCGATGAACGTTGCCGTGAGCAGGCCTCCGGTGACCGCGGTACCGATGGCGTTCTGGGCTGCTGCCCCTGCCCCTTTGGTAAGCGCCAGCGGCAATGTGCCGAAGAAAAACGCCAGCGAGGTCATGATAACCGGGCGGAGTCGGATCTTCACCGCCGCCAGGGTAGCTTCAACCAGTTCCTGTCCCTGATGCATCTGCTCCTTGATGAACTGGATGATCAGAATGGCGTTCTTGGTGGAAAGGCCGATGGTGGTCAAGAGTCCGATCTGAAGGTAGACATCGTTGGGGAGGACCCGCAACGAAACTGCCGTGATCGCCCCCACCAGTCCCAACGGTATCATCAACAGGTTGACAAAGGGGATGGTCCAGCTCTCGTACAGTGCCGCCACGGAAAGAAACACCACCAGCAGCGAGATGGCATAGAGCAGCGGCGCCTGCGCTCCGGCATTCTTTTCCTCGTAGGAGAGGCCGGTCCACTCATACCCGAATCCCGGCGGCAGCTTGGCTGCCATTTTTTCCATCTCCTTCATCGCCTCGCCGGTGCTTATCCCGAGTGCTGCCTGTCCCATGATCTCGACGGACGGAATGCCGTTGTACCGTTCCAGGCGGGGCGAACCATACTTCCAGCGTGGGGTGGCAAAGGCCGAGAACGGCACCATTTCGTCCTTGTTGTTGCGTACGTACCAGCTGCCGATATCTTCCGGCAGCATACGGTACTTCGCATCGGCCTGGAGAAATACCTTCTTGACCCGGCCGTTTTCGATAAAGTCGTTGACGTAGGAACTCCCCCAGGCGGTGGCAAGAACTTCATTGATACTTGTCAGCGGAACCCCGAGCGCCCCGGCCCTGACATCGTCGATGTCGAGCTTGAACTGGGGGGAATCATCCTGGCCGTTGGGGCGGACCGCTTTCAGTTTCGGGTTTTTCATCGCCATCCCCAGCAGCATGTTGCGGGCCTCCATCAGCTTCTCATGCCCGAGACCGCCCCGGTCCTGCAGCATGAAGTCGAAACCGTTGGCCTGCCCCAACTCCACTACCGCCGGCGGCGAAAACGCAAATGCCATGCCGTCTCTGAACTGCGAGAATGCCCCCATGGCACGGCCGGCAACGGCCGGAGCCTTCAAGTCGGGGCTCTGGCGGTATTTCCAGTCCTTCAGCCTGACAAAGGCAAGCCCCATGTTCTGACCACGACCGGCAAAGCTGAAGCCGGCAACCGTGATTACCGCCTCCACCGTTTTTTGCTCCTTCTCTAAAAAGTGCTTCTCCAGCTGTTCGACAACCTTCATGGTCCGCTCCTGGGTTGCACCGGCAGGGAGCTGAATCTGGCAGACGATGAAACCCTGATCCTCATCGGGGAGGAACGAGGTGGGAAGCCGCTGGAAGAGGAACACCATCCCCGCCACTATTGCACCGTAGACGACCAGATACCGTACCGGCTTGTCGAACGAGCGTCCGACAATCCCTTCGTAGTTCCTCCTGCAGATGTCGAATATTTTGTTGAACCAGCGAAAAAATTGACAGAACCAGCCGCACTCACCCGGCGTATGACCCTTTGCAACCGGCTTGAGCAGGGTGGCGCAGAGGGCCGGCGTCAGGGTCATGGCCACCAGCACCGAGAGGATCATGGCCGAAATGATGGTGATGGAGAACTGCCGGTAGATGACCCCGGTGGAGCCGCCGAAAAACGCCATGGGGAGAAAAACCGCCGTCAGTACGGTGGCGATACCCCAGAGGGCGCTGGTGATCTGCCCCATGGACTTGATGGTCGCCTCCTTGGGGGACAACCCTTCTTCACTCATGATGCGTTCCACGTTCTCCACGACCACGATGGCGTCGTCAACGAGCAGGCCGATGACGATGACCAGGGCGAACATGGTGAGCGTGTTGATGGAGAATCCGGCTACCGACAGCACGCCCATGGTGCCGAGCAGTACCACCGGCACCGCGATGGTCGGAATCAGGGTGGCGCGGATGTTCTGCAGGAAGAGGAACATGATGACAAAGACCAGGAAAACCGCCTCGATCAGAGTCTTGACCACCTCTTCGATGGAGATCTTGACAAACGGCGTGGTGTCGTAGGGATAAACGACCTTCATGCCGGCAGGGAAAAAGTTGGACAACTCCACCATCTTGGCCTTGACCCTGTTGGCGGTATCAAGGGCATTGGCCCCGGCTGCCAGGCGGATTGCCATGCCGCCCAGAGGTTTACCCATGTAGCGGGCCTCTACATCGTAGTTTTCGGTGCCGATCTTACATTCAGCCACATCCTTAAGCCTCACGGTGGAGCCGTCGCCGTTGGTGCGAAGTACGATGGCGTCAAACTGCTCGGTGGTCTGGAGCAGGGTCCGCGCAGTGATGGTAGCGTTCAACTGCTGCCCCGGCGCGGAGGGATTGCCGCCGAACTGCCCGGCGGAAACCTGGGCATTTTGACTCTGCAGCGCGGCAACCACATCATTGGTCGTCACGCGGAAGCTGTTCAGCTTGGAAGGGTTCAACCAGATCCGCATGGCATTCTGGGAACCGAACATCTGCAGTTCGCCCACCCCCTCAACCCGGCTGACGATCTCCTGAATGTTGGATACCGCATAATCGGTCAGCTGGTAGCGGGTCATGGTGTTGTCTTCAGAGATAAGGCCTATTATCAGCAAAAAATTCCTGGTGGACTTGACCACCTGGATCCCCGAGCGCTGGACGATCTGGGGGAGGAGCGGCACGGCCAGCTGAAGCTTGTTCTGCACCTGCACCTGGGCGATGTTCGGATCGGTGCCCGCCTTGAAGGTCAGGTTGATGGCGATCGCTCCGGCCGAATCGCTGGTGGAGGACATGTAAATGAGATTGTCTATGCCGTTCAGCTTCTGTTCAACGACCTGGGTGACCGTATCCTGCACGGTCTGGGCGGAAGCCCCCGGATACACGGCATTGATGGTGATCTGCGGCGGCGCGATCGGCGGATACTGGGAGACCGGCAGTGTCTTGATTGACAGAAGGCCCGCCAGCATGACCATGATGGCGATCACCCAGGCAAAAATCGGGCGATTGATGAAAAATTTAGGCATGGAGCGGCTCCTTTATTTTTTGGCTGCTGGTGGTTGTGCTGCGCCGGCGGGAGG
>VFJM01000403.1 GCA_009886055.1 Geobacter sp. | reverse complement strand
TCCTTCATCAATTTCGTCGGGGCATTGCGGATGTGCAGCGGGACCGGCAGGGCACCGCTTTTCCTCACTTCGGCCAGGGCGGAATCGATACCGATATACGAGGCATTGGATTTCGGGGCGGTGGCCAGATAGGTGACAGCCTGCCCCAGTATGATGCGCCCTTCCGGCATGCCGATGACCTGAAACGCCTGCAGGGCCGAAACGGCCACCTGAAGGGCACGCGGATCGGCGTTGCCGATGTCTTCTGACGCCATGACAATCATGCGCCGCAGGATAAAGATCGGGTCCTCGCCCGCTTCCAGCATGCGGGCCAGCCAGTACAGAGCCGCATCCGGGGCGCTGCCGCGCAACGACTTGATAAAGGCCGAGATGACGTTGTAATGTTCCTCGCCCCCCTTGTCATAGAGCAGGGCTTTTTTCTGGAGCGCCTCCTGGGCAATTTCAAGGGTTATGCCGATATCACGGTTGCTGGGCGGAGCAGCAGCAAGGCCTGCTGCGATCTCGAGCGTGTTCAGCGCGGTGCGGGCATCTCCGTCCGCCTGGGCGGCCAGAAAATCCAATGCTCCGTCGGTTGCCGGAATGGCAAGGTTTCCGAGCCCGCGTTCGCAGTCAGTCAGCGCCTGTACCAGCAGTGCGCGCACGGTGTCCGGCTCAAGCTGCTGCAGCGTCAGAACGCGGCAGCGAGACAGCAGCGGCGCAATAACTTCGAAGGAGGGGTTCTCGGTTGTAGCGCCGATCAAGGTGACAACCCCTTTTTCGATGTAGGGGAGGAACGCGTCCTGCTGAGCCTTGTTAAAACGGTGGATCTCGTCGATGAACAGAATTGTGCGGATGCCGCGGGCCGCATAGCGTTCGGCTTCACGAAAGATTTCCCGGATCTCCTTGACGCCCGTGAGGATGGCGGAAAGGAAGATGAAGTGCGATTTCGTTTCGGCGGCGATGATGTGGGCCAGCGTTGTTTTACCGCAGCCGGGCGGCCCCCAGAGTATCAGGGATGCGAGAGAATCGGTTTCAATCATGCGCCGCAGAATGTGCCCTTCACCGACCAGATGCTCCTGCCCGGAAAATTCGGCCACGGAGCGCGGGCGCATACGTTCGGCAAGCGGCGCGTGAGGTGATATTTCCGGGGCGGTATATGTTCCAGAGTTTTGATCCCAGAGATCGGGCGTATTCATAACGGCAGCTTCCCTAATGCAGCTCTCGCCGGCTGTGACGGCTGATCTTTCACTGTTTGATGTTCCGGATTTCTCGGAGGAGGCGTACATCGGTTCGCCGCACAAGCAAGCCTGAAAAATGGCGCCAAAGAGCCCTCCCCGAACAGAAAGTATATAGATTTCTATCGCTTAATGCAAGGATGAGCATTCCATTTCTGCGCAATCTCTGCTATAGTAAAAACATGGGTGAGAAACTGATCTGTAATAATAAAAAAGCCTACCACGATTATTTTATCGAGGAGAAGTTTGAGGCGGGTCTGGTACTGCAAGGGACGGAAGTCAAGTCGCTGCGGGCCGGCATGGCCAACCTGAATGATTCGTTCATGCTGGTGCGTGATGGGGAGGCGTTCCTGCATAACCTGAACATTTCTCAGTACGAGTTCGGCAACCGCCAGAATCATCAGCCTGATCGCAACCGCAAGCTGCTGCTGCACCGCCGGGAAATCGACCGGCTGTACGGAAGGATTCGTGAAAAGGGTCTTTCTGTCATTCCTCTGCGACTCTATTTCAAGGACGGCTTGGTCAAGGTCGAGATAGGTCTTGCCAAAGGCAAGAAACTGTACGATAAACGTGAGGATATGAAGACGAAGGACAGCCAGCGCGAGATGTCGCAGGCGCTGAAAGCCAGAAACCGGGATTAAACCGGATCAAATTAAACATTCAACATTCAACATTCAACATTGCTTTTCAAAAGGGGGGCGTAAAGGTTTCGACGGGGAATTGAAAATCTGGGGAGCACCGGGTCGGGTGCAGGTGGCCGACCTTAATAAACCTGCACGGCATTAATTGCCGACAATTATAACACTCCTGTAGCTCTAGCAGCATAACAGGCGTCCCCGATCAAGATGCCGGTGGTAAAAAGGGGGCGTCACTCACTACCGGATAGGGGAGCGCAACGCCCGTAGCGCAACCCGAAACTCAACGGGATCGCCGTCTGACTGCCTTGTTCGTTGCGCAGGCAGGTGGTTAAATCGAGCAACGGAATAACGGTGTAGAGTCTCAGATGCTAGGTTTTTCGGACGTGGGTTCGACTCCCACCGCCTCCACCATTTAGCAGTCCGGCACCATCCGGA
>VFJM01000014.1 GCA_009886055.1 Geobacter sp. | reverse complement strand
CAGTTTATAGAGGAGGATGCTGGTAATGATGACAAAGAAAAAGCCCTTGAACACGGAAATATGAATCAATATGGCTGGATCAGTTATGAAGAGGCCCAAGGCCTTATCGGAAAAATAAATCCATAAACCGCTGATAATCGCATAAATTGCGATGATTTTGAGCACGTCATATCTGTCCGGTTTTTTTAGATTCATATTATCATTACTCCGATAAATCAAGCTCAGGTTGAAGCACAGTTCGCTGAAAGTGTGAAGTAAAACGTCGCTCCTTTACCCGGTTCCCCTTCAGCCCATATCTTGCCCCCGTGCCGTTGGATAATCCGCTCCACCGTGGCCAGGCCGATGCCGGAGCCTTTGAATTCTTCGGCACCTGGTAAACGCTGGAAAGGGTTAAAGAGCTTGTCTGCGTACGCCCTGTCAAAACCGACGCCGTTGTCCCGTACGAAATATACCGGCTTCCCGTTGATCTCCGCTGTGCCGAACTCGATGACCGCCTTCTCCTGCTTGCCGGTGTACTTCCAGGCGTTGCCGAGCAGGTTATCCAGCACCACCCTCACCAGATTCTCATCGGCATCGGCCGTTATCCCATCAGCGATCCGGAAATCAACCTGCCGCCCGGGCTCGCTCTGTTTCAGTATCCTGGCCACCTTTTGAACCAGCACACAAAGGGAAACCTTCTCCCGGTGCAGTTCGACTCGACCCATGCGCGAGAAATTGAGCAGGGCTTCAATGAGCTGGTTCATGCGTACGACGCCATTATAGGTGTCCTGAACATAATCCAGGCATTCCTCCGGGAGCTGGTCGCCGCAGAGCTCCTTTATTGCCTGGCAGGAGAGGCCGATAACGTTCAGGGGATTGCGCAGATCATGGGCGACCGTGTAATTAAACGCCTCCAGATCCTTGTTGGCTATATCCAGTTCGGCAACCCACTCCGTCAGGGCCACGTTCAGCCCCTTGATCTCCTCCTCGGCCTTTTTACGTGCGGTCACATCGACCATGACTGCAAGCGAGCGGACGACCTTCCCCTCGCTGTCCCGTTCTGCTATGGCAGAAAGTTGGACGTCCAGGATCTCGCCGTTCTTCTTCACGATCTGGTACGGCACTTCCTCGCAGGAGCCGGTCCGGAAAAATTCGGGAAGAACAACCTCGGTGGCGTAGGAACGGGATGCCTCCGTGTAAAATTCCGTGGATATCCGGCCGAGCACCTCGCTTCTCTCATAGCCGAGAGTTTCGAGCCAGTAATTGCTGACGCTGACCAGCCGCCCGTCATGATCGATGGAATGGAGCATAACCGGGGTTTCGTTGTAGAGGCGGCGATAGCGCTCCTCGCTGAGGCGAAGCTCTTCTTCCACTTTTTTGCGGTCAGTGACGTCGTTCACCAGACTCACCAGACATTGTTCCGCGCCGATTTCGATAATATCCGCCGAATAGAGGCCGACGATAATGGTCCCCGATTTGCTCCTAAAGCCGATCTCCAGATCACGTACCTTCTTTCCTTCCGCCAGCATCCGGAGCACGATGGCCCGGTCTTCCTGGTTCTGCCAGATGTTGAGCTCAAGCGAAGAACGGCCGATCACCTCGTCGCGCCGGTAGCCAAACACCCGTTCGAAGGCCTCGTTGACCTCAATGTACCTCCCGTCTGCCAGGGAGGCGATGACGAGGACGCTCGGCATCGCATGGAAGGCCTTGGAGAACTTGTTCTCCGATTCCCGGAGCGCTTCCTCCGCCCGCTTGCGCTCGGTGATGTCGCGCACCGTAATGACGGAGAGGATGATGTTGCCAGACTTGTTGCGCACCTGAGTGCCGCTGTAGCTTCCGATCCACAACTTCCCGGTGTCCTTGCGCCGGACGCACACTTCCCAGTCGGCGAAGCGTTCACCGCGAAGCGCGCTGGAAAGCGGCCACTGTTCAAACGGAACCGGCCGCCCTTCGAGGTCGGACAGTTCGAAGGTGTCCTGGTACTCCGACAGTTGCCGACGAACCTGTTCGACGTTTTCATATTCATGCAAGGCCAGTGCTTCCTTGTTCATTGTCAATACGTTGCCTTTGAGGTCGGCGATCACCACCCCCTCGTTGATGCTTTCAAGTACAGCTTCAAGTTCCAGAAGCAACTGCTCACGTTCCTCCTCCGCCCGCTTGCGCTCTGTGATGTCGTGCGTCACCTTTGAGAACCCGCGCAGGTTTCCGTTATCATCGCGCAGTGCGGTAATGATCACGTCGGCCCAGAAACGGCTCCCGTCCTTGCCGATCCGCCACCCCTCGTATGCAACCCGCCCCTCGGCCGCGGCTTTTTTGAGTTCTTCTTCGGGCGTGCCGGCATTTCGATCCTCTTCGGTATAAAAACAGGAAAAATGTGTGCCGATGATCTCCTCAGCCCGATACCCCTTCAAACGCTCGGCGCCCGCATTCCAATTCAGGACATTACCCTCTGTATCGAGCATGAAAATCGCGTAATCCTTCACCCCCTCTACCTGTATATGAAACTGCTCCTCTTTTTCTCGAAGACGCGTCTCGTACTCCTTGCGGACGGTGATGTCGCTAACCAGAGCCATAACGAGGACGCCGCTTATGGTTTCGACATAGCTCAGGCTGATCTCCACGGGGAACTCGCTTCCGTCACGGCGGCGTCCGGAAATGTCAAGGAGCTGATCCGTCTCCACGGTTCTGGGCTCTGCGAAGAAAGGCACCACATGCTCTTCATGGACTTTGCGGAAGCGTTCGGGAATGAGAACGGCTTGAGGCTTGCCGATGAGCTCCTTCCTTTGGTAGCCGAACATCTGCTCGGCAGCGGCATTCACCAGCAGAATGGTCCCTGAATTGTCGATAATGACGACCCCCTCGGCGAGCGACTCCAAAAGGGTGCGTACCGTGACATCTCCCTGGAAAAGTCCCGAGGCAAAAGCAATTTGCCGCTGGATTCTCAATTCCTGTTCATGGCGTGCCTTTTCCTGATCGAGGCCGGGTGTAGTCATGGGGTTCTCCATTAAACTATTATTCGTATTTGGTTCCCGTCCGGTAACCGGATTATGTTTGTCAGACGGTTCGGTCACCGCCCAACGTAAAATAAAAGGTCGCCCCCTTGCCCGGTTCCCCTTCAGCCCATATCTTGCCCCCGTGCCGTTGGATAATCCGCTCCACCGTGGCCAGGCCGATGCCGGAGCCTTTGAATTCTTCGGCGCCGGGCAAACGCTCGAAGGGCTTAAAAAGCTTGTCCGAGGCCGCCCTGTCAAAACCGGCTCCGTTGTCCCGGACGAAATAAGCCGGTACCCCGTCGATCTCCGTTACTCCAAATTCGATGACCGCCTTCTCTCGTATGGCGCTGAACTTCCAGGCGTTGCCAAGGAGGTTATTCAACACCACCCGCAGCAGGCTTGCATCACCATTGGCCACAATCCCGTCGGTAATTCGGAAATCAACCTGCCGTTCAGGCTCGGTCTGTTTCAGCATACCGGCAATCTCTTGAGCCAGCATGCAAAGGCAGACCTTCTCCCGGTTCGGTACGACGTGCCTCATGCGCGAGAATTTGAGAAGGGCCTCAATGAGCTCGTTCATGCGCAAGGAGCTGTCATAGACCTCCTGGATATAACTCATGCATTCATCTTGGAGTTTGTCGCCGTACAGCTCTTTTATTGCCTGGCAGGAGAGACCGATAGCGTTCAATGGTTGGCGCAGATCGTGGGCAACCGTGTAATTGAATGCCTCCAGATCCTTGTTGGCAACGTCCAGTTCGGCAGCCCAGGCCGCCAGGCCCACGTTCAGACTCTCGATCTTCTCCTCAGCCCGTTTACGTGAGGTCACATCAATCATGACGGCGAGCGAGCGGACGACCTTCCCCTCGCTGTCCTGCTCCGCTATGGCAGAAAGTTGGACGTCCAGGATCTCGCCGTTCTTCTTCACGATCTGGTACGGCACTTCCTCGCAGGAGCCGGTCCGGAAAAATTCGGGAAGAACAACCTTGGTGGCGTAGGAACGGGATGCCGGTGTGTAAAATTCCGTTAATATCCGGCCGAGCACCTCGCTTCTCTCATAGCCGAGAGTTTCGAGCCAGTAATTGCTGACGCTGACCAGCCGCCCGTCTGGATCTATGGAATGGAGCATGACCGGGGT
>VFJM01000218.1 GCA_009886055.1 Geobacter sp. | reverse complement strand
TGTTGACGCGAAAGCCGGATACACGATGCAGCTGAAACCACAGGCGATACAGGTGGCGGGGATAACTGCCGAGACACAGGAACCGGATTTTGCCTTTGCCGGGGTTGCGGCTTCATATACTCTCTACGATTTCGGGCGGCGCGATGCCCGGATCCAGCAGGCAGGCGCTTACACCGAAGCCGCGTCGGAGAGTTTCATGTTCAGCAAGGGTGATGTTGCCTTACAGGTGATCGAGGCGTATTTCAGGATTCTTGAAGCCGACAAATTGATTCAGGCGGCGTCCGAGGAGGTCGCTCAAATAACGGAGCATCGCCGCGTGGCGCAGGTTCTGTTTGAGGAGGGTGTCGTTACACGCAACGATGTTCTGCAGGCAGAAGTGCGGCTCGCCTCTGCCCGGCAAAAACGGCTGGCGGTCACCAACAGACGTGAGAACGGCTGGCTGCTCCTTAATTTCCTCACCGGGGGTGAGCCCGCGTTCCGGGGCGAACTGGATGAAACCACCCTGAGCAGTGCCGTTTCGTCTGTCGCCGGCAGTCCCGACACTCCGATCAACCGCCACGACATCAAGGCCCAGAAGCGGATACTAGAAGCACGCGACTTTGAGGTGCGTGAAAATCGGGAGAACTACGTACCTGAAATCTATGCCGGTCTGGGGATTGATTATGTTCAGAACGACAAGGTGCGTGAGCAGGCAATCTACTCGGCAACCCTCGGCATTCGCATCAACCTGTTCGACGGCTACGCTTCGCAGGCGGCACGCGAGAAAGCGGTCAAACAGCGCTCAAAGCAGCAGGAGAACCTCAGGCTGGCAGAGCAGCGCGCGCTGCTCGAAATCACAACCGCCCGCAATGATGCAGTCATAGCACAAGAACGAATCGGTGTGACTGAAACGGCAATCCGGCAGAGCGAAGAAAATCTGCGCATCAACAAGGAACGGTATCAGGAGCGGGTAGGCATCGCCTCGGAAGTGCTTGATGCCCAGACGCTGGCTACACAGGCAAAAACCGACTTTTACCGGGCAAACTATGACTATCAGACCGCTGCCGCCCGACTGCAGAATGCGCTCGGGGAGCTGTAAACAACCGGCGCGACACAACAAAAACAGAATTGAAAGATTCGGAACACCGGGGGATATATGGCAGCAGACACAACTGTACCATCTGTAGAAGAGGAAACTTCACCAAAAACTACCCAAGAAGAATCAACGCCGGCTTCAAAACCGGGCGGCGGCAAAAGGACTAAAGCGCTGCTCATTCTGCTGGCCGTCATGGTCGTCGGGGGATGGTTCGGCATGAAATGGCTTATCTCCAGCAGGAGCAACATCGAAACCGACAACGCCTTTGTTGAAGCCCGTATCGTTCCGGTCTCATCCAAGGTTTCCGGTACGGTGGCACATGTACTGGTGGGCGACAACCAGTTTGTCAAGCGGGGTGACCTGCTGCTTGAAATCGACGGGCGCGACTATCAGCTCCAGATAGCAAAGGCGGCTGCCGGAGTCGGGATGGCTGAGAATGAAACCGGCGGCGAACAGATGAAAGCCGAAGGGGCCCGAGCGGCTCTGCAATCGGCAAAAGCCCGCTTCGATCAGGCGGTGCTGGATCAGAGTCGTGCCGAAAAACTGTACAGTCGCGATGTGCTGTCAAAAGAGCAGCTGGATCGTTTGACAACCGCACGGCGGGTCGGTGAAGCGCAGCTGAAGGAAGCGGAGGAAGCGCTTAAACGTGCTCAGGCCGAAGCCGGCCTGGCAATCAAGACCGGGAGCAAAGCCAAAATACTTCAGCGCAAAGCGCAACTGGACGAAGCCGAACTGCAGCTCTCGTACACAAAAATA
>VFJM01000385.1 GCA_009886055.1 Geobacter sp. | reverse complement strand
CCCCCTGCCGGGTCGCCTGCATGGAGATCTTGTCAACGGTCGTGTTGCCGATACCCCGCGCCGGGACGTTGATGATCCGCTTCAGCGAAACCTCCTCGGCCGGGTTGTCCAGCACCCGGAGGTAGGCCAGGATATCCTTGACCTCCAGGCGGGAGTAGAAACGGACCCCCCCGACGATGTGGTAGGGGAGGGCGCTGCCGACCAGCGCTTCCTCGACCAGACGCGACTGGGCATTGGTGCGGTAGAAGACCGCCATCTCCTCCAGCGGAACACCGCCGTTTCTCAGCCGTCCGATTTCGCGGCCGACAAAGCGGGCTTCCTCCCGGTCTGATTCGACCCGTTCGTAGCGGATCTTCTCGCCGGCCGGATTTTCGGTCCAGAGCGTCTTTCCCTTGCGCCCGAAGTTCTGCTTGACGACTTCACCCGCCGCCGCCAGGATGGTGGAGGTGGAACGATAATTCTGTTCCAGCCGGACAATCTTTACGCCGGGAAAATCTTTCTCAAATTCGAGGATGTTGCGGATGTCGGCACCGCGCCAGGAGTAGATCGACTGGTCGTCGTCCCCCACCACGCAGAGATTTTTGCGCTCCCCCGCCAGCAGCCGGATCAGACTGTACTGCACCGGGTTGGTGTCCTGGTATTCGTCCACCAGCAGCCACTGAAACCGCTCCCGGTAATAGCTGCAGACCTCGGGAAAACGGGTCAGGAGGCGTACGGTCTGGATCATCATGTCGCCGAAATCGAGGGCGTTGCACTTTTTGAGACGCTCCTGATAGGCGGCGTAAATTTCGACGACTTTCTGGTTGTAAACATCGCCGGGGGGGATGGGACCGATATCCTCCGGAAAGAGGCCGCGGTTCTTGAAGTCGTCGATCCGCCCGGAGACCGCTTTGACGGCAAAGCGTTTCTCATCGAGATCCATCTCGGCGATGACGTCCTTCAGCAGCCGGTCACTGTCGCGGTCGTCATAAATCGCAAACGAGGACTGGAAGCCGAGATGATGGATATCGCGGCGGAGGATCCGCCCGCAGGCGGCGTGGAAGGTGGATATGAGCGGCAGATCCCCTCCGCCCAGCAGCTTGCCGACCCTCTCGGCCATCTCCCTGGCCGCCTTGTTGGTGAAGGTCACCGCCAGGATGTTCCAGGGGCGCACCCCCCGCTCGCGGATCAGGTAGGCGATCCGGTTGGTGATGACGCGGGTCTTGCCCGAGCCGGCGCCGGCCAGGATCAAGAGCGGCCCTTCACCGTGCAGCACGGCTTCTTTCTGGGGGGGGTTGAGATGTTTTAGTAGGTCCATGAGAAAGTTGTAGCCGCTTGCCTGTGCCGCGTCAAGCGGAAAGGCAATGCCAATTGTCTGTGAAGAGCGCAGTCTGAAGTGCCCTAAGAAGTTGCATTCGAAGATGCGAGGTTGTACATAGGGTGTGAACTATGGCACTGTCCGTGCCGGCACAATCGGGCTTATCTGGAGGCGTTGATGATCATACATAAAGAGGGGTGGGTTCATTCCCTGCTGCTGGCTCTCGCACAGCGTGCCGAACTGGCTGAAAAGGGGCAGACCATGCTGGAAGAGGCCCTGGGGCATGCCTACGAAGGACTGATTATCACCGATGCCGATGGTTACATCCTGAAGCTGAACGAGGCGTATGCCAGGTTTCTGGAGACAAAAATAGAAAACACGGTCGGCAGGCATGTAACCGAAGTGATCGAGAACACCCGGATGCATCTGGTGGCAAAAAGCGGCGTTGCCGAAATCGCCCAACTCCAGAAGATCAAGGGGCATGAGATGATCTGCAGCCGGATTCCGATCTTCGAGAACGGCAAGGTTGTGGCGGTTGTCGGCAAGGTGATGTTTCAGAACATCGAAGACCTCTTCACCTTTACCGATAACTTCAAGAAGCTCAAGAGCGAACTGGAATTTTACAAAAGCGAGCTGAGCAAGCATCTGAGCGCCAAGTACTCCTTCAACCATATCGTCGGCATCAGCAAGGAGCTGGAGTGGGTCAAGGAGCTCGGCCGGAAGGTGGCCATGAGCACCACCACCGTTCTCTTGAAGGGGGAGAGCGGAACCGGCAAGGAGCTTTTTGCCCATGCAATCCACAACGAGAGTTACCGAAAGCTCGCCCCGTTTATCAAGGTTAATTGCGCAGCGATTCCCGAGACGCTCTTTGAATCCGAGCTGTTCGGGTATCGGGAGGGCGCCTTTACCGGGGCGCAGAAAAAGGGGAAAAAGGGGAAGTTTGCTCTGGCCGATAAGGGGACGATCTTTCTGGACGAGATCAGTGAGCTGCCGCTGACGATGCAGGTCAAGCTGCTGCGGGTACTCCAGGAAAAGGAGATTGAGCCGGTCGGCGCCGAGGCCTCAGAGGCGGTGGATGTGCGGATAATCGCCGCCTCCAACCGTGATCTGGAAACACTGGTTAAGAGCGGCATGTTCCGCCATGACCTGTATTATCGCCTCAATGTGGTAATGCTGGAGATTCCGCCGCTCCGGAGTCGAAGGGACGATATCCCGCTGCTGATACAGTTTCACCTCCGCCAGCTGGAGCGGGAAACCGGCATTCCGGTAGAAGGGGTTGACCCGGATGTAGCTGAGATACTCGAACAGTATGACTGGCCGGGGAATGTACGGGAGCTGCGCAATGTTCTTGAACAGGCGCTGTATGTAAAAGTCGGCCCCACGATTTCGCGCAATGACATCCCCGGTGCGCTGGTCAAAGGGGGCGGCGCCGCGTCATCGCAGGAAACCTGCCGCAGCCTGAAGTTTATTACCCGGCTGGCCGAAGAGGAGGCGATACGGGCAGCCATACGCGAGGAAAAGGGTGACAAACAGGCCGCTGCAGCGCGGCTCGGCATCAGTAAATCATCGCTGTATGCCAAAGTAGGTCAGTTCGACATCGGGTAGCCCCTTTTCAAATCCACTGCGGTCTGGAAAACTGAATACTTACGAGCGGGTATTCCCTTTCAGTCACCATTATTTTAGTAGCCGCACGGTGAGAGTCGGCAGTAACTCCAGCCGCCAAATCAGGGCGGCATCTTGACGAGGCTTGCGGCCTCCCCCTCCGTGACCCCTTCACGGTCCAATGTGCCACGTAATGTGCCATTGCTTCTTGCCGCACTCGCTTTCCAAAATATAGGAATAAGTTCCAAATTATTGGAACAGCATGCTTTCCGTGTTATTTGCTCCTTTATATCAGGTAGTTGAATATCGTTAGTCCGTAAAACCTCACTGTAAAACCTCCGATTGTCTCCCACGCCATTCCAAAAATATGGAATATCAGCATAAAATTACAATAAAGATTACGCCGTTATGTCGAAAAATAAATAAATTAAATTGTAATTTCGATATGTTATCTGTTATTAGTGATATGGTGATCTGAGTCGGCACAGCATTTGCTGTAGACTATATAAATCTGTTATATTTGGAGCCGTCATGAGCATTAAAGATATTCTTCTCCATCTTGATGATTCTCCTGTCTGTGAGCGGAGGATTGACGCGGCCCTGGTCTTGGCGCAAACCCACGCTGCCGTCCTGACCGGACTTTCCATCATGACCCATAATTATTACCAGCCGCAGAACCGGCACGCCGAAGAGGTAATGGCGGCATCAAAGGCTCTTCTGGAGACAAAAGCGCGTGCCGCCGGAGTAACGGTGGCCTGGCGCGGTATCGAATCCACCGTTGTGGGTGTCGGGCAGAGCGAGATGCTCATCCGGTTTTCGCACTGCAGCGACCTGGTGATCGTTGGTCAGGAATCGCGCCGCAGAACCAGAAGCTCGTCCCTGGTGGAACGCCTTGTTCTTGGAGCCGGCCCGCCGATCCTGGTAGTCCCTGCTGCCGGTACATTTGCCACCGTGGGAAAACGGATACTGATAGCGTGGAAGAGCGGCCGGGAAGCGGCCCGGGCAGTACATGACGCACTCCCGTTTCTCAAGCTGGCGGAACAGGTGACCCTGCTTTCCGTAGCTTCAGATGAAGAAGCGGTTCAGAACCCGTGGGAAGGCATTCTTGAGCATCTTCACCACCATGGCATCCAGGCCAGGACGGAGCTCTGCCCTGCTACCTCGGCCACCCCTGCGGACGGTTTGCTGAACCTGGCCTGCGAAGGGGGCTTTGATCTGCTGGTGATGGGGGCCCTTTGCGCGGCATCCAGGAGAGGGGCGCAACTCGGACCGGTGGCAACCCAGATTCTGCGGGAAATGACCGTCCCTGTTCTGATGTCCCATTAATCTCCAACGATACGATATTCTGTGAGCAAAGTATTCGGCTGGACATGACTCACTCGTGAAACAAAATATTTCGGTTCCGGCTTGTTCTGCTTAGGAGTGGCTAAATATGTCTGACTACATCCTCGAAACAAAAAAACTCTCCAAAGAATTCAAGGGATTCACGGCGGTATCGGCCGTCAATCTGAAGATTCAGCGAGGTCATATCCATGCACTGATCGGGCCGAACGGCGCCGGGAAGACCACGGTTTTCAATCTGCTGACCAAATTTCTGATCCCGACGGCAGGAACGATCCATTTTAACGGCACCGATATTACCGGTGAGAAACCGGCCGACATTGCACTGCGCGGCGTGATCCGCTCATTCCAGATCTCTGCGGTCTTCCCCAATCTGACGCCGCGCGAGAATGTGCGGCTGGCGCTTCAGCGCAAACTGGGAGTCTCCTATCATTTCTGGAAATCAGACTCCATCCTGAAACAGCTGGATGGCCGGGCCATGGAATTGCTTGAGGATGTCGGCCTGGCTGAATATGCCGAAGAGATCACCGGCGAACTGGCATACGGTCGCAAACGGGCATTGGAAATAGCCACAACGCTGGCGCTGGATCCTGAGTTGATGCTCCTGGATGAACCGACGCAGGGGATGGGGGTCGAGGATGTGGATAAAATAACCGCCCTCGTGAAGAAGGTTTCCGCCAACCGCACTATCTTGATGGTTGAGCATAACCTGAAGGTTGTGGCAACCCTGGCGGACAGGATAACGGTTCTGCAGCGGGGAGCGATTCTCGCGGAAGGCCCTTACGCGGAGGTTTCGCAAGATCCGCAGGTGTTGGAGGCGTATATGGGGAGTGCTCATGACTGAATCTGTACACAAAGAGATGCTGCGGATCAGTGACCTGCACGCTTTTTATGGTGAATCACACATCCTTCACGGCATCGACCTGACCGTCGGAGAGGGAGAAGTCGTTACCCTCCTGGGTCGAAACGGTGCCGGCCGGACCACGATCCTCAAATCGATCATCGGATTGGTCGGGCGGCGGAGCGGTTCCATCGCGATCAACGGGGTAGAAACCATCAGGATGCCGACTCACAGGATCGCCCACCTTGGGCTGGGGTACTGTCCTGAGGAACGGGGGATATTTTCCAGCCTGACCGTTGAAGAAAACCTGCTGCTGCCGCCTGTTGTAAATGAGGGGGGGATGACACTGTCTGAAATATACGAGATGTTCCCCAACCTGTTGGAAAGACGGAGCAGCATGGGAACCCGCCTTTCGGGTGGAGAGCAGCAGATGCTGGCTATGGCGCGGATCCTGCGCACCGGGGCGAAGCTCCTGCTGCTCGATGAAATCACCGAGGGACTGGCGCCGATAATTGTTCAGACCCTGAGACAACTGATCGGTCAGTTGAAGGAAAAGGGATTCACCATCATTCTGGTGGAGCAGAATTTCCATTTTGCCGCAGAGCTGGCCGACCGCCATTATGTGATTGATCACGGTTCAATAGCTGAAATGATACCCAGAGATGAACTT
The DNA here is from genome assembly GCA_009886055.1 of Geobacter sp. Classification (GTDB taxonomy): domain Bacteria; phylum Desulfobacterota; class Desulfuromonadia; order Geobacterales; family Pseudopelobacteraceae; genus JACRCG01. The sequence continues at coordinate 13,265 of VFJM01000385.1, read as the reverse complement.
GGCTCCAGCATGGAGAAACTTAACCGATACCTGGGCGTGTGATCAGGTATACAAACCGAAAGGAGTATCTGTATGAAAAATCTGTTTTCCAACGTAGCACTGTCCGTTGCCGTACTGGCAATGACGAGCGGAATGGCCGGCGCGGCAAGCAAGGGAGTTTCGGACGGCGTAGTGAAAATCGGGGTGCTGACCGATATGTCGGGGGTCTACTCGACACTCGGAGGGAAAGGTACCCAGGTGGGTGTAGAGATGGCGGTCAAGGATTTCGGCGGCAAGGTGCTTGGCAAGCCGATTCAGGTTATCGGCGCTGATCACCAGAACAAGGCCGATATCGCCTCAGCCAAGGCCCGCGAATGGTTTGACAATGAAAAAGTGGACATGATCACCGGTTTGTTGAACTCCGGATGCGCCCTGGCGGTGCAGAAACTCGGGGGGGAAAAGAAACGGATCACCATGAACACCGGCGCGGCCAGCACAGAGCTGACCAACAAGGCCTGCACGCCGTACAGTATCCACTACGTCTATGACACGTACGCGCTGGGCAAGGTTACCGGGCAGGCTGTTGTTCAGAACGGCGGCAAGAGCTGGTTCTTTTTAACCGCCGATTACGCCTTTGGCCACTCTTTGGAGGAGAATACCACAAAATTTGTCAAAGCAGGGGGGGGCAAGATACTCGGTTCAGTGCGTCACCCGCTCTCCACGGCTGATTTCTCGTCATACCTGCTCCAGGCACAGTCATCAGGGGCCCAGATAATCGGTCTTGCCAATGCGGGCGGCGATACTACCAACGCAATAAAGCAGGCGCGGGAGTTCGGTATTGACAAAAAAGGACAGACTCTGGTCGGCTTGTTGATATTTGATACCGACATAAAAAGTCTCGGCCTGAGTGTTGCCCAGGGTATGCAGTTCACATCCGGCTTCTACTGGGATAGGGACAAGGCCACCCGTGATTTTGCCAAGCGCTACTACGCTATCCACAAGGCGATGCCGACCATGGATCAGGCGGGTGCCTACTCAGCAACCATGAACTACCTTAAAGCGATCAAAGCGGCCGGTACCGACGATCCGGATGCGGTCATGGCAAAGCTGAAATCGATGGATATCTCCGATTTCTTCGCCGTGAACGGCAAGATCAGGGCTGACGGGCGGATGGTGCACGACATGTATCTGATGGAAGTGAAGAAGCCTTCCGAGTCCAAGGGAGAGTGGGATCTGTTGAAGATAGTCAAAACCGTTCCCGCCGCCGATGCATTCATGCCGCTCTCCGAGAGCACCTGCTCGATGGTTAAGAAGTAGCCGACCCCTCCCCTCGTCAGGGGGAAGCCTCCAAGCCTCCCCTGACAAGGGGAGGCTTGGAGGGGATGGATCAGCAATTTGTTGAAAGAAACACACAAGGGAGCAGGTCATGGAACTATCATTTCAGACGGTCATGTCGCAGGTTATGCTGGGCCTCAACAACGGCGCCTTCTACGCCATTCTGAGCCTCGGTCTGGCGGTGATTTTCGGCCTCCTGAACATTGTCAACTTTGCCCACGGGGCACTCTACATGCTGGGTGCGTATGTGGCGCTCCTCGGCTTCACCTCGCTCGGCCCGCTGATCGGGATGCCGGACTTTCATCTCAATTACTGGGCGGCGTTGATCGTAGCCCCGCTGGTGGTAGGCGCCGTGGGAATCGTAATAGAAAAAACCATGTTGAGCCGGCTGTACAAGTTTGACCATCTGTACGGTCTGCTGCTCACCTTCGGGCTGGCTCTCATTATTCAAGGGGTTTTTACCAATTTCTTTAATGTATCCGGCGATCCCTACGAGGCCAAACCGGAAATTTTGAACGGCGCGGTTAATCTCGGCTTCATGATGTTCCCGAAATACCGCCTCTGGGTAATTGTCATCTCCTTGGCTGTCTGTTTCGGCACCTGGTATGTTATCGAACGGACAAAGCTCGGTTCCTACCTTCGCGCCGGTACCGAAAACCCCGAGCTGGTGAAGGCGTTCGGCGTCAATGTGCCGCTCATGATCACCCTGACATACGGCTATGGTGTTGCCCTGGCAGCCTTTGCCGGGGTGCTTGCCGCACCGATCTATTCGGTCAGCCCGGTCATGGGGTCGGAGATGATTATTACCGTGTTTGCCGTGGTAGTCATCGGCGGGATGGGTTCTATTATGGGGTCGATAGTTACCGGCCTCCTGCTCGGCATGGTGGAGGGGTTCACCAAGGTAGTGTACGCCCCCGCCTCCAGCACGGTGATCTTCCTTATCATGGTGGTTGTCCTGCTGGTCAAGCCGGCAGGGCTGTTCGGCAGGGAGTCCTGAATGAACAAGAAAATCTGGATCGCTCTTATACTCCTTGGCCTGCTGGCGCCGTTTGTTGTCTACCCGGTGTTCATGATGAAGCTGCTCTGCTTTGCGCTGTTTGCCTCTGCCTTCAATCTGCTGCTTGGCTACACCGGGCTTCTCTCCTTCGGTCATGCCGCATTTTTCGGGGGTGCATCCTATATTACCGGGCATCTGGTCAAGAACAGCGGCCTGACGCCTGAATTGGGTGTTCTGGGAGGTACGCTCTTCGCCGGCCTGCTCGGGTATCTTGTCGGCAGCCTGGCGATCCGGCGGCAGGGGATCTACTTCGCCATGGTCACCCTCGCCCTGGCTCAGATTGTCTACTTCGTCGCACTCAAGGCGCCGTTCACCGGGGGCGAGGATGGCCTGCAAGGTATCCCGCGAGGCGATCTTTTCGGGTTCATCGACCTGAACCAGGTGTACTCTGTTGGAGGCAACCCCGTCGCACTCAACCTCTATTACTTCGTTTTCGTACTGTTCTGTCTTGGCTTCTGGATCATCCACCGGACGATTCATTCCCCCTTTGGCCAGGTACTGAAGGCGATCCGGGAGAATGAGCCGCGAGCCGTTTCACTGGGGTACAAGGTAGAGCGATTCAAGCTGATGGCTTTTGTACTCTCGGCGGCACTCTCGGGGATGGCGGGCTCGATGAAATCGCTGGTATTCCAGCTCGCTTCATTAACCGATGTCAGCTGGCATACCTCCGGAGAGGTGGTGCTGATGACCCTCCTTGGCGGGGTCGGCACGGTACTCGGCCCCCTGGTCGGGGCATTCACGGTGGTGACCCTCCAGTCTGAGCTGAGTTCGGTCGGATCCTGGATAACGGTCATCATCGGCGTAACCTTCGTGATCTGTGTGCTGCTGTTCCGGCGCGGTGTTGTCGGAGAGCTTGGAAGACTGCTGAAAAAGTCGCTCTGATGTAAGCCCCTTCTCCTTGAAGGGGGGATAAATATATGGAGGTAGAACATGGCAGTTATCTGCACAAGCATTCAAGAGGCGCTGGAAGGGATCGGTGACGGTGCGAGCATCATGGCCGGCGGTTTCGGACTGGTCGGGATTCCCGAGAAACTGATTCAGGGACTGCGCGAGAAGGGGGTGCGGGATCTGACGGTCATCTCCAACAACTGCGGCGTTGACGAGTGGGGGCTGGGCATTCTGCTGCAGAACAGGCAGATACGGAAGATGGTTTCCTCCTACGTCGGTGAGAACAAGGAGTTTGAACGCCAGTATCTGGCCGGAGAACTGGAGGTGGAACTGGTCCCGCAGGGAACACTGGCGGAGCGGATTCGGGCCGGCGGCGCAGGGATACCGGCTTTCTACACTCCGGCCGGAGTCGGTACTCCTATCGCCGAGGGGCGTGAGACCCGCATCTTCGACGACAAGGAGTATCTGCTTGAAACCGGTTTGAGAGCCGATTTCGCCCTGGTTAAGGCCTGGAAGGGGGATCGTTTCGGCAATCTGGTCTATCGCAAGACCGCCAGAAATTTCAATCCGATGATGGCGGCAGCCGGGCGGATTACAATCGCGGAGGTAGAGGAACTTGTGGAAACCGGCGAACTTGACCCGGACCAGATTCATACCCCCAGCGTCTACGTGCAGCGCATCATCGCCTGCACAGGCCATGAAAAGCGGATCGAACGCCGCACGGTACGAAAATAGAGAGGAGAGACCATGGCATTGACACGCGAGGAGATGGCCCAACGGGCCGCTCAGGAGATAGAAGACGGGTATTACGTCAACCTGGGGATCGGCATGCCGACCCTGGTAGCCAACTACATTCCCCAGGGTAAGCTGGTGGTGCTCCAGTCAGAGAACGGCCTGCTCGGCATAGGCCCCTACCCGACCGAGGATGAGCTCGATCCCGATCTGATCAACGCCGGCAAGGAGACCATCACGATGATCGCCGGCTCAAGCACCTTCAGCAGCGCCGAGTCGTTCGCCATGATCCGGGGCGGGCATATCGACCTCGCCATTTTGGGTGGCATGGAGGCGTCCGCCTCCGGCGACCTGGCCAACTGGGTCATCCCCGGCAAGATGGTCAAGGGAATGGGAGGCGCCATGGATCTGGTGCACGGCGCCAAACGGATCGTGGTGCTGATGGAGCATTGCAACAAACAGGGCGAAACAAAAATACTCAACAGATGCACTCTGCCGCTGACCGGTCGCGGGGTGATCAACCGGATCATCACCGATCGCGCCGTGCTGGACGTCACCCCTGAGGGCTTACGTCTGGTTGAGGTCGCTCCCGGGTATACCCCCGCTGATATTCAGGCCTGCAGCGAACCGCAGCTGATTATTCCTCCGACGCTCTGAGAGAAAGGAACCCTTCCATGCGCACCGTCGTTATCGCCTCTGCCGCCCGAACCCCGATCGGCTCCTTCGGTGGTTCACTCGCTTCTGTACCCGCCGCCCAACTGGGCCAGGTGGTCATCAGTGAAGTTATTCGCAGGGCCGGGGTATCCCGGGAGCGGGTCGAAGAGGTCATCATGGGGCAGATTCTGCAGGCCGGATGCGGCCAGAATCCAGCCCGTCAGGCGGCGATCGGGGCCGGTATCCCGGAGTATGTTCCTTCTTACACCGTTAACAAACTGTGCGGCTCGGGTCTGAAGAGTGTCGCCCTGGGTGCCCTGGCAATTGCCGCCGGGGAGGCGGATATGATCGTGGCCGGCGGGATGGAAAGCATGAGCCGTGCCCCCTATCTGCTGGACAAGGCTCGATCCGGCTACCGGATGGGAAATGGCATCCTTGAGGATACCATCCTGAAAGATGCCCTGACGGATGCCTTCTACGACATCCATATGGGTATTACGGCGGAAAATATTGCCGACCAGCATCATATCTCGCGCGATGAGGCCGATGCCTTTGCCCTGCAGTCGCAGCAAAAAGCCGCCAAGGCGCTGAGCGAAGGGCGCTTTGCCCGGGAGATCGCCCCGGTTTCAATTCCCGGCAGGCGCGGGGAAGCGTTGCTGGTTGCAGAAGATGAGTATCCCCGCCGCGACACAACCATGGAGAGCCTTGCAAAGCTGCGCCCGGCCTTCAGGGGGGGTGGTGTCGTCACCGCAGGGAATTCGTCTGGCATCAACGATGCCGCGGCGGCGCTCCTGCTGATGGAGGAAGGGGTTGCCGGGAAGGCCGGTATTCGACCGCTGGCCCGAATAGTGGGGTGGGGGACGGTCGGTGTTGACCCGAGGATTATGGGCATGGGACCGGTCGAGGCGATCCGCAAAGCACTCTCCAGAGCGGGTCTGACGCTTGACGATATCGATCTGGTAGAGCTTAATGAGGCTTTTGCGGTGCAATCACTGGCGGTGATTCGCGAGCTGCGCCTGGACAGCCGCAAGGTCAACGTGAATGGCGGCGCCATCGCGCTGGGGCACCCGGTGGGCGCCAGCGGCGCCCGCGTACTGGTAACGCTGCTGCATGAGATGGAACGGAGCGGCCTGCGGCGGGGGCTCGCCTCGCTCTGCATCGGCGGCGGACAGGGGATCGCCATGGTTGTGGAACGGGATATATAGCGGTTTGTCATGAGGGAGGAACAGGGGATGCTCAAAGGGAAAAGTGCGCTTATAACCGGTTCGACCAGCGGGATCGGGCTTGGCATCGCCCGGGCTCTTGCCGGTCAGGGGTGCAGCATCATGCTGAATGGTCTGGGTGACCCGGAAAAGATCGAATCAACCAGGATGGGGCTGGAAACGGAGTTCGGTGTTGCGGTTCGATTCCACGGGGCAGACATGACGCGGCCGGAGGAGATCGCTGCACTGGTGGAGAGTACGGCGGGGGCATTCGGCGGCGTTGATATTCTGGTGAATAACGCCGGTGTCCAGCATACCGCACCGGTCGAGGAGTTCCCCCCCGAACGATGGGCAGCTATCATCGCCATCAATCTTTCCTCCAGCTTTTATACGATCCACCATACGGTCCCGTTTATGCGGCGTAACCGCTGGGGGCGGATCATCAACGTCGCTTCGGTGCACGGCCTGGTGGCTTCGGCCAACAAAGCGGCCTATGTCGCAGCCAAGCATGGTCTGGTCGGCTTGACCAAGGTCGTCGCCCTCGAGACGGCCGGTTCCGGCATCACCAGTAATGCCATCTGTCCCGGGTGGACCAGGACGGAGTTGATCGAGCCGCAGATCGCTGCCCGGGCCCAGGCTCTCGGGGTTGATCTCGAGGCGGGCGGCCGCAGTATGCTCGCAGAGAAGCAGCCGTCGCAGCAGTTTGTGTCAATCGAACAGCTTGGCCAGCTGGCGCTTTTTCTCTGTTCGCCGGGCGCTGATCAGATCACCGGAACGGCAATTCCAGTGGATGGTGGCTGGACTGCTCAATAATTATCGAAACCGACAGCTGCAAAACTGCACAAAAAAGAGCCTGGCGCCAAGCCGGGCTCTTTTTTGTGGTATACTTCTGCAGAACACAGCTCAGTTCGTAAGCAGCACCGGTATCGGCCACCCTGGTAATGCCGCAGATATAATCACCTCGCATAAATATATTGTGAAAATTGGTACCGGTTTGGCGGGGCTATTGATCTCTGTGGTTATATTTTAGGCATAGTGATCATGCTGTGCACTTAAAATGTGCACAGTTGGTTAAGGCATGCATGTCGTGGCTGTTTGCAATTTACTGAAATCATTATTGATCTGCTGGCATATATGAATGCAGGAAGATGCATCGCTACTCAACGGTGTTTGCAAATAACACAGTCTGCCGCTCCGTTTTCGTGAGCGCACTCATAATTGGTTAGTTCTGCTGGTGGGTAAATCGCGTCAACCTGCTTGATATATAACGGAGTTGATATGATTTTGAACCGGGGCATAAGATGTGGCACACTCCCTGCTAATAAAAACATCCCAGCACTAGTTTCAAGCTACCCATAAAAGAAAATCAAAAGGTTACCCCTATGAAAAACAACCGACCACCAGAAAAACAGGGCCTCTATGATCCTCAATTCGAGCACGACGCGTGTGGCGTCGGGTTCATCGTAAACATTAAAGGTAAGAAGTCCCACGATATCGTCAGCCAGGCGCTTGAAATACTTGTAAACCTGGATCATCGCGGTGCCACCGGGAGTGAGCCGAATACCGGAGACGGTGCCGGCATTCTCATGCAGATGCCGGATAGCTTCCTGCGTTCGGCCTGTGCCCCGCTCGGCATTGAACTCCCCGGACCCTTCAAATACGGTGTAGGCATGGTATTTACCTCGCAGAAAGCGCCCGAGCGTAATGCCGCCCGTCACATTCTTGAAAAAATACTAGTCGAGGAAGGGGTAGAACTACTTGGCTGGCGCAATGTGCCGACTGACAATTCTTCTCTGGGCAATACCGCATGGGAAGGGGAACCGATGGTGCGGCAGATGTTTCTCAAACGTCCGCATGACTGCACCGATGAGCAAGCCTTCAACCGCAAACTTTACATCATCAATCAGCGGGCAACCAACGAGATTCGACGTGCCAAGGTTGACGAGCAGTGGTATGTCTGCAGCCTCTCCACCCGGACAATTATTTATAAAGGCATGCTCATGCCGGTGCAGGTAGACCAGTACTATCCTGAACTGCGCGATCCGGCGATGGAAAGCGCCATCGCCTTGGTGCATTCCCGCTTCTCTACCAACACCTTTCCCAGCTGGGACCGTGCTCACCCCTATCATTATCTGGCCCATAACGGCGAGATCAATACCCTGCGCGGCAATCTCAACTGGATGAATGCACGCCAGCATCTTTTTGCAAGCGGACTGTTCGGCGAGAAAATCAAGAAGGTTTTGCCGATCATAAACACCAGAGGCTCAGACTCGGCCATGTTTGACAACTGTCTGGAACTGCTCGTCATGGGCGGTCGTTCTCTGCCCCACGCCGTCATGATGATGGTCCCGGAGCCGTGGGAAAACCGCGCGGACATGAACGAAGAGAAAAAGGCGTTTTACGAGTATCACTCGAGTCTGATGGAGCCGTGGGACGGCCCGGCAGCAATCGCCTTTACAGACGGTCGCAGTATCGGAGCAATTCTTGACCGTAACGGGCTGCGCCCTTCCCGTTATTACATCACGAACGATGATCTGGTCATCATGGCATCAGAGGCCGGTGTCCTGCAGATCGATCCGGGGCGAGTCGTGAGCAAGGGCCGGATTCAGCCGGGGCAAATGTTCCTGGTGGATACGGAGCAGGGGCGTATTGTTCCCGATGAGGAAATAAAAAGGGAGCTGGCATTGGCACATCCGTACGGACGGTGGCTTAAGGAGAATCACATCAGCCTTGAAGAACTGCCATACACTTCCGATATGCATCTGCCCGACCGCAGCACTCTTACTCAGCGCCAGCAGGCCTTTGGCTACACTTACGAGGATCAGCGTGTTGTTCTGGGGCCGATGGCTCTTGACGGCATCCAGCCGCTTGGCTCAATGGGCATTGACACGCCGCTGGCAGTGCTCTCGAGCCAGAACCAGCTCCTGTACAATTATTTCAAGCAACTATTCGCTCAGGTTACCAACCCGCCGATTGACCCGATCAGGGAAGAGATTGTTACCTCCACCACCACTTTGATCGGTTCCGAGGGAAATCTGCTGGAGCCGACGGCAAAGAACGCCCGGATGATCAAGCTGGATCATCCGCTGCTCTGCAACCAGGAACTTGAAAAGCTGCGCCAGATCGACCGCGAGGGGTTTAAATCGGCGACCCTGCCGCTCCTTTTTCCGGTGGTCCGAGGCGCTGCAGGTATGGAACGCGGGCTGGAGGCGCTTTTTGCGGCAGCTGACGTGGCTATCGATGCGGGGAGTAACATCATAATTCTTTCCGACCACGGGGTAGACCGGGATCATGCGGCAATTCCGGCACTGCTTGCTGTTTCCGGGCTTCATCATCACCTGGTCAACAGCGGCACCCGCACCAGGGTTTCGCTGGTACTGGAATCGGGTGAACCGCGAGAAGTACATCATTTTGCCGTGCTGCTCGGTTATGGCGTTAACGCCATCAACCCTTATCTGGCTTTCGAATCGCTGGATGACATGATTTTGCAGGGGATGCTGCCAGGGCTCGACCATAAGAAAGCGGTCAAGAACTTCATCAAGGCCTCCATCAAGGGTGTTGTCAAGACCATGGCCAAGATGGGGATCTCCACCGTACAGAGCTACCGCGGTGCACAGATATTCGAGGCGGTTGGTCTGCACCTCTCCGTGATCGACCGTTATTTCACCTGGACGCCGTCGCGCATCGGTGGAACCGACATAGACGGAATTGCCCGGGAGTTGATGGAGCGTCATGCACGAGCCTATCCGGAGCGGGTTGCTCCCGAGGTGACGCTTGCCCCGGGCGGTGTCTATCAGTGGCGCAAGGACGGTGAGGAGCATCAGTATAATCCGCTGACGATCACCTCGCTCCAGAAAGCGACCCGTACCGACGATTATCGGGAGTTCAAGGTATTCTCTTCACTGATCGACGAACAGAACACGCGTCACTACACCCTGCGCGGCCTGCTCGAATTCAAGGGGAATATGCCCTCCGTGCCGCTTGACGAGGTGGAACCGGTTGAAACTATCATGAAACGTTTCAAGACCGGCGCCATGTCTTACGGTTCCATCAGCAAGGAAGCCCATGAAACGCTGGCGATCGCTATGAACCGTATCGGCGGCAGATCCAATACCGGTGAGGGTGGCGAGGATCCTGAACGCTTTACCTGGACCAATGAACAGGGTGATTCAAAGAACAGCGTCATCAAGCAGGTGGCTTCAGGACGCTTCGGTGTCACCAGTGATTATCTGAGCAATGCCGGTGAACTGCAGATAAAGATGGCTCAGGGCGCCAAGCCGGGCGAGGGGGGCGAACTGCCCGGCACCAAGGTCTATCCCTGGATTGCAAAAACGCGTCATACGACACCGGGCGTCGGTCTTGTATCGCCGCCGCCGCACCATGACATCTACTCAATCGAGGATCTGGCCGAACTGATCCACGATCTGAAAAACGCCAACCGCCGTGCCCGTATCAGCGTCAAGCTGGTATCGGAAGTCGGTGTCGGCACGATTGCCGCCGGGGTTGCCAAGGCGCATGCCGACGTCGTGCTGATCAGCGGGTATGATGGCGGTACCGGAGCATCACCGATCTCCAGCATCAAGCACGCCGGTCTCCCCTGGGAGCTCGGCCTGGCTGAGACCCATCAGACCCTGCTGCTGAACAACCTGCGCAGCCGGATCATCATCGAGGCTGACGGTCAGCTCAAGACCGGGCGCGATGTCGCCATCGCCGCCCTGCTGGGTGCCGAGGAGTTCGGCTTTGCCACTGCTCCGCTGGTTACTCTGGGGTGTGTCATGATGCGTGTCTGCCACAGCAACACCTGCCCGACCGGCGTGGCAACGCAGGATCCTGAACTCCGCAAGAATTTCAGCGGCAAACCGGAGTACGTCGTCAACTTCATGCGTTTTGTCGCAGAGGAACTGCGCGAGATCATGGCGCAGCTCGGTTTCCGTACCCTTAACGAAATGGTCGGTCGCTGTGATGTCCTCGAGGCCAACAAGGCTGTCGATCACTGGAAGGCTCAGGGGCTCGATTTCTCCCAGATTCTTCATCAGCCGAAAGTCGGTTTGAATGTAGGACGGTACTGTACCGAAAGTCAGGATCACGGCCTTGAGAAATCGATCGACATGTCCAGGCTGCTGGATCTCTGCCAGCCGGCCATTGAACGGGGCGAAAAGGTCAGCGCCGAGCTGCCGATAACCAATGTCAACCGCGTAGTGGGGACCATCCTCGGTAACGAAATAACCCGCCATCACGGCGCCACGGGGCTGCCGGACGATACGGTCAGCCTCACGTTCAACGGCTCCGCCGGTCAGAGCTTCGGGGCGTTCATACCGCACGGCATAACCCTGAAGCTGTCCGGTGACGCGAACGATTACCTGGGGAAAGGGCTGAGCGGCGGCACGATCATACTCTACCCGCCTGTTGGGTCAACCTTCAAGGCTGAAGAGAACATCATTGCCGGCAATGTCGCTTTTTACGGAGCTACCAGCGGCACCGCCTACATCCGCGGCTTGGCGGGCGAACGCTTCTGCGTGCGCAACTCCGGTGCCAACGCCGTCGTTGAAGGGGTGGGCGACCATGGCTGTGAATACATGACCGGCGGTATCGTGGTGATCCTCGGTCAGACCGGGCGCAACTTTGCGGCCGGCATGAGTGGCGGCGTTGCGTATGTCCTCGACGAACAGGGTGATTTTGCCTCCCGCTGCAATACGGAGATGGTCGGGCTCGAACAGCTGAATGATGCCGACGCTGCGACCGTCAAGGGAATGATTGAAAAACATGCCGAAAACACCGGGAGCTCCCTGGCAACGATGATGCTTATCAACTGGCAGAACGTCCTGCAGCGGTTTGTAAAGGTTATGCCGAGGGATTACAAACGGGTACTGCAGGCACTTGAACGGGCACATGCCGTAGGGCTCAGCGGTGACGATGCTCTGGCCGCCGCATTCGAGGAAAATTCACATATTGTTGGGCATGAATAGGTCGCCGGGCGCGATGCGTGCGCCCGTGCTGCCGCAACTGACATGCCGCCAGGGCGCGTGCAATACGCCCCTACTAATTTATATGAGATATCTGACATAGGGATACAATTATGGGAAAACCAACTGGATTCATGGAATATACTCGCGAAGTGCCGGCTGACCGGACACCTTTGGAGCGAATCAACGACTGGAACGAATTCCACCTGCATATGCCGGATGAGGATCTGCGCACCCAGGGGGCGCGCTGCATGGATTGCGGAGTGCCGTTCTGCCACAGCGGCGTGCTGATCAGCGGCATGGCCAGCGGCTGCCCGATCAGCAACCTGATCCCGGAGTGGAATGACCTGGTCTACCGCAACCTCTGGCATCAGGCGCTGGACAGGCTGCTTAAAACCAACAACTTTCCGGAGTTCACCGGGCGCGTCTGCCCGGCACCCTGCGAGGGTTCCTGCACGCTGGCGAGCATCGATCCGGCTGTTACGATAAAAAACATCGAGGTCAGCATCGTTGAACGGGGCTTTGAAGAGGGGTGGATTACCCCCGAGCCACCCGCAGCACGCACCGGAAAAAAAGTCGCCGTAGTCGGCTCCGGCCCCGCCGGGCTCTCCGCCGCCGCTCAGCTCAACAAGGCCGGTCACGCTGTGACGGTCTTCGAACGCGCCGATCTTCCTGGCGGTCTCCTGATGTACGGCATCCCCAATATGAAGCTCGACAAGCATCAGGTCGTGCTCCGCCGCATCAAGCTGATGGAAGCCGAAGGGATTACCTTTGTCTGCAATGCCGAGGTTGGGGGGCGCGAGTTTCCAACCGCGAAGTTGCGCAGTGAATTTGATGCCGTGCTCGTGACGACCGGGGCCACCCTGCCGCGCGATCTCCCGATCGACGGCCGCGGTCTGAAGGGGATCCATTTCGCGATGGAGTTTCTGACCGCCAACACCAAGGCCCTGCTGGGCGGGAATGATGATTTCATCTCGGCCAAGGGGAAGGACGTCATAATTATCGGCGGCGGCGACACCGGGACAGACTGTGTCGGCACATCACTCCGTCATGGCTGCAGCAGTGTCACCCAGCTCGAAATCATGCCCCGTTCTCCGGATGAACGTGCCGCTGACAACCCCTGGCCGGAGTGGCCCAAGACCCACAAGGTGGATTACGGCCAGGAAGAGGCAGCGGCAAAATTCGGTGACGATCCACGGGTATACCTGACGACCGCTACACGGTTCGAGGGCGATGGGGATGGCACGGTCACTGCGGTTCATACCGTTGAAGTTGCCTGGGAAAAGAACGAGAAAGGGCAGTTTGTTCCGCAGCCGGTTCCCGGCACCGAACGGGTGCGCCCCGCTCAGCTGGTGCTCCTTGCGATGGGCTTTCTCGGTCCTGAGCAGCCTCTGATCGACTCCTTCGGTCTGGAACGGGATCAGCGCAGTAATATCAAGGCAGAGTTTGAAAAGT
>VFJM01000222.1 GCA_009886055.1 Geobacter sp. | reverse complement strand
TATCAGTGGTCCGCTGCGCGGCGTCCGGGTGGACAATACCGATCGAACAGCGGATTATGAGTTTGAAATTTGCTATAAGTGCCATGCCGGGAGCTCAGCTGATTCGTTTGCAGTCAACTCGTCTCTCCGTCCTTCCCGTCAATTTGTTACGTTTGATGAGAGCCAGCGTTTCGCTTCCAGCAATCCCTCATTCCATCCGGTATCGGTCGATCGCCCCGACAGAACCGCTGCCGGCAGAAGCCTCAAAGCCGACTACCAGACTACGATGAAGAGGATCTACTGTACGGATTGTCATGCCCCCCATGGATCAAACGTGTCGCATATCCTCAAGGATAGTAACGTAGAAACATTCCCCTCACTCGGCAGCGATTACCCGCTCTGTTTCAGATGCCATGACGCAAATTTCATGCTCAACCCTGTAACGCTCCCTCATTCAGACAGCGCTTCCCTGCACCGCTCGCATGTACTGGGATTCTACGCAACTGTCGGTGCGGACCCCGGCAACAAGACCCCCTGTTCTTCATGTCATGATCCTCACGGCGTCCCTGCCTCCCGTGGTGCCGGTCCCGTTACCGGCGCCCACCTCATCAACTTCGACATACGCTACACCGGACCCGGTCCTGCCTACAACTCTACTGCCCGTTCATGCTCGGTTACTGGTGTCTGCCATACGAAAGCTTCCCCGAACCAAGGGTATTGACGTTCTATCGCCTTCATGTAGCCCTGCAATTTTTCGGCTGCTCGCACTTCATAGTGGGAATGAAATCAAGGATATTAAAACAAGGTTTACAGCGGGGGGAGGGCGATAACTGGATTCGCGAATGGGATGCAGCTTCAGGTCATCTGCTGAAAACAATCGGAGACGTAAGCGAATAACGAGTCCGTTATTCTGAGATCAAAACCTTGCGGCCAGAGACCTTGATTTTTCCCTCTACAAACAGTTTGATTGCCGCAGCAAATGTCTGATGTTCAGCTTTCTGAATCCGTGCTGAGAGGGTTTCTTCCGTGTCATCCTGTTCTACAGGAACGACCGATTGCAGGATAATCGGGCCGGTGTCCGTGCCGCAGTCGACAAAGTGTACGGTGCATCCTGAGTAGCGAACCCCGTAGTCAAGAGCCTGTTGCTGGGCATGGAGACCGGGGAAAGAGGGAAGCAGGGCAGGGTGGATGTTCATGATTGCATGTGGAAAGGCGTTGACCATAACGTCTGTCAGAATTCTCATAAAGCCGGCAAGAATTACCAGGTTTACCTTATGGCTGCGCAGAATTTCGACCGTTTCGGCGTCGTATGATCGCCGCTCGGCAAACCCGGCGTTTTCATGGACAACAACCGGTATCCCGTGCCGCGATGCACGGATTAGAGCATACGCATCCGCTTTGTTGCTGATGACGCAGGTTATTTCGGCACTGATCTCTCCCGCTTCTATCCGGTCGATAATGGCCTGAAGGTTCGTACCGTTCCCCGAAACCAGGACGCCTATCCGGCAGGGCGAGTTCCCTGACATATTTATCCCTCCACCAGCTCGACCCGTTCATCACCTACACTGCAAGCCGAAATGTCGCCGATTACCCAGGCCGATTCCCCCAAACCCTTCAAGCGATCAATTATCTCTTCAGTCTGATTCTCCGCCACTGCCAGGACCATTCCGATTCCCATGTTGAAGGTGCGGTACATTTCGTCGCGTTCAACGTTACCGGCCTTCTGTAAAACCGTAAACAGATTCGGTCGCTCCCAACTGTTTGTATGAATGTGAGCCTGGCACCCATGGGGAAGGACGCGCGGGACATTTTCCAACAGTCCGCCACCGGTGATATGGGCGATACCGCTAATGGAAAAATCTTTCAGCAGATTTAGAATTGAGCGGACATAAATTCTGGTCGGGGTCAGCAGCACGTCACCTACTGAAGCTCCGGCGCCAGGGAATTCGTCATGTATGGAGAGTCCCAGACGATCAAATACCAACGTCCGTGCCAGAGAATAACCGTTACTGTGCAACCCGCTGGATGCAATACCAATCAGTTTGCTTCCGACCGATATGGCTGAACCGTCAATAATATTATCACGGTCCACAACACCGACGGTAAATCCGGCAACATCATATTCGCCATCAGCATAAAAACCGGGCATTTCAGCCGTTTCTCCGCCTATCAGCGCGCAGCCTGCCTGTTTGCAACCCTCGGCGATCCCCTTCACGATTTCGGCGCCCTTTTCCGGCAGCAGCTTTCCGGTGGCAAGATAATCAAGAAAAAAGAGCGGCTCAGCTCCCTGGACAATTATGTCGTTTACGCACATGGCCACCAGATCGATGCCGATGGTGTCATGACGGTCTGCCAGAAAAGCAATTTTGAGTTTTGTGCCGACACCGTCGGTACCGGAAACCAGAACAGGATTTTTATATTTCGACGTGTTGAGAGCAAACAAACCGCCGAAACCACCTATGTCAGCCAGAACCTCCGGTCGTGACGTGGCCTTTACTAACGGCTTGATCAGATTGATAAAATTGTTTCCGGCAGCAATATCAACCCCGGAATCTTTATAGGTTACAGGTTTTTCACTCATATCAACTCCCCCTTACGCAAAGAATCTTTGTAGAGCATGACCTCTGAAAAGTCAATTTGAAACTGGCATCAAAAGGACATTAAACAGAATATCTCTTGACAAATCCGCGTCTTCTGGGATTATGGGAACTTATGTTATCAAGACTCCCGTCATATGTTTCCTGTGCCATGCTCTGTCTCGCTGTAGTATTTCTCTCTCTGCTGATAGCGCCATGTTGTGCCAGGGCTGATATCTACCGGTATGTTGATGAGGATGATATCGTCCATTTCACTGATGCACCAACCGATAAGCGCTTTATAGTTTTCATGCGTGACCTCAAAAAAGACAAGGAACTGCGGACAAAACTCAAATATGCATCAACGGTTAATCCGGCTGAATATGAACAAATAATCAAGAGCTGTTCGGCCAAATACGGCGTCAACCCGAGTTTGGTAAAAGCCGTTATTCATGCTGAATCCGGCTACAATCCGAATGCCGTTTCCAGTAAAGGCGCCAGCGGCCTGATGCAGTTGATGCCCGATACCGCCAAGTCGCTGAAAGTAGCTGATCGATTCAATCCAAAAGACAATGTCGAGGGTGGGGTGAAATACCTTCGTTTTCTGCTTGATACGTTTCGGGGCGATGTTTCACTGGCCGTGGCTGCATATAATGCCGGGCTCAGCAAGGTCGCCAAATATGGCGGAATTCCACCCTATACTGAAACACGAACCTATGTTAACCGGGTTCTTTCCTACATGAAGTCCTATCAGGAAAGCGGTATTTAATAATGACTTCCAGTCGGCCGAATCAGATCCTGAACCTGCCCAATATCCTTACCATGACGCGGATTGCGGCCATACCGCTCCTTGCAGCGTTACTGATGTCGCCATCACGATCCGCTGGTTTTTGGGCTGCGGCCCTCTTTGCAGTGGCATCCATTACGGACTGGCTGGATGGTTATCTGGCCCGCCGGATGGGAATCGTCACGATCTTCGGCAAATTTCTGGATCCGATAGCCGATAAACTGATTGTCATGGCGGCCCTGATTATGATCCTCCCCTTTGATCGGGTTCCTGCCTGGATGGTGCTGGTAATTCTGGGGCGTGAGATCATTATTACCGGTCTGCGCGGGATTGCTTCAACTGAGGGAATTGTAATTCAGGCCAGTAACCTTGGGAAATTCAAGACCATATTCCAGATTGTAGCGATATTAGGTCTGGTGCTTCATTACGACTACAACTGGTTCTTCGGAATTCACCACACACTCCTGACAGTCAACATGCATAACGTCGGCATGTTCTTTCTGTGGATTGCTACACTTTTGACTATCTGGTCGGGTGTCGATTATCTGGTAAAATTTATTAAAGTCATCACCCGCTGACTCCGTTCCTATCGGTTTGCCTGTCCCATCCGGATCTCAAACTTCTCCCCGTTACGCTGAAACAGTACCCGATCTTTCCGGACTTCCTCTACGGTTATGCCTTCAATGATTGAACCGCTTGAAACCGGCGTTCCATTGACGATTGCCATACTGTCTGCACCGCTGTTCTGGAATGCGATGCCGTTTACCCTGAGAGTCGGAACGGCGGAGGGAGGAAGCTCTCCATCTGCTGCTTCAGCCGCCTCTTTCGGCTTATCGGAAACGTTCGAGACAGCGGCCCTGGCCGGTTTCCCTGCAGCACTATCCGCACCTTTGCCGGCAACGGGCGTTATGGGATGCTGTGTACGCAAGGCTTTGAAGGCTGGTTCCGTGCGAGCCGGAACGATATTTATTTCAGCGGGGAGAGTTTCCGGCTTGACCACCGGAGGAGGAACCTGAAGGCTTTCTGCGGAAATTACCGGTTGCGGTTTGATTGTTGCCGGCGGAGTCTTCGCATCTTTCATGAAAAAAATGGCAACTGCCGCTCCCCCTCCAAAAACCATCAGAAACAGGAACACCACACTCAGGGGAGAAAAACGCGGGGAAGGATCTGCGACTTTAAGAATATCTGAATCGATCTTCAACAAATCCGGGCAGTGGCCGGATTTTTCATGTTCCAGTTTTTTTAGTGCCTTGAGAATTGAGCTCATTTAACGCTTCCTGACGTTTTTTCAGTCTGTTTACCGGCAGGTCCGCTTCCGGCTTCATTGGCCCTGACGTAATATGATGTCAAAATCAGGGCTGCGCAGACAAGAATCAGGGTAATGATGCCGGCCAGCACCAGAGAGTATCGCTTTCCTTGGCGTGCATTCAGCAGTTCTCTGATGGCCCGTGTAACGATGCCCGCTGAAATACGCCGCTGTTCATCTCCATAGCCGATCAGCAGCGCCCGGTCGCAGAGATTATTGATCAGACGGGGCAAACCGCGGGAATACAGATGTATCATTTTAAGAGCAGGGCGACTGAAAGAGACTCCACCCGTCTCGCCTGCAACCACCATCCGGTGACGAATATAGGTACGCGTTTCATCCATACTCATGGAGCCAAGACGGTAACGTACGGCGATGCGCTGATTCAGCTGCCTCAAGTTCGGTCGATCGAGAAGGGATGACAGTTCGGGCTGCCCCGCCAGGACAATCTGGATCAGCTTGTCATTTTCGGTTTCAAGATTGGAGATAAGCCGTAACTGCTCAAGAATCTCCGGTGACAGGTTCTGGGCCTCGTCGATTACCAGAACAACGGTTATTCCCCGTGCATTCTCTTTCAGGAGAAACCTGTTAAGCTCATCAAGCAACTCGTTGGCGTATTCGCTCCCGGAATTCAGCCCGAATTCATGATTGATGCTGCGAAGCAGTTCTACTCCGGTCAGGCATGGATTGAAAATCAATGCTGACCGGTAGTTAACCTCGTTCAGCTGACTGAGCAGCGTACGCAGTACGGTCGTTTTACCGGTTCCGACCTCGCCGATAAGCTCGATAAAACCGTAGTGATTATTGACACCGTACAGCAGATGGGCAAAGGCTTCCTTATGATTTTTGCTGAGGTAGATGAAACGGGGATTTGGCGTCAGCGTAAACGGTTTTTCGTTGAATCCATAGTATTTTGTGTACATAGGCAGATAACCAGATTTCAGGTTCGCGTAGATGATCAGGTAGTTTCGTTTAGAATGCTGTTCATTAAGTAGTTGTGTATTTCATAAAAGCTGACTATTTTCAAGAAAAATCAAATACATCCGTTTGCAGTTCCGGATCAATCTCTCGTTATAACCAGGCAGGATTATTGTTAATGCGATACTTCACTTATAACGCTGCAACTATCTATAATAAAACGATGCTCGCTGAATCTCAAGACACCTTTAACCTCGTTTCAGCACGGTATCCCGTTCGGTTGACGGACTATTATGCCGGCCTTATCAAGCAACCCGACGATGCCATTTGGAAACAGTGCATGCCGGATGCACGTGAACTGGAAGATCACTCCCAATGCCCGGATCCTCTGGACGAAAAGGCCTTAAGCCCGGTCCCGGGGCTTATCCACCGCTATCCTGACCGGGTGGTCATGCTGGTTTCGAATCGCTGTCCGGTGTACTGCCGCTTTTGTATGCGAAAACGGCTTGTGGGAAGTGGTGATGCTCCCATGGGAGAAGATGCGCTTCTCACTGCTCTGGAGTATATTGCAGCACACCCTACAATCCATGATGTCATTTTGTCCGGTGGCGACCCGCTGATGCTTGACGACGAGTCGCTGTCAAAGGTTCTGACCGGTCTACGCGCTATTCCGCATGTCGCAGTTATCCGTATCGGAACCAGGGTGCCGGTTACGCTCCCTTCACGGATAACCACGGATCTCTGCACTCTACTGAAAAAGTTTCACCCGCTCTATATCAATACCCACTTCAATCATCCCGAAGAAATAACCGCTGATTCCGCGGCTGCCTGCACGTTGCTGGCTGATGCCGGAATACCGTTGGGCAATCAGACGGTACTGCTGAAAGGGGTTAACGACTCGGTTGAGATCATGCGGGATTTGATGACCGGCCTGCTCGCTCTGCGGGTCAAACCGTATTATCTGCATCAGATGGACCTCGTCCAGGGCACTGCCCACTTCAGGACCCCGGTTCGAACCGGGCTGGAAATAATTCGGGGACTGCGCGGTCACATATCGGGACTGGCCGTACCTCATTATGTCATTGATCTGCCGGGAGGGAAAGGAAAGGTTGCTATTCTTCCGGATGATGTTGAAATACGGGGAACCACGCTGCTGCTTCGCACCTATACCGGTGAACGGGTGACCTACCAGGACATTACAGATCCTCAGGGGTGAATGCCACAACCTCATCAATGGTATCGACTCCCGCGGTCAGCATCACCAGTCGGTCAATCCCCAAGGCGATCCCGGCCGACGCCGGCAGTGTTGCAAGCGAAGTGAGAAACGGCTCCGGCAGCGGCAGCACACTCTTGCCGCCGTCGCGGCGGGCGCGATTAACGTCTTCAAAGCGACGACGCTGCTCGAGCGGATCATTAAGTTCGCTGAAACCGTTAGCCAGCTCGAATCCGCCAACATACAGCTCAAACCGTTCTGCCAGATCCCGATTCCCCGGTTTAGTGCGGGCAAGGGCAGCCAGCTCTGAGGGATAATCCATCAAAATAACGGGCGAGTCAAATCCTGCCAGAGCAGGTTCGACGACCGACGTCAGAATCTCCTCGTAAAGCCCTTTTCTGAGGCAATCCCTTACGTCGATATTCCCGAAACGCAAAAACGCCTCCTGGACGCTGATACGCCTCCAGGGGGCAAACGGATTGATTTTTGCCGAATTATGCACAAAACAGCGACTGTCAGGCAGGCATACAGCGGCAACATGCTGCAGCAGCTCTTCACAATCGGTCATCAGGGTCTGATAATCGCATCCGGCACGATACCATTCCAGCATCGTAAATTCAGACAGATGGCGGGAGCCTCGCTCGTCGGAGCGCCAGCAGCGCGATATCTGAAACAACCTCTGGTGTCCGCTGCAGAGAAGACGCTTCATGCAGATTTCGGGTGAGGTTTGAAGCTGCCAGGAGGGGAGGGTGGTTACCGGATTGATATGTTCTTCAGGGGCGTTGGCGGGTATAAGAAGGGGGGTCTCAACTTCGAGAAACCCCCGCTCCCAGAAAAAATCACGTACTGTCTTGATTACATTCGCCCGCAACCACAAGGCGTCTCTTTTCATTGTTTATCCCTTGACGCGAGTTGAATACTCGCCGGTGCGGGTATCGATGACAATCAGCTCGCCTTCATCGATGAAAGGGGGGACTCGCAGGACATAGCCGGTTTCAACGGTGGCCGGTTTGGAGTCGTTGCCGCTGGTGTCGCCTTTGGCCCACTGTTCGGTACCTGTCACGCGCAAATTGACAAAATTCGGAAGAGAAATACCGATGGCTTTTTCTCCAAAGAGCATTACTTCGACCTTCAGGTTTTCAAGCAGGTAGTTTTTAGCATCCCCAAGCGTTTCTTCTTCCATTACGACCTGCTCATACGTCTGCTGATCCATGAATGTGTAGTGGTTGCCTTCTTTGTAAAGATACTCCATCGTACGCTCTTCCAGGCTGGCAGGTTCAAACGTTTCGCCGGAGCGATACGTTCTGTCGAGCAGCGTTCCGTTGATCATGTTGCGCATCTTGGTGCGGTAGAGAGCCTGTCCTTTGCCCGGCTTCACAAAATCAAAAGCGACAACCAGGTACGGGTCGCCGTCCAATGTAATTTTCAAACCTTTTTTCAAATCAGCAACTGTATACATTTGTTCCTCGCACAGTGTGTATTTTAAACAACACAAGCCCTCCAGAATGGACGGGCCTGTTATATAAATCGATCAGTGAGCTGCTTATTTGGCGCGATAGGTAATACGGCCGCGACTGAGATCATATGGAGAAAGCTCTACGGTAACCTTGTCGCCGGGAAGAATCTTGATAAAATATTTACGCATCTTGCCGGAAATATGGGCAAGAACCACATGTTCATTCTCAAGTTTAACGCGGAACATTGCGTTTGGTAACGGCTCGATCACGGTACCTTCTACTTCAATTGCTTCTTCTTTAGTACTCATACCTTGTCCTGCTCCTCATAACACGTTTGATGCGAACTGGGTTACATTACTGATAGAACCTTGAAAATGCAAGCTAATTGTAATAGCTTATCATAAATGTCACATAAGATATATTATGTTAAGTACGAGCAAGTGTGCCTCAAATGATCACTGTTGGTCGTTCGTCCCGTTCTGGTCGTTTCGTATCCCTCCAAAATCATCGGCCTCATGAATGTACTGTTTGCGGTTGTGTGATCGCGTATTCAAAACACATAGATTGCGATACCTGCACGACATGGGCGGTTCTTGTCCTCTGCGGGGGTGTTGCATGATGTCAATAGCCGAACTCCGTGATCGTCAATCAATGTCTCTAGAATTCAAGATTAGATATTCAACCCTTAAAATTCAAGAATGGTATGAACATTTTAATGGTCAAGTCTGCGTCTCTAAGTCAGGTCTCGATTCAGTCGTCCTTCTCGATTTAGTCCGTTCCGTCTACCCTGACGTTCCCGCTGTTTTTGTTGATACCGGCCAAGAAAATGCAACTGTAGTCGATCATAATAAATCCGTTCCTAATTGCATATTTATCAAACCTAAAAAAAACTTTTACGATGTTGTTCAAACTCACGGCTACCCTGTAATAAGTAAACTCGTCTCCCGTTACCTCTCTGATCTCCAAAACCCGAATGATCGGAATCATGTGACACGTAAGCTTCGCTTGACCGGTATTCGCGGTGACGGTACGCGTGGGAACTCTGTTATGATGCTCCCGCAAATCTATCGTTATCTGATAAACAGCGGTTATCGTTTTAGCGACATCTGCTGTAAAATCCTCAAGAAAAAACCACTGATGCAGTTTCAAAAGGAATTTAAGCTTTATCCTTATATTGGCACTATGGCCGTAGATTCGCAAGTTCGCGAACTGTCCTATTTAAAATCCGGATGTAACGCTTTTGACGCTTGTTCCCCCTGCTCTACGCCTATATCTATCTGGACACGTCAAGATATACTTGAATACGCATCTGCAAAATCCCTCCCTTATCCCGCCTGTTACGGTTCCATTATTTCCTGTCCCGCTGGCCTCAAAACTACCGGTGAACAATCTACCGGCTGTGAGGCGTGTTTATTCGGCATACGTCAAGACCCTCTACGAATCGAACGTATTAAAACATGGTCACCTGCTCGATATAATTTTTTTATGGATAGTCTGAATTATCGTTCCCTTGTCCCGTTGCTGATCTCGCCGCAAATGGATTTGTTCGGCGGTGCTCTATGATACGTGGGTCAAACCTGCTCCCTAACGGCAAAAATCGGCGCGTCAAGCCCTCCCCTGTTATCGCTGAAGGAAAGGGACAGGAGCTTTTGCCTTTGGGCTTGTTACCTGTTCGCAAAGTCTCACAAGAACAGGCAGAGCTTTTAAAAAAAGATTCTTGGTTGCCAGATTTTGAAATTTATCGTCGTAAATGGAAAATGCCTTCTCCTTTGCCTCGGTCTGAATCTGTCCCGATTTCTTTAAAAATCCCTGAATCTTCTATACGTCAAGGCTTTACCATAAATGAATACCGTTCTGGAGAATTGACCGGTGGAAGTTTCACAACCGGTTTAAAATCTCCGTTGACAACACTGCTCACCGGTGCCGCAAAAATCGTTTCGTAGATGAACTCATCGGCCAAAGGGTCCATGGCAAAGGCAAGCTGCTCTTTCTTTATATTAAATTGAGCGTTGATCCCTTTGGTGTTGCCCCGCGCATCGACCCGAATCCATTTATCAAGAGTTGCGAGGTATAGTGCATTAAACCCGTGTAAAATCGGCTCATTATCTACAGGTGGATCCAGGCGTAAAACCTGGTAGCAGAAACCGGCCGGGATATTGACCGCCCGGAGCAAGGCGGCCAGGAGGTGGCTTTTTGCAAAACAGATCCCGGTACCGTGATGAAGCACTTCGCTCGCCGTGCAGGTCACAATGTCGAGTCCGGCATCATCGGAGTGGGAAATGAAGTCTCTCACCCATTCGTACAAACAACGGGCTTTGGAAACTTCATCTGATAATGAACCTGTAAGTTCCAGAGCCTTCTCCCGGATGGCCGGAGTCTGCCAGTCAACAATTGCGTCGGAAACCAGATATTCGCTCAAATCATCCGATTCAGGGTACATACAGTCCTCGATTGATATTTGTATTTGTGGGGCCATCTCGATAGTAGTAAGTTTCCATTCCCCATAGTCTTCTTCTAGGGGGAAGTTGATAATTTGTCAACCATCAGCGTGAGTTCCGTGTTATTTAACACTAAACTACATCCCCTCCCCCCCAGGTTGCGTACGAATCGTGTTCAAGGAGTTACAGAAGTAATGGAAGAAACAGTTCGCAACACAATGAAAAGACTGCCGGTTATTCTGCTTTTCAGTTTTGTACTCTTCCTGGTGGCTTTCTGCACATGGCATCTGTTCCAAGGCAACCTTGAAGCAGCCTTCTCGACACTCCCCTTTCTTCTGATAATCTACCTCTTCATGATGAAACGCCGGCCGTGAACCTGGCGGAATCACATGGTTTGCCTGCTTTAGTTGTGTAGCATTCCGGATTTACGGGCGTTCTCGAAATTAATCCGGGCAGCCTCGTACCCCTTCCGGTCGCTAATAGCAGGCAGGGCGAAGTCACCCTTGACCTGCCATTTATCTTTCAGGTAAAACCAGGGAGCAAAGGCCGACAGGGTGTAGCCGGCTTCCGGCTGGATATTGTCAGACCGCATGTCACGAATAAAGAGCCCGCTCCTGTCAGCCAGAACCGTGTGACTTCCAGTAAAAATCGCGGCACCCGGATCGCTGTACTCCCAGGTCACCAGTCGACGCTGAGCACCCTGCGGATCGTCATGGCATGACTCGCAGGTGCGGCTTTTGCCGAGCTTGTGGGACATCTTGTCAATCTGGAGCCAGAGCAGCGCCTTGTTGTTCTCCGGAAGCCCGCCGAACATGCCGATGTAGGCCCAGGCATCGTCGGTGCGCTGGAGATCGGGAAGATCAGCCGGATAACGCCATTGCAAACCGGGTTTGAAGGGTGACTCCTTCTGGTTCATGACCGCCATGGGAAAAGGTTTGACCGGAATCCAGCTCCCCTGTTGGTTCTTTATCAATATAGGCTCAGGCATATACCCATAATATGCCTTGAACTTGAAATAAGGAGTTGCGGCGCCAGCTATCTTGCCCGGCCCCCAGTAGGTGCCTTGATAACCGGCAACCTGCCGGATGTGACACGCCTCGCAAGTAAGTTTCCTATGAAGCGAGGTAACATGGCTTTTGACCGCCCCGGAGTGACAGCGCACGCATGAGTCACCGGCCTGGCGCTTGATCATGCCATGACCGATAGCGGCGTTTGTCTTTGTACTCTCGTGACAGTCCAGACAACCGACCTTGGCCTTTACATGGACATCCGGTTCGTTTCCCTCGGGAAACGAATATGAACCACCGAAGTAGCCGGCCCCACGGCGGCGATCCTCCGGACCTGCATGGCAGATCGATGCACGTCCGCTGCCGTAACAGCTCTCCGATGAAGGTGTCTTTGCGAAACTGTGTGCCCCTTTGGACTGATCTCCGGCGCTCTTCGGCTGGGGGGTAAAGTGGCAGTCCAGACAGCCCACATGACATGTATTACATGCTTTCTGGTTGATCAGATGACTCTCCCGCGACATCGGCACGGAGGTGGCTGCCTGCATCCGCTCGAAGTTCCCTTCAAACCATGGACCGCAATTATGGGGGCCTCGCCGCGGGTCCAGCCACCCTTTATACTGGCTCTGTTTACCATTGGTCCCCATGGTACTTTTCGAAAATTCAGCGAACTCCTTCTCGTGGCACTTTCCGCAGGTCTTTTTCATCACGTCGAAATCCTGAGTCAGCGTGTCCCGACGTTTGTCATGCCAGGAGACTGCCGCCACCGAAGCATCTCTGGTGATCTTTCCATCCTTTTGGGTGCCGATGTAGAGGCGGTTCATCGGATTGATGCCGTACTGCAACGGCAGGGTTTGTGGTGAAACATCGGCCGTCAGTCCCTTCTTGCGCACTACCAGCAGGCGGGCCAATCCGGCATGGGCCTGGTCACGCTCGTTCGCATCGGGGTTGCCCAGATGGCAGTCGCTGCATCCGGCCGTCATGCGGCTCTGGTTTTCGACCTCCTGCCTGGTTACCGTCAGTGAAGCGACTCCCAAGGCCGACATGCGTTTGACATCCGAGTGACAGGTGATGCAACTGTCAGAGGCGCCGGCACGACCAATGGTTGCAAACATGAGTCCGATAAGTGCAAATAATATTTTCATTTTATTCCTCCCCGTTACAGACGCTTCCCATCAACAAGACACTGCAACCCCTGTTTCATATCTTCACATAAGCACATGAATACAACATATACCGGAATTTACACTTGTCAAATTTGAAGGTTGTCATGATACCAATTAATGATTGGACGGCAGGAGAAGTATAACAAGGCCACCAGTGGAGTTCGGAAGGTTATGGAAAATCTCGTTTTCCCCTCTTGGCAAGACTTGTCATGAATGCCACCTTAACTTACTGCGTCTCATTAATCTGCTTGTTAGCAATAATCTGATATTTAAAACCTGATCATTCTTACACTATAAATTCCATCGTTGATTGTGGATTTTTTCTTATCTGATACAGTATCTTTATAATTAAGAACTCTCCACTGAGGAGGAATAAGCTATGAATATCTTGGAATTCGCCTTCTGGCTTGGGGAGAATTCAGTAATCTCAAGGAATTGTAGCGCAAGATGATTGCAGACATCATGATCCGATGAATAATTTATTGGAGGATGGGGATGGATGACGCCAATATTACATTCCTGGGAGCACTCATTGCAGGGTTCTTGTCCTTTCTTTCTCCCTGTGTCCTGCCGCTAATACCTTCCTTTATCACCTATATTACCGGGCTTTCTTTCACCGATCTTCAGGCGGAACACCCCTCTAATAAAGTGCGTCACCAGACCATCATCCATTCACTGCTATTTATTGCCGGGTTTACCTTTGTCTTCGTCCTGATGGGAGCATCCGCCACTTATCTAGGAAACTTCATGCAAAACCACATGCCGATGATCCGCAAGGTTGGCGGGGTGTTTATTATCGTGTTTGGTATCCATGTTTCCGGCGTTATCCCGATTCATATCCTGCTCGGAGAAAAGCGATTCACGATTCACCGTAAGCCTGCCGGCTACCTGGGAAGCTTTCTCGTCGGCCTGACCTTCGCAGCCGGATGGACGCCCTGTATCGGTCCGATCCTGGCTTCCATTCTGATGGTTGCCGCCACCGAAAAAACGGTATCACATGGTATCGCACTGCTGCTTACGTACTCCATGGGACTGGCGATACCATTTTTTCTGTCATCGCTTGCACTGCATAAGTTTCTCGAAATATTCAACCGCTTCAAGAAGTTCATCCGGATCTTTGAGATCATAACCGGCGTGTTTCTGATAATAGTCGGCATCCTGATTTTCACCAACAACCTGTCTATTTTTCAGCGTTATTTTAACATATTGGTACATGGTTGATCTGACAAGGCGCCTTTACGTGGGAGTGAGCTGGATTAGCCTGCAGGAATTCTTCACAGAAGGGATATTTCATGAAACCAAGATTTGTAATAGCTGCATGTGCGTTAACGATATTGACTGTGGCGGGAATCCTGATTACCCCCGCCGAGGGCGGGGGTGAATATCGCAATGTGTGGAGAATGGGGAGTGAAAAACCACCAGTAACGGTCGAAAAGCCGGCTCCCGACTTCAGGCTGGAGGGTGTCGTCGGCACCGAACCGGGGAAAGAGTTCAAGACCCTGTCACTGAAGGATTTCAGGGACAAGTGGCTGGTGTTTTTCTCGACGGTAATTGCCAAATGAAACCAGCCCAGCCCCGCTTTCTCCCCTTTGCAGTTTTCATGGCTTTCATCGCTTTCGATGAGCTGGTGCGAACGCTGATTGAGTATGGATTCATCACGCTTGAAGCGACAGCACTCTACTACCTGTATCCGCTGAAGACAGTCGTAGTAGGGTATCTTCTTTACAGATACAGGAAAGTGTATTACGAGCTGAATTTTAAAGAGCTGTTGATAATTCCGACAACTCTGGCCGTTTCCTGTGTGGGAGTGCTGGTATTCATGCTCTGGGTTCAGATGGATTGGACGCTGGGTGCATCTGCCCCGGATCCGGGATTTAACCCGCGGCTGCTGCCAAACGCACCTGTCCGGATTGTCATGGCCCTTTTCAGAATTATCGGAGCCGTACTGGTTGTGCCGCTGATGGAGGAGCTTTTCTGGCGCTCTTTTCTGATCCGTTACATCATCGACAAGAACTTCGAGAATGTCCGGGTCGGCACATTCACCTGGGGCTCTTTTCTGCTCACGATCATGTTATTCGGCGCCGAGCATAATTACATCTATGCAGGCATCATGGCCGGAGCGGCCTACAACCTGATTCTATACAAAACCCGCAGTCTGGTCCAGTGTGTGCTGGCCCATGCCGTCACGAATCTGGCACTGGCGATCTATGTCATTTTCACGGGAAAGTGGCAGTTCTGGTAATACGCGGGAACACAATAAAGGTTAGATTACATTGTTGATGAGCGGTCCGGTGGTTGGCCTTGTGCATGTCGGCGCGATGCGACTTACTATCTCTTTCATCAGCCGCCGATTTGATGGCGGCCTGCACGCCACGTGCCCTGCCGGGAGCACTCAACACGAAAGCCCCGCATGCACGCGCACGCGGGGCTTTCGTGTGTGAATATATGAACCTCTTACAAACCGAGCTGTTTAAAGAAGTCCGTTCCCTTGTCATCTACCAGAATAAATGCCGGGAAGTTCTCAACTTCAATTTTCCAGACCGCTTCCATCCCAAGCTCCGGAAAGTCGATACACTCGACCTTCTTGATGTTCTCTTCAGCCAGAACTGCGGCAGGTCCGCCGATTGAGCCGAGGTAGAAACCGCCGTATTTCTTGCAGGCGTCCGTAACCTGCTGGCTCCGGTTCCCCTTGGCGATCATGATCAGTGAACCGCCCTTGGACTGGAGTTCTTCAACGTATGAATCCATCCGGCCGGCGGTAGTGGGGCCGAAGGAGCCTGATGCCTTGCCTGGCGGGGTTTTGGCCGGGCCGGCGTAGTAGATCGGATGATTGAGAAGGTATTCGGGAAGCGGCTTGCCGCTGTCCATGATTTCCTTGAATTTGGCGTGGGCAATATCACGCCCGACCACGATGGTACCCGAGAGCAGAAGGGGTGTTGACACCGGATGCTTGGAGAGTTCAGCCAGAATTTCCTTCATCGGTTTGTTCAGGTCGATCTTGACGCCGTGCTCATGCTTGCCGCGGTACTGCGCGGGAATCAGGCGACCCGGATTGCGGTCCATCTCCTCCACGAACAGGCCGTCTTTGGTGATCTTGGCCTTGATGTTGCGGTCTGCCGAGCAGGAAACCGCCATACCGACCGGGCAGGAAGCACCGTGGCGGGGAAGGCGGATTACCCGCACATCATGAGCGAAGTACTTGCCGCCGAACTGGGCACCGATACCGAGCTTCTGAGCGGCTTCCAGCAGTTTGTTCTCCAGCTCGACATCACGGAACGCCTGGCCATGGGCATTGCCCGCAGTCGGCAGACCGTCGAGCTCCTTGGCGGTGGCCAGCTTGACCGTCTTCATGCAGGCATCGGCAGAGGTGCCGCCGATGACAAAGGCGATGTGATACGGAGGGCAGGCGGCCGTGCCGAGATATTTCATCTTTTCAATCAGGTACTTGAACAGCTTGTCCGGTGTCAGAAGCGCCTTTGTTTCCTGATACAGCATGGTCTTGTTGGCGGAACCGCCCCCTTTGGCCATGAAAACAAATTTGTAGTAATCACCATCGGTGGCCAGAATATCGATCTGGGCCGGCAGGTTGGTACCGGTGTTGATCTCTTCGTACATATCGAGCGGTACGGTCTGCGAGTAGCGCAGGTTCTCTTCCGTATAGGTCTTGTAGATACCCTTGGAAAGCCACTCCTCATCCCTGACGCCGGTCCAGATCTGCTGCCCCTTCTTGGCGGCAACCGTTGCGGTGCCGGTATCCTGACAGACCGGCAGCTCAAAACCGGCAGCGATCTCGGAATTGCGCAGGAAAGCCAGTGCCACACCCTTGTCATTC
Organism: Geobacter sp.; assembly: GCA_009886055.1. GTDB lineage: Bacteria > Desulfobacterota > Desulfuromonadia > Geobacterales > Pseudopelobacteraceae > JACRCG01. The sequence goes on along the minus strand of VFJM01000222.1, from coordinate 4,082 downwards.
ATCGATGCTTCCGGATCGCTCAGGATCTTGGCCACCTGCTCATTGTGGGCAGGACGGAGCAGAAAGGAAACATCACGCATGGCTTCGTTGGCAAGAATAGAGAGCGCCTCGGGGCATACTCTCACGACATCCTTGTCGGCAAACTTCTCGACCGTTACATATTTTTCCGAACCTTCAATTTTACGATATTTTGTCTCATCTTTCGCAAGCGGAAACGGATCCTGATAAACAAACGGTTTGACAGACATCGGTACTCTCCTTTTTAGTAAGTCAGAAAAAATTTCCTGCGGTATTTTGCAGGGAATTATTTCGTTAACGCACTTATCCTGTTTATCAGGGCTAGTAAGTTAGAAGTTCTTTTCTGCGTTTTTAGTACGATAGAAATAATTTCTGTAGACTTTTTGCAGAAGTTATTTCGTGAACGTACTTATTCCGTTTACCGGGGCCGGCAGAAAAGAACTTTATTAACGCACTTATCCTGTTTATCAGGACTAGATGGCGGGTGGTCGATATGTGGCACTGATTGCTATAGTGTATACAGATATGACTGTAGTTTAGTAATGCAAACAGCCTTATAAATCAAGGCAAATTTGTTTAATTACATTACAGGCAACGAAGCAGTTTGATCCCGTCTTTGAAGAGTACCTGCATCTTATTCGGGACAATCACCGCTTTCACGAGTCCGATGCCGAATGTCTGGTGAAGTATCAGGCGCTTGACGTTGAACCTGGCATTCATGTCGTACGGGAGAGCTTTTTCATGATCGAACGTCGGGTGGAGTGATGCCCACTCTTCACGCTCGGCTTCGGCAGGGTCCTTCCTGGAGCCACGCGGAACAGCAGTGGTCGTGCGGGGTTTGCTTGTGGCGGCTTTTTTGGGGGCTTTGGCCACTTTTGCGGCCGGAGGTGCATGATAGTTGTGTACGCCATTACAGGTGTTGCATTCGACCCGTACGACTTTTCCTTCCACCATGGCAACGATTCTGTGATTCAGCACTTCGCGACACTTGGTACAACGGGCTTCAATAATGTCGCCTGCCGATAGTTTTCTCGTACTCATTGGTTTCCTTCTTTTTTTTGCGGGTTATTTCGTTACAGTATAAACGATTGGTGTAAAACTTTCAGAAAAAAAAGCCGCTCACCAGCATCACAGCTGGTGAGCGGCTTTACATGTGATTGGGGAAAACTGCAGGTATCAACCCGCTCGTTTATCGCTGACTCTCCGTACCTTCCCTCGTGACGCGGCATCCTGTTCGACTGCATCAATAGTATGACTGTTACGCCTACCGCGAGGACAGAGTCAATCCTTTTTTCCGGAAGGCGCCGGCGTTGCTGGTTATTCTGCGTGTACCAATGCTGCATCTATCAACTGTTTAACGGTTGTCACCACTTCATCCAGCGAAAGTGACAGGAGTTCGCCGGTCGAGCGTATCTTCACTTCGACCTTCCCTTCGGCCAGTCCTTTGCTGCCGACTACAATCCGGAGCGGAATCCCGATCAGATCGTTATCTTTGAACTTCACACCGGGGCGTTCGTCGCGGTCGTCGAAAAGCACCTCTATCCCTAGTTTTTCGAGACAGAAATAAATCTCTTCGGCAGCAGCCATGACTCCGGAGTCCTTTGTATTGACAGCCACTACCGAACAGTGGAAGGGAGCAATCGGAAGAGGGAAAATGATCCCGTTTTCATCGTGGTTCTGCTCAATCGCCGCCGCAACGGTGCGGCCGATACCTATACCGTAACACCCCATGAAAATAATCTGTTCTCTACCGTTGGCATCAAGGTAGGTAGCGTTTAATGCCTTGGAATATTTTGTTCCCAGTTTGAATACATGCCCGACCTCAATCCCGCGCCACATCTCAAGTTTGCCGGTGTCACAGCGCGGACAGGCATCGCCGGCCGCAACGCTGCGGATATCGACAAAACCGGAAACTTCAAAATCCCGGCCGCAACCAGCATTGACGTAATGCTGATCCTTTTCATTGGCACCCAGCACCACATTGATCATGCCCTGGATGACCCGGTCGGCTACCACCGGAATATCCTGTTTAAGGCCGATCGGCCCCAGAAAGCCGACAGGTGAACCGGTGCAGACAAAAATCTGCTCTTCGGTCGCCATCTGGATTTCGTCCCATCCGAGATGATTCTTAAGTTTGAGCTCGTTGAGTTCATGATCTCCTCGCAGCAGCGCCATCGCCAGATCACCATTTTCAGAAGCGTACACAAGCGTTTTTATGGTTCGATCCGTTGCAACGTTAAGAAAAGCCGCGACATCGGCAATGGTTTTCATTTCCGGTGTTGACACCTTCTGTAAAGGTTCAGAAACTGTATCGCATGTTGCTGTAAATAAAGGTGATTCAGCTTTTTCAACATTCGCGGCGTACCGGCATGCGTTGCAGGAAACGATGGCATCCTCTCCGGAATCCGCCAGCACCATGAATTCATGTGAAGAAGATCCGCCGATACTGCCGGTGTCGGCTTCGACCGCTCTGAAATTGAGTCCGCACCGCTCGAAAATACGCATATACGCGTGATACATCTTGTTGTAGGAAAGATCCGCGGCAGAGCTGTCTACGTCGAATGAGTAGGCGTCTTTCATGATGAACTCACGGCCGCGCATCAACCCGAAGCGGGGGCGAATCTCGTCGCGAAACTTGGTCTGGATCTGATAAAAATTAAGCGGCATCTGACGATAGCTTTTTATCTCGCGCCGCACCATGTCGGTAATGACCTCTTCGTGGGTCGGTCCCATGCAGAATTCAGCCTCTTTACGGTCTTTGAAACGCAGCAGCTCCTTGCCATAAAAGGCCCAGCGGCCTGATTCCTGCCACAGTTCGGCCGGTTGGACGCTCGGCATCAGCATCTCGATTGCATCGGCTTTATTCATCTCTTCGCGTACGATGTTCTCGAACTTTCGAATCGAGCGGAGCCCAAGCGGCAGGTAGTTATAAATCCCGGAAGCGAGTTTGCGGATCATCCCGGCTCTCAGCATCAGCTGGTGCGAGATTACCTCGGCGTCAGAAGGAGTCTCTTTGATAGTCGGTATAAAATAGCGTGAATATAACATTAAGCATCCCCAGGCTGGTACGTCCATACCATGATTAATTTGTCACAACATCCTTCGGAACATCACGGTGAAACTCAAAGCCCATCTAATTTGGATATTTCATCCATCAATGCATCGGCAAGCTGGTCTTCCGGAACCTTACGAACAATTTTGCCATGACGGAACACAAGCCCCTCCCCTTTCCCGCCTGCGATACCGACATCCGCTTCACGTGCTTCGCCCGGGCCGTTAACTGCGCATCCCATGACAGCCACCGTAATCCGCTTGTCCACCCCCTGAAGCCGCCTTTCAACATCTTCTGCTACCCGGATCAGGTCAATCTGACACCGCCCGCAGGTTGGACAGGATACAAAGTTTACCCCACGTTGACGTAAACCGACCGCTTTAAGGATGTCATAGGCTACCCGTACCTCATCTTTCGGCTCGCCGGTCAGCGATACCCGCATCGTATCGCCGATTCCGTCCGCCAGCAGGATGCCAAGCCCGACCGATGACTTGATCGTCCCGGAGAAAAGCGTGCCAGCCTCGGTAATACCTATATGGAGAGGATAGTCTGACTGTTCCGAAAACAGACGGTACGCAGCCACAGTCTTCATCACATCGGAAGCTTTAAGGGAAATCTTTATTTCCTGGTAGTTTAAATCCTCAAGGATGCGGATATGCCCCATCGCCGATTCCACCATAGCCTCGGCTGAGGGGTGCCCATACCGCTGCAGCAGCTCCTTTTCAAGCGAACCGGCATTAACTCCGATCCGGATCGGAACCTTGCGCTCGGCAGCAGACGCGACAATCTCGGCTACCTTCCACTTCTCGCCAATATTTCCCGGATTGAGACGCAGGCCGTCGATACCGCCTTCAAGAACCTGCAGCGCCAGCTTATAGTCAAAATGGATATCGGCGACAACGGGAATCGCGCTTAACAACTTGATTTGAGCCAAGGCGTGGGCGGCATCCTGATCAGGCACCGCACAACGAACGATTTCGCAGCCGACGTCCGCAAGCTCCCTGATCTGGGC
>VFJM01000339.1 GCA_009886055.1 Geobacter sp. | reverse complement strand
TTCGGATATCAAGAATGTCAATAATCGCATGATGACCAAGGTTACGTGTCTAGCCACCACATTCCGCTTCCTTGATAAGAAAGAGATTAAGGATGATAAAAAAATTGCTCCCAAAAAATAATAATTACTCAGTGCTCGCCGTCAGTCTTGTCTGTGCGCTATTGTGTACAGCTTGCAGCAAAGAGCAGACGCCGGCTCCTGCGCCGCCGCAGCCGATTAAAGCAGCAGTTGTGCAGCCGAAACCTGTCCAGAAACAGGTCAGTTCCGCATTACGTCTTCCCCTCCCATCAGGTAACCAATTCGATTTCAGCAATAAAAAAGACCCGTTCAAGCCTTTTGTCGTCGTTAAAACAGTGCCAAAAGGCTCACCGGAATCACTGAAAAAAGCACAGCGCAATGCACTGCCGATTCATAGTTATGATGTAAGTCAGTTTAAACTGATTGGCATAATCACCGGTGGTCGGGAAAATCAGGCAATGGTGACGGATCCAGCCGGTAAAGGGTACGTGCTGAAAGTTGGAATGTTGATTGGGAAAAATGACGGCAGAATAACCTCGATCAGCCCAAGTGGGGTTGATGTGCTGGAGCAGTTCAGAGGCGACAACGGCAGGGTCCGGAAAGAGAATATAAAACTTACCCTTCCCAGGAAACAATAAGGAGTTTTGTATGAAGTGGAAGAAACATACATTGAGAATTGCGCTCATAACATGTTTACTACTTACAAGTTGTTTTGCTGCTGTGCCGGATGTTGCAGTTTCTGCCGAACAGATGGAAGCGAAGAAGCTTGCCGGTATTGAATCTGTTGTTGCAACCGGCGATAGTTCCACCACTGAATTGGCTATAAAGCTGACTTCTCCCGCTACATTCACGAGTTATAAGACAACATCACCACTTCGGCTCGTTATTGATTTTTCCCAGGTAACGCAAGGGAATATTTCCGCACCGGTAATTATAAATAAAGGGAACTTCAAAACAGTCACAGCCAGTCGTTTTGATACTGATGCGGGCGTACTGACCCGTATGGAAATTGAACTCGTAAGCGACAGTGAAGCCGTGATTTCTTCGTTGCCAACCAATCCCGGCGAGTTGAAGATATCTTTTCCTGCGTTGGCTGAAAGTGCTCATTCCGCAAAAAAAGAACGTGCCGATACCCCCACTGTAGCTGCGGAATCGCCGACTTCTGCGTTGATTTCTGTACCTGCCGCCGGCAATGATGGCCCATTCAGAACTCTGACCGCCATTTTGGTAAAAGATAATTCGGTCACTCTCGCTCTCGATGGCGCAATCAGTGACTTTAAAACGTTCAGGCTTAACAAGCCGGAGCGGTATGTTGTCGATTTAATGAACGTAAGAAGTGGCTTGTCTTCTCGATTGCTGCCTTTAAACGCTTCTGGTGTTGCGTCAGCGCGAATTGGTCTTTATCCGGACAAGGTACGCGTCGTTCTCGATGGTGTAAATGGAAGTTTTCCTGAAGCAACTGCCGTCAAAGCAGATACAGGGGTTGTCATTACCCTTGATGCAAAGCCTGCAGCCAAACAAGTAATGCTGCCGGAGGTAAAACCCGAAGCAGCAAAGCCGGCTGTCCAGGAAAAACAAACGCCAGGCATTGCCGCCAGCAAAGCAAAACAAGCGCCAGGTGTCTCTGCAATTGAGATGATTGATTTTCAGATCGTTGATAGCATATCGAGAGTATCAGTAAAGGTAAACGGAGAGATCAATGCTGATCAGCCGGTAAAAACTCCAGGATATGTTACGTTAACGATCAAAAACTCAACTCTGCCTAAAAACCTTCAACGTTCGCTTGAAACACGTTCCTTTGTTTCTCCCGTACTTCGAGTGACTCCACTGACGATAAAAACAAAAAAAGGTACTGATACTAAAATTCGCATTGCTATTCGTGTTGCCGCCTCTTTTGAAGTTCGTCAGGAAGGGGACATGCTTTATGTTGATTTCAAACATCCGGAAGGATTGTCCGGAGATAAGCTTATTATTGAAGCGACTGATCAGAAATACAAACCAGCTCGCCAAAAAGCTGCACCGGCAGCTGACGAGGAAATATCAACCGACCTTGCTCCTTTGGAATCAACTGGTAAGCCGTTTGCTTCTTCACGCAGCTATAAGGGGCGGAAAGTCACACTGGAATTTGCAGATGCTGAAGTCAGAAAAATATTCCAGCTTCTTTCCGAAGTCAGCAACAAGAACTTTGTGCTTGGCGATGATGTTACCGGAGCAATCAGTCTTAAACTTGTAAATGTTCCGTGGGATCAGGCACTTGATATTATCCTTGATACAAAAGGACTCGATAAACGCGAAGATGGTAATATTATTCTTATCAAAGGCAAAGGAAAGTTTAAATCCCAAGCCGAGGAAGATCTGGAAATCAGAAAAACTGCCGCTAAGTCTATTGAACTGAAGACAGAAACCTTTTCTGTTAATTATGCCGATTTGGGTTCAATAACATCACAATTTGAAAAACTGAAAACTCCTGACAGAG
>VFJM01000089.1 GCA_009886055.1 Geobacter sp. | reverse complement strand
TGATTATCGGAGTCATCGGCACGCTCCTTGGTGTTGTCTCGGGGCTGCTGGTCGCTCTCAATCTGGAACCGATTATCAACGTTATCCAGAAAATCACCGGACAGAATTTCTTCAGCAAGGAAATTTACTATCTTGACCACTTCCCTTCACTGGTAGTGCCGTCGGATGTGGTACTTATTTCTGTTACTGCGGTACTGATTTCGTTTTTGGCAACGCTCTATCCGGCCTGGCAAGCATCCAGGATGCTGCCGGCGGAGGCACTGCGCTATGAGTAATCTGCTCGAGGTGCGGGGTCTCAGCAAATCGTACACCACCGATGCAATCACGCTTGATGTGCTCAGAGGAATTGATCTTGACATGAAGACCGGCACGACAACAGCTCTCGTCGGTGCCTCCGGTGCCGGAAAGAGCACGTTGATGCATCTTCTGGGGGCACTCGACCGCCCAACTTCCGGGACGGTCAGTTTTCGCGGCGAAAACATTTACAAAAAAAATGAGAGCCAGCTTGCGGCATTCAGGAATCGGAGCATCGGCTTTGTATTTCAGTTTCACCACCTGCTACCTGAATTCACCGCACTCGAAAATGTCATGATGCCGGCGCTAATCGCCAGGGTGCCACGCAGCAAGGCCATTGCCATGGCTCAGGCGCTGCTGCAGGACGTCGGCCTTGGACAGCGCCTGACGCACCGACCGGGTGAATTATCCGGCGGGGAACAACAGCGGGTCGCCATAGCCCGGGCACTTGTTCTTGAGCCCGAACTGCTGCTGGCGGATGAGCCGACCGGCAACCTTGACATGAAAACCAGTGACGGTATTCATGCCATGCTGACAGAATTGCAGATTAAAAGAGGACTAACCCTGGTTATCGTTACGCACAACGAACGATTGGCGGCGGCGATGGGAACTACCATTCACCTGGTAGACGGAAGAGTGGATAAAACTACATGATTTTCGGGGGAAGCGTGCCCAGTTTTAAAAAAACAGTATCAGCCATACTGCTCGCATTGATGAGCGGCTCAACACTCGCCTACGCTGAGGGAGAGAAACTGGTAGAAATACGCATTGAGGGGAATCGCCGCATTGAGCAGGCGGCAATTCTTAACGTAATCAAGATGCGCGCCGGTGACATCCTCTACAACGAAAAAACTGATGCCGACATCCGGGCCATTTATAAACTGGGTCATTTCCAGGATGTCCAGGCTTTGAAAGAGGAGTCGGACAAAGGGGTTGTACTGGTCTACTCTGTTCAGGAAAAGGCGATTGTTCGCGAGATCACGTTTGAGGGAAACAAGGAGATTACAACGGAGAAACTGAAGGAAGCGCTCGAGTTTCGCCAGAATTCAGTTTTTTCATCAAAAGACCTGGCGAAGAGCGTTGCAAAGATCAAAAAAATGTATGGTGATGAAGGATATTATCTGGCAGATGTGCAGACTCAGACAAAAAAGAGCTCTTCAAGCGATCTGACGGTAACATTTAAAGTCGTTGAAGGAGACAAGATCCTTATAAAGGAGATCTTCTTTGACGGCAACAAGGCATTCAGCGGCAGCAAGCTGAAGGGGGTCATGGAGACCAAAGAGAAATGGTTCATGTCCTGGCTGACAGGCGCCGGTACCTACAAGGAAGAGGTCCTCAAAAATGATGCCTTGCTGCTATCCGACCACTACCTCAACAACGGCTATATCAATATCAAGGTCGGCGAGCCGGTGGTCAAGCTGAATGAGACAAAAACCGCGCTGGATGTCTTCATTGGCATTACCGAGGGAGAACAATACCGGATCGGCGCAATCGGATTCAAAGGGGAACTCCTTGATCCGGCAGCCGATCTACGCAAAAAGCTGAAGAGCGAGCCGGGCGAGATCTTTAACCGTTCCATCCTGCGCACCGATATCGGCGTTCTAACCGATGTGTACGGCGACAAGGGGTATGCCTTCGCAACGATTAATCCTCAAACCCGCCTGGACAACGAAAAGAAGAACGTAGACATGACCTTCGACATCGAAAAAGGTGAACTGGTGTCGATCGAGCGGATTAATATTGCCGGCAACCCCAAAACCCGTGACAAGGTAATCCGCCGTGAAATGCGCATTACTGAAAGCGGACTGTACAGTGCAACCGGTCTGAAACGGAGCAAGCAGAACCTGATGAACCTCGGCTTCTTCGAGGAAGCGAACATTGCCACCGCCAAAGGGAGCGCCAGCAATAAACTCAACGTAAATGTCGATGTCAAAGAGAAGCCGACCGGCACGTTCAGTATTGGCGGCGGCTACAGCTCTCTGGACGGCTTTATCGGCCAGGGTTCTGTCCAGCAGGCCAACTTTCTCGGCTTGGGGCTGAAGGCTAATCTTTCTGCTTCCATCGGTGGATCGTCGCAAACGTACGCCCTCGGGCTGACTGACCCTTATTTTATGGATTCCAAATGGACTCTGGGGGGAGACATCTACCGCTCGGAGCGCGATTACACCGATTATACCCGCAGACTTGTCGGCGCCGACATCAAAGGCGGTTATCCGATCAACGATTTCATCGGTACCTTTTTGATGTATAAGTATGAAATCAAGGATTTATATAAACCGAGCACCGCATACCAGACACTCCATGATGCGGATCTCTACGGCACCTACCCGCTCGGCACGACAACCACCAGTTCCATATACAGCAGTATCACCCACAACAACACCGACTACCGGATGGACCCTTCGACAGGCATGATCGATTCGTTTTCGATGGAATACGCCGGCCTTGGGGGGGACAATAAATATGCCCGTTTCATCCTGGACAACACCTACTTTCATCCGCTCTACAAGAAATTGATCGCTTCGACAAAATTGACCCTTGGTTACGTCAGGGACGTCGGACAACCGGTTCCGATCGACGAGAAGTTCTACCTGGGGGGTATTTATTCACTGCGCGGGTATAAGACCAGGACCGTTTCACCGACAAGCACCGGATCGGATGGGACAATCGTCTACCTCGGCGGCAACAAGGAAATCATCGGAAATGTCGAATTAACGTTTCCTCTGCTCGCCGACGCCGGCCTCAAGGGGGTCCTGTTTTTCGACTACGGCAACTCTTTTAACGACAAAAGAACCGCGTTTAATACCATGCTGATGAGCTATGGCGGGGGAATTCGCTGGGCTTCCCCCATCGGCCCGCTCCGTCTCGAATATGGCATCCCGATCAATCCGCGCGATTTCATCGACAGCACAAGCGGTCGGCTCGAATTTTCTATAGGCACAATGTTCTAGCACTATCCATTTCTAATGGGCTGACTGCCCACAACCACTAAAGGAGAAACATTCATGAAACGGGCAATTCTGGCGGGTATCGTAGCGGCGTGCATTGCGTCTACATCTGTTTTTGCAGCTGACCTGAAACTCGGCTATATCGACATGCAGCGCGCGCTGAACGGTTCCGAGGCGGGGAAAGAAGCCAAGGAACTGCTGGCCGCCAAAGTAAAAAAGTATCAGGACGAGATCAATGTCAAGCAGGAAGATCTGAAAAAGTTGAAAGATGAGCTGGAAAAACAGGGGATGCTGCTCTCCGATTCCGCCCGTGCTTCCAAAGAGAAGGATTATCAGAACAAGCTGAAGGATTTCCAACGTTTCACCAAGGATGCCCAGGATGAGCTGCAGGGGAAGGATGAAGAACTGACCCGCAGAATCCTGGAAGGAATGGAGAAGGTCATCCAGGAGTACGGTCGCCAGAAGGGGTACACTTTTATTTTTGTGAAAAATGAAAGTATGCTGTTCGTCGACGAAAAGGCCGATCTGACTGAAGAAGTGTTGAAGCTGTTCAATGCGAACCGGAAGAAGTAACGGTATGACACAGCCACGAACAGTTACAGAGCTCGCCGAATATCTCGGCGGCGTTGTGCGGGGAGATGGTGAAACCGTAATTTCCGGTCTTGGATCCCTCGAAACCGCCGGACCTGACGCAGTGACCTTTCTCGCAAATCCCCGATATGCGGCCAAGGTTGCAAAAACATCCGCCGGCGCTGTTCTTATGGCACCTGGCGGCGAGCGTTATGGCCGCACCGCCATCGAAGTTGCCAACCCGTATCTCGGTTTTGCCAAACTGCTGACACTGTTCTACACTACGCCTCACGAACCGGCAGGGGTGCTTCCGGCAGCAATCGTCAGCGATACGGCGGTTATTGGCGAAGGGGCCAGCATTTATCCGGGGGCCAGCATCGGCAGGAATGTCGCCGTCGGTGCCCGCACGGTGGTCTATTCGGGTGCGGTGCTCTACGACAACGTCAAGGTCGGCGAGGATTGCATCATCCACGCCAACGCTGTTATCCGTGAGCGCTGCCTGATCGGCAACCGCTGCATCATTCAACCGGGGGCCGTGATCGGTTCTGACGGTTTCGGATACGCACCCGATGGCAGCGGCTATTACCGCATCCCGCAGATCGGTATTGTCGTGTTGGCGGATGATGTGGAAATCGGGGCAAACAGCTGTGTAGACAGGGCCGCCATTGAAGTGACGCATATCGGCCGCGGTACAAAACTGGACAACCTGGTGCAGATTGCCCACAACTGCCAGATCGGCGAAGACTGCATGATCGTGTCCCAGGTAGGAATTTCAGGGAGCGCGAAGATCGGCAATCACGTCACGCTGGCTGGCCAGGTCGGCGTTGCCGGTCATCTCACCATCGGTGACAATGTTATGGTTGGCGGCCAGTCCGGTGTACCAAGTTCCCTCCCGCCCAACGCCGCCTATAGCGGATCTCCGGCCATGCCGCACAAGGAATGGCTGAAATCATCCATGGTTATTCCCCGTTTGCCGGAACTGAAGAAAACGGTGTCGGCTCTTGAGAAGCGAGTTGCAGAACTTGAAGCAACATTGAATCAGATCATTCAGGAGAGGTAATATGCAATTGGATATCAACGAGATCATGAGAATTCTTCCCCACCGCTACCCGTTTCTGATGGTTGACCGGATTATTGAGGTTGATCATGGGACACGCTGCGTCGGCATAAAAAACGTTACGATCAACGAACCGTGTTTTCAGGGGCATTTCCCCGGACACCCGGTCATGCCGGGAGTGCTGATCATCGAAGCCATGGCCCAGGTGGCCGGCATCATGGCGTATCTGGCTTCCGATGAAGCAACCCGCGCCAAGGTAACCTACTTTATGGCAATCGACAATGCCCGCTTCCGGAAACCGGTGTCTCCCGGTGATCAGCTACGCATTGAGGTTACAACGACGATGAATAGAAGAGGGATCTGGGGAGTAGCCGGCAAGGCATTTGTTGGTGATACCCTGGTAACCGAGGCAGATCTTAAAGCAACGTTTGCGGACTCACCAAATTCCGGCAAACAGGATAAATGTGTCAACGACGTAGTTTCATGCCACCCCCAATAAACGGGATACGTACGTTAAATACTCAGATAAATAATTCCAACTAACTACATTACACTCTGATCCCTCCTTGGCGGGTAAGACTTACGGGAGAAACGTCATGATCCACCCGACTGCGATAATCGATTCAACTGCCAACCTCGCTACAGACGTAGAAGTTGGACCATACGCCATCATCGGCAAACATGTCACAATCGGCAAGGGAACGGTTGTCGGTGCTCATGCCATTGTCGGTGACTGGACTGAACTCGGCGAGAACAACCAGATATTCCCCCAGTCATCAGTCGGGGCCCCCCCGCAGGATCTCAAGTACCGGGGCGAAGAGTGCTGGACCAGAATCGGCGATAATAACATGATTCGCGAATTTGCCACCATCCACCGGGGCACGGTTACCGGTCACGCTGAAACGGTCATCGGTAACAACAACATGTTCATGGCCTATTCTCACGTAGCCCATGACTGCCGCATCGGCAACGGCGTTGTCATGGCCAATGTGGCCACTCTGGCCGGTCATGTGACCATCGAGGACAACGTTATTCTGGGCGGACTGGTCGCCGTTCACCAGTTTACCTCCATCGGATTGAATGCCATGGTTGGCGGAGGCACAATGGTCTCTCTGGATATTATTCCCTACTCGATAGCAACCTCAGCCAGGCGGCGCGACACCAAACTGCGCGGCCTTAACCTGATCGGCCTCAAACGGCGGGGATTCTCAGTGGAGGCGATCAATAATCTAAAAAAGGCATACAAGGCGCTCTTCATGGCCGATCTGAAGCTGCCTGATGCGATTGCCCGCATCAAATCCGAGATCACCGATTGCCCCGAAGTCGATTATCTGCTGAACTTTATTGAAAAATCAAAGCGCGGAATCTGTCGCGGATGAGCGTGCTAACCCTTAAAAACAGGATAAGTGCACTAACGAATGAGCTTTCTGCTGAAGAGACGCAGAATACTCATTCTACCGCACTAAGAACAGCTGTTATTGGTGTAGGCTACCTGGGGAACTTTCATGCCCAGAAATATGCCGCAATTAAGGATGTCGACCTGGTCGGGGTAGTGGATAACGATCCGAAACGTGCGGCAGAAATTGCCTCGGCGTTAGGAACCCAGGCTTTCAGCGATCATCGTGATCTGATCGGAAGCGTCGATGCGGTCAGCGTTGTCGTTCCCACACAGTTCCATTATGCAGTGGCACGTGACTTTCTGGCGGCCGGGGTGCATGTCCTGATCGAAAAGCCGATTACCGTCACGATTGAAGAAGCCGATGAGCTGATAGCACTGGCAGAGAAAAACAGGGCTGTTTTCCAGGTCGGCCATCTTGAACGTTTCAACCCGGTACTACAGGCGCTTGACGGAGTACTTCAGGATCCGCTCTTCATCGAGTCAGTCCGCATCGCTCCCTTCAAACCGCGCGGTACCGATGTAAACGTGGTTCTTGACCTGATGATCCACGACATAGAAATCATCCAGCATATTGTCAAATCGCCTGTAGCGCGGGTCGATGCTGTCGGGGCTCCGGTCTTTACCGGCGAGGAAGACATCGCCAACGCCCGTATTCTTTTCGAGAACGGCTGCGTAGCCAACGTCACCGCCAGCCGCATCAGCCTGAAGAGCGAGCGCAAGATGCGCATCTTCCAGCGCAACGCATATATTACCCTCGACTTTCAGAACCGTAAGATGCTGATCGCCCAGAAGGGGAGCGGGGAGCTGTTCCCAGGTATCCCCAACGTCAAGGTTGACGAGCGGGAGCTCGGTGAAGCCGATGCGCTTCGGAGCGAAATCGAATCGTTCCTGTCGGCAATCCGTGAGGGGAAGGAACCCGAAGTTAGCGGCCGTGACGGCCGGATGGCGCTGGAAACGGCGCTCAAAATAAATGCCAGTCTTGACAGGAGACCTTCATGATTCCGATGGTTGATCTGAAAACCCAATATCACACCCTTAAACCAGAGATCGACCGGGCGGTTCTCGATGCAATAGAGAGCACTCAATTCATATTGGGGCCCAACGTGACCGCCTTCGAGCAGGAAACCGCTGCATACCTGGGCGCCAAACACGCCATTTCCTGCGCTTCGGGCACCGACGCGCTGCAGCTTGCCATCCTGGCGGCCGGGATCAAACCGGGTGATGAAGTCATCACCACCCCCTTCACCTTTATCGCCACCGCCGAAGCGATCTGCTACGCCGGAGCCACCCCGGTTTTTGTCGATATCGATCCAAAAACATTCAATATTGACCCCGCATTGGTTGAAGCGGCCATCACCCCCCGCACCAGGGCAATTATTCCTGTCCACCTCTTCGGTCAACCGGCCGACATGGCGCCGATCAAAGCACTCTGCGACCAGCACCAGCTGCTGCTGATTGAAGACTGTGCTCAATCATTCGGCGCTGCGGTGGATGGTGCAATGACCGGGACCCTCGGACCGCTCGGCTGCTTCAGTTTCTTCCCCAGCAAGAATCTTGGTTGCTACGGAGACGGCGGACTGGTCACCTGCGCCACCGATGAGCTTGCAGAGCAGATCAAGGTGCTGCGTAACCATGGCAGCCGTGTCCGCTATCACCACAGCGTGATCGGCTTCAACAGCCGACTCGATGACATCCAGGCAGCTATCCTGCGGGTCAAACTCCGGCGGATTGATGAATTTAACACGGGACGCCGCCGCGTCGCCCACCTGTACTCTGAATTGCTCGGCGACATTGTCACTGTGCCGTATGAAGATGGCAGAGGCGTTCACGTCTACCACCAGTACACCGTGCTGACGGACCGTCGCGAAACCATCATGGCAAAACTGTCTGAAAGACAGATTTCGTCTGCTGTCTACTACCCCATTCCGCTCCATAAACAAGATGTCTTCGCCGAAGCGTACGCCGGCTTGACTCTTCCGATAGCAGAAGATGTAGCCAGTCGCTGCATGTCGCTGCCGGTTTACCCGGAAATGCCCGACGAGTCGGTTCGCCTGGTAGCTCGGACCATTCGAGAGGCACTGGTTGGATAGCGATGAAAACCTCGTGAAAAATGGGCGGCGCATCATGATCGTGGCCGGTGAGGCCTCCGGTGACATCTATGGTGCCGACCTCGCCTGTGAAGCCCTCAAGCTTGATCCAAACCTGCACTTTTTCGGCATCGGCGGAGCCAGAATGCGTGAAGCGGGTGTTGAAACGCTCGTAGATTCAAGCGATATGGCGGTCGTCGGCTTAGTTGAAGTCATTAAACATTTCGACGTAATTTCATCAGCCTTCCGGAAACTGAAGCAGATCGTTCTGAATGATTCCCCCGACCTGCTGATCCTGATCGACTATCCCGGCTTCAACATGCGGCTGGCCAAGGTTGCCAAAAAGGCCGGGGTAAAAGTGCTCTACTACATCAGCCCGCAGATCTGGGCCTGGCGGCAGGGACGGGTCAAAAAGATCGCCCGCATTGTTGATCATATGGCCGTAATACTCCCCTTTGAAGCGCCCTTCTACCAGCAGGCCGGAGTTCCGGTCACCTTTGTGGGACACCCGATGCTTGACCTCGTCAACGTGACACTCGGTCGCTCTTCCGCCGCGACCAGCTTCAACCTCGATCCGTCTCGTAAAATTGTCGGCCTCTTTCCCGGCAGCCGACGCAACGAGACTGAGCGACTCCTGCCGGTAATAATCGCAGCCGCCGGTAAACTGAGAGAACAGTTTCCAGGCATTCAATTTATCCTCCCGCTGGCATCCACCTTGAATGAAGAGGACATTGTTCCGCTGCTCGCCGCTGGCAATATTGACGTTACCATAACCCGCGACCGGATCCATGACATGATCCGCGCCTGCGACGCAGTTATTTCCGTCTCCGGCACCGTCACCCTTGAAATCGCCCTGGTGGGAACGCCCATGGTGATCATCTACAAGCTCTCTCCGCTTACCTATCAGCTTGCCAAACGGCTGGTAAAGGTAAACAACATCGGCCTCTGCAATATTGTGGCTGGTGAAACCGTTGTTCAGGAACTGATACAGGACCAGGCAAACCCCGCAGCGATCGCTGCCGAGGTCGGGAGACTGCTCACCGACCATACCTATCTCGCCACAATCACAGGCAAACTGGGCGAAATACGGGCAAAGCTGGGGCGGGGGGGGGCATCGGCACATGTCGCCCGTCTCGCTCTCACGTTATGCAGTCAGCGTGACGATACGACTGCCAGACACCCCGAGTCACCACAATGAAAAAGATTATCTGGCTGACACAAGCAGTTCTCTTCTATCTGTTTACCCTGTTCGTAGCGTCACTTCCCCGATCTCAATCAAACCGCATCGGCATAATGATCGGCACGTTTCTGTACAATATCCTTCACGCTCGCAGATCGATTGCGATTGACAACATCAGACAGGCACTCCCTTTCATGAAGCGCCACCCGGCCTGGACAGGCACTTTTGAAACTGCCGAGCAAATTGCCTTGGCAACATTCAGGAATCTGGGGATTTCTATTGTCGAAGTGTGCCGCCTGTATCATGACAAAGGCAATGAACTGATTGATTCGATGGCAGTACATGGACTGGACAACTTCCATCACGCCAAAGAAAAAGGCAATGGAGTTCTCTGCGTCAGCGGCCATTGCGGTAACTGGGAACTTATCTCACTTTCATTCAAACGG
>VFJM01000282.1 GCA_009886055.1 Geobacter sp. | reverse complement strand
GTTGGTGATGAATCGGATCCATGTTTCCTCCTGAAAATATTCTCTGGAACTGTACCAGTAAACCGGCCGCTTGCCAAGTATGTTTGACCGGTGCCGCCTCATCTGCTAGTATCGGGTTTCGTTTTCATAAGGAGCACACCACCATGCAGCTTACCGATCTGATTTCAGACGCGTATGATCGCCTCAGGAAGCGTGTCCGGCGCAGCGAGCTGATCTATTCGCACTACTATAGCGAACAGATGGGAATACCGCTGTATTTCAAGTGTGAAAACCTGCAGAGAACCGGCTCTTTCAAGATACGGGGAGCACTCAACTTCATGACCTCACAACCTCGTGAGAAGTTGAACCATGGCGTCATAACCGCATCAGCCGGCAACCATGCCCAGGGGGTGGCCTTTTCAGCCGATCTGCTGAGCGTCGCCGCAACGGTATATATGCCCGAGATAACCCCGCCGCAGAAAGTTCAGGCCACCCGCGACTATGGCGCCGAGGTCGTACTGACCGGCCGAAACTTTGATGAAGCGTGTGCTGCAGCGGTAGCTGCGCAGCAGAAATCCGGAGCACTGTTTGTGCATCCCTTTGATGATGAACTGGTCATGGCCGGACAAGGAACCATTGCCCTGGAGATACTGGAAGAACTCCCTGACCTGCGCAACATCATCATCCCGGTCGGCGGCGGCGGTCTGATAGCCGGCATGGCTGCGGCGCTGCGCGAACGGGCACCCCATGTCAGGATTATCGGAGTCGAATCGGTCGCCGCCCCCTCCATGTCAGCCTCCTTTGCGGCGGGAAAACCGACTGAACAGCCGGTGCGTGTCACACTGGCGGACGGCATCGCCGTCAAACTGCCCGGATCGCGAACGGTTCCGGTGATATGCGACCTCGTCGATGAAATAGTCCAGGTAGAAGAGGAGGATATCGCACTGGCTATCGTCTCGCTGCTGGAGAAGACCAAGATGCTGGTCGAAGGGGCGGGAGCGGTCACACTGGCGGCGGTCTTGAATCGCAGAATTCCGGATATCGGGGGGAAGACTGTCTGCCTTCTTTCCGGCGGTAATATTGATGTCAAGACCATCGCTCAGGTGGTGGAACGCGGTCTTATTGCCGGCGGGCGCTACCTCAAGCTGATCGTCGAGCTTGATGACCACCCCGGCGCACTGGCAACCCTGGCTCAAGATATCGCCGCCGCCCGCGCAAACATCTTTCACATTACCCATGACCGACGCTCGAAATCATTGGCCATCGGCAGAACCGATGTCTCCCTGGAACTGGAGACACGCGGCTACGAGCATATCAAGGATATTATCAGTTATCTGAAAGAAAGCGGCTACAGCCTGACGGTTGTGTAGTGACTTTCTTTTATTAGGAGCAGGCATGCAGAGAGACGATTGTGTGGTCGGAATAGATATCGGCGGGACGACTACCTCCTTCGGCATTGTTGATCGCAATGGCGTTCTGATATGTGAGGCGTCTCTGGAAACACAGGCGCAGCAGCCGGCTCACACACTGGTTTCCCGTCTGCAGGTCTCCATCGAGAAGCTGCGGGCGACACTCGCGCCGCAAACGGCTTTTTCGGGAATCGGCATCGGAGCACCCAATGCCAATTATTACCGGGGAACGGTTGAAAATCCGGTCAACCTGAACTGGGGAGCATCGGTCAACCTGGCTGAGCTGTTCCGGCAGCGGTACCACCTGCCTGTTGCCATCACCAATGATGCCAACGCCGCCGCCATCGGAGAACTGCTGTTCGGCGGCGCACGCGGGATGAAGCACGCTATCGTCATCACTCTGGGGACCGGTCTCGGGAGCGGCATTATCGTCAATGGCTCGTTGTTGTACGGCGCCGACGGATTTGCCGGCGAACTTGGGCATACGACCGTCGATCCTGCGGGGCGGCACTGTGCCTGCGGGAAACATGGGTGTCTGGAAACATACGTTTCTGCCACCGGCCTCTGCAGGACCGTCTCTGAACTGCTGGCGCAGCGGCTTGATCCGAGCCGCCTGCGGGATGTCAGCTTCAGCCACCTGACCTCAAAACAGGTCTTTGAGGCTGCCGGCGAGGGGGACCCCATTGCACTGGCGGCCTTCGACACGACAGCCCGGATTCTCGGGATGAAGCTGGCCGATGCCGTAGCCCACACGGGCCCCGAAGCGATCTTTCTGTCGGGGGGATTGGCTGCTGCGGGTGATCTGCTGCTCACGCCGACGCGGTGCTATCTGGAAGAATGTTTGTTCACCCCGTACAAGGGGAAGGTAAAACTGCTCCGGTCGGAGCTGCCGGAGGGTAGCGGCGCTGTTCTGGGGGCGGCGGCTCTTGCCTGGCATGAGATGGAGAAGGTCCCATGAAAGACGACCACCCCCACCCCCTCCTTATCAAGGAGGGGAGCCTAAAATCCCCCTCCTGTTTCGCTTAGAAGCGCCTACTTCTGGCAGGAGGGGCTAGGGGTGGTAAGATGTGCCCCCCTGACCTCCACCGCCACGTCATACAGGGTGCTCCCCCGTCCGCCGTCCGTCAGGCGCTGTGATGTCAGGGCATTCACTCCGCGCTCCCCCGGGATGAACTCCCTCCACCAGACCCCTTCGGTAACAACGGTTCCGGCCGGTACCCGCTCCGAAATCCGCAGAGTAAAACGCACCGCTCCGAGATGGTTACAGGCGGTCACCGCCTGCCCGTCAAACAGGCCACGTGCCGCGGCGTCGACCCGGTTCATCAGCAGCTCCATGCATTTCTGCTTCGAGCGCAGATCGTCCTGCTCGTAAAAACTCGAATTGAGGGCGAACGGCGTGGTCGCCGGCTGCAGGCGGAGCGGGTATCCGTCCCGCTCTGCATGAGTCGGGAGCAGGCGCGGCAGAGACTCCGCTTCCCGCTCGTTCAGTATCTCGATCTTTCCCGAGGGGGTCAGCCATATTTTCTTTGGCTCTGTTGGCGGAGTCAGCATGACCGGTTCCCCCTGCCGCAGCCGTTCGGTAACCGCTGCCGTCCGCCAGGGGGTTTTTTCTGCGAGCAGCAGCTCGACCAGATCATCTGCCGACAAGCGGAAAAACGGCTCATCCCACCCCATTCCGGCCGCCAGCAGGCAGAACACCTCCCAGTTGCTCCTGGCTTCTCCCACCGGAGGGACGGCGGCCCTGCAGTACTGGGCGTGGTAGCTGCCGTAGCAGCGATACAGATCGGGATGCTCCAGCGACGAGGTGGCAGGGAGGACGATATCGGCATATCGGGCGGTGTCGGTCAGGAAGCGCTCGTGAACAACCGTGAACAGATCCTCCCGCTCCAGACCCCGGATGACGGCATTCTGGTCAGGAGCGATGGTGGCCGGGTTGGAGTGGTAGACATACAGCGACATCACGGGCGGATCGGCCGGTTCTGTCAGCGCGGCACCCAGCTGGTTCATGCTGACCAGTCGCGGCACGCCCTTCATTAAATCCTCCCGCGTCACCGCCTGAAGCGGAAACGCTCCTCCGGTGGAGGTGCCGATGAAGATGCCGCCACCAGGTTTTGCCCAGGCGCCGACGGCGGCCGGGAGAGAGCTGATCGTCCGCACGGTCATGGCGCCGTTGCCGTAGCGCGTCAGACCGCTCCCCAGGCGGATGAAGGGTGCCTGTGCCCCGGCGTACTCCCTCGCCAGCCGCTCGATGACATCGGCCGACAATCCGCAGACCTCCGACATCTGCGCGGGAGAACAGTCCGGCAGAATCCGTGCCGCCAACTCCTCGAACCCGGAAACATTGGCGGAGATGAACTCCCGGTCAAGCAGCCCCTCGCGTTCAATAACATGCAGCATCCCGAGCGCCAGGGCTCCATCACCCCCGGGACGGACCAGGAACGATTCGTCGGCCGCTTCGCAGGTCGGGGTGCGGTAGGTATCGATCGCCCACAAACGGGCACCGCGGCGCCGGGCCGACTGTGCATCCCGCATGGCGTGGATACTCGTTGCGGCGGCATTGATTCCCCAGAGGATCACCAGATCGCTCCCCTCGACTTCAGCGGCTTCCATCGCCGGGGTATCCCCCATAAGCGCCTTCCAGCCGGCATCCTTGGCCGGTGAGCAGATCGTCCTCTCCAGCCGCGACGCTCCCAGCCTGTTGAAAAAAGCGTGGCCGGCATTGCGCTGCACAAGCCCCATCGTACCTGCATAGGAGTAGGGGAGGATGGTTTCTCCCCCGTGACTGGCGATCAAGCCACTCCAGCGCGAACAGATCAGTTCGATCGCACGGTCCCAGGAGATCGGCTCGAACTCTCCGCGCCCCTTGCTCCCGACACGGCGCAGCGGCGTTGTCAGACGCCGGGGAGAGTGAACGGTCTGCTCATAATGGCCCATCTTGGGGCAGAGCAGGCCGCGCGTAACCGGATGATCCGGATCACCGGTGACAGCGATGGCGCGACCGTTTTCGACGGTAACCAGAAGGCCGCAGGCATCGGGGCAGTCATAGGGGCAGACGGAACGGGTTGTGGTTTTGGCCATGCATCATCCTCATCAACGGATTGCAGACAGAATCATTCCGCCAGCAGGTCCGGGAGTTCGTTGGAGTCGTCCGTGCGGTGCGGAAAGTGTTCAGTCAGGATATCACCCACCTCGGCGATGGTTGTGACCAGCGTTTCCACCATGTGTCCCTCGCGTATCCCCGACGCCAGGGCGGATGCCAGGGAGGTCCAGCGCTCCGGCGGGATAACGGTGTTGATGCCCCGGTCGCCCAGTATCCATACCTTGCGCTCCAGCAGGGAGATGAAGATGAGGATGCCGTTTTCCTCGCGGGTGCGGTGCAGCCCCTTTTCGTGAAAGGCGCGAACTGCCCGATGGCGTACGACTTCGCGTACACGTGCGGCCGGGGTGAAGGCGAGTTTGAGCGAAGGGAGGCGGCGAACCAGAGCCGATAACGGGAAGTAGAGGACGAAGGTCAGCGGGATAAATAACCAGACCGAAGGGTCGTGGACAACGAGCGAGACGGTCAGCGACAGGAGGGAGGCCATGATCAGTGCGGCATGCACGGCGGCTTCCCGGTAGTCGTCGCTCCCGGCCACAATCATGGGGACGATTTCCCCCGACGTGCCGGCCTCGGCCCGGCTGACCGCCTCCCGGATAATGGCCTGTTGTTCTGCGTTCAGGTATGTGGAGATAGTCTCTGTCATGATTGTCACCAGCCGTCGGAGGCGCCGCCTCCGTCGAAGCCGCCCCCCCCTCCGAAGAATCCGCCGTCGCCGCCGGATGAAGAACCACCGCCGCCGAAGCCGCCTCCTCCCCAGTAGAATCCACCGCCGCCGCGTCCTCCTCCGTGTCCGAAGAGGGCCAGGAAACTGAGAAGGAAGCCGCCGGCAAACCCGACAGCGCCCAGCAAGAGCAGGTATTTCAGGGCAAGAGCGGGAAAGGCCATGGCGGCGGCCAGGGGGAGACCGACTGCGCCGGCAACGCCTCCCATGGGGCGGGAAACGGCACCCAGGGCCGCCGCCGCGATGCCGGTAAAGAGGAGGAAGGTGAGAAAGGTGGATGCATCTCTATGCTTCGGGCGCTGCGCCCGTTCGCCGGGCGTTGCCTTGAACTCCCCCCTGGTGGCGGCCATGATCGCCTCGACCCCCGCCTCGACACCCCGGTCGAAGTCGCCGCTCCGCAGGTGGGGACGCATGATGTCGCGGATGATGCGCCCGGCGGTAATATCCGGCAGCACCCCCTGGAGTCCCATACCAACCTCGATGCGCACCTTGCGCTCGGCCTGGGCCAGAATGAGGATCACGCCGTTGTCTTTTCCCTTTTGACCTATCTTCCACTGATCCGCTACGCGGATTGCAAACTGGTCGATGTCTTCACCCTGCAGCGACGGGATGGTCAGTACGACCACCTGGGTTGACTGTTCCTGCTCGAAGCCGGCCAGTTTCTGCTCCAGTAGCGTTGTCGCCCCGGGTGAGAGTATCCGGGCGTAGTCATTGATCCGCCCCGTAAGCTGCGGGACGTCCAGCGCCACTGCCGTCAGCGGCATGAGAGCCAGCAAGGCCGGGATGAGAAAACGCTTGAAGCTCATATGAAACCCCAAAAACTTTTACCGCAGAGTACGCAGAGGATCGCAGAGTAAAAACATGGGTTACGGAAAAGAAAGTCTCACCATGTCTGGTATGTGAGTGCAGTTGGAAATAAATTTATTTCCTTCGTGTCCTCTGCGGCCTCTGCGGTCAAACGACTTATTGGTTTTAGAACTTTACCTTGGGTGCTGTCTTTGCCCCTTCCTCGGCCTTAAACGCCTCCTTGCGCTGCAGGTGCAGGATCAGGGAATTGGTTACGGAATTGGGGAAGGTGCGGATGCTGGTGTTGAATACCTGCACCGACTGGTTGTATCGCTCGCGGGCCACGTTGATGCGGTTCTCGGTACCTTCCAGCTGTTTCTGCAGATCGATGAAGTTCTGGTTGGCCTTCAGGTCGGGATATCTTTCAACCACCACCATCAGCCGGGAGAGGGCGCTGGAGAGTTCTCCCTGCGCCTGCTGGAACTTGTTCAGAGCGGCAGGGTCGTTGAGGACATCCCTGGTGACCTGCATGGAGCCGACCTTGGCGCGTGCCTCTGTGACCTCCTTGAGGGTGTCCGCCTCATGCTTTGCGTACCCCTTGACCACCTCCACGAGGTTGGGGACCAGATCGGCCCGCCGCTGATAGCCGGACTCCACGTTGCCCCATGCGGCAATCACCGCTTCCTCGTTGGCCTGCATGGTGTTGTAGCCGCAGCCGGACAGAAGCGCAAGCAGCAGAATGAAAGGTATCCTGGAGATAAATCGTTTCATGGCGGTGCCTCCTTGACATGCATTGTAGAATACAACTCTACACGATTCAGCGCTCTTTTCAAGTAACGTCTGCGGTATTTCCGTGTGCAGGTCGTGGCTGATGTCTCCGGCAATGGCTCGGCATTTTCTTTCAGGCAGAAATTTATATGGATAATTATCGCTGTTTTACTATAGTAGTCATATGGAAATTACTCACGGATGTTCCCGGAATTCAGTCGGCCGTATCCGCTACAAAGGAGTTCTCTCTACATGATCTGCCCTTACTGCAAAGAAACTATTCAGGATGAAGCAATCAAATGTCGCTACTGCGGTTCCATGATCAATCTTGAGCGTGCGAATACCATTAACGTCGACAGCATCAGCAGTGATGAAATTCGTGCATTTGCAGGGAATAATGCCCACTACTACATCCAGAGCTTTTCAAGGTTCACGATTACCGGCAGGGAAAAGTTCTGTGTCACCTGGAACTGGTCCTGCTTCGGCTTCACTTTCCTCTGGTTTTTGTACCGGAAGATGTATGCGCTGGCTGTTGTCACCTTTGTCATCTTCTGCATCCCCGGAGTCAACGTTCTCCTGCATATCGGAATCGGAATGATCGGCAACTATCTGTACTACCGGCATGCAAAAGGGAAAATCGTTGAAACAAGAGCGACACAATCGGCACAGAATTTTTTTCCTGTGCTGGAGGAGATGGGAGGGGTCAACAGCTGGGTCATCTCCATAGGCGTCATCATATGCATACTCATGGCAATACTGTTCGCCCTGTTTTTCTCGACAATGATTGCATTCATGGGACAACACATTACAAGAATGACGATATAATATTCCCCGCAAGGGTAACAGATCCCGGCGAAATGCCGAAAGAGTGCCGCCATGAAAATCAACAACCTCCTCATCCATCTTCATAACAGCGTGGATGCCTTCACTCTCAAACCGCGGCATCTCGATCTGATTGGCGGGCTGCTTCCCGATACGCGTATTACCGTCGCAGAAGGGAACCGTGATTTTCTTGAAAAGCTCCCGGAGGCCGATTGCGTTCTGGCCTGGGTCTTCAAACCCGCCTGGTACGAAGGCGCCGTCAAGCTGAAAGCACTTTTCACGCCCGCCGCCGGGCATGACTGGGTCGCGGCAGATCCGACCGGCCGGGTGAGGACATTTTACGGCCGCTTCCACGGCCGTATCATGCGCGAAAGCCTTCTCGCGATGATGCTGCACTTCAACCGGCAGGTCGGAAAGTCTCTTGAAGACCAGAAGAACAGGGTCTGGGGCCGCCTCGACTACAACGAGAATGTAGCGCTCTTCAGCCAGAGGGTTCTTATAGTCGGGTTTGGATCGCTCGGTCAGTCGATAGCCGGACTGCTCAAAGCCTTTGGGGCGAAAATCACCGCCGTCAAGCGCGACACGGCAGGATTCGAGGACAATCCCGACGTTGACAGGATGATTACCTTCGACCGGCTGGAAGAGGAACTCCCGTACGCCGACCACGTGGTCTTTGTCCTGCCGGGAGGGGCGGAGACCGACGGCATCTTTACCTCACGGCATTTCAGCAGCATGAAGCCCGGGGCCTACCTGTACAACCTGGGGCGCGGCAACTGCTACCGGGAAGAGGATCTTGTACGCGCCCTCAATGATGGTCCCCTCGCAGGCGCCGGGCTGGATGTCTTTGCCGATGAACCGCTCGGCGATACCTCGCCGCTCTGGAAGCTCCCTAACGTACTGATTACGCCGCATTCCAGTGCCATCAGCCGGGAGTATATCGATCTCTTCATCCAGGAGTGGCTCGGGATACTCCGGAGGCTGTAGATCGCTGTCCGGTACCATCATTTCCCCGCTATCACGGTTCATTGAGCTTGGGTTAAAGTTCCGATTGCACCGTCGTCGTTTTTTGCGCCCGGTTCCATCCGGAAAACCCGGATGAGACAGTAGCAGTTTCCGCCATGAAAAGGATGTTTTTTTGTCCTGACACCGGTGGTCAGTCGTCACGATCCTGGAAGCCCCACCCCCAACCCTTTTACAGACACCTCCCTTTTGATTTTGCCGTTTCACGGTATACTGGTAATCGATGACAAAACTTCCTCTGCGTGTAAGGACGGATCATCGATGACATCGACATCAGCACCGCTGGTCGAGCTGGCAGGCATTGACAAGAGTTACCGGGAAGGAGAACGGGAACGGGTCGTTTTCTGCGACGCCTCCCTGACCATCAACCGGGGGGAGTGGGTATTTCTCCTGGGACGGAGCGGCTCGGGCAAGTCGACCCTTCTGAACCTCATCAGCGGCATTGACCTGCCGGAAGGGGGGACCGTGACCGTTGACGGCATCCCGATCAACCACCTCTCCGAGCGCGACCGGACACTGTTCCGCCGGAAGAGAATCGGCTTCGTCTTTCAGTTCTACAATCTCATCCCAACCCTGACGGTCGAGGAGAACATCCTTCTCCCCCTGGAGCTGGCCGGCGATCTGACGGCGGAGTCCCGCGCGTCCGCCCGCGATCTCCTGGAGCAGGTGGGACTGGGCGACCGCGGCAAGAGCTATCCGGACCGGCTTTCGGGGGGGGAGCAGCAGCGGGTTGCCGTGGCACGCGCGCTGGTCCACCGGCCGACACTCGTCCTTGCCGATGAGCCGACCGGCAACCTCGACAGCGAAACCGGACGCCAGGTGCTTGACCTCTTCGAGCGCCCTGTTTGCCGTCATCATGGGGTACGCACTCCTCATGCCGGGGGCCACCGTCCTTCTGTCCCGCGCCTTCCGGCCGGTCATGGCAGCCATGCTGGGAGTACTCGGCAGAATGGCGGCACGCGGTGTCGTGGTTTCCCTCTCCCGGACCGGCGTGGCAACGGCGGCGCTGGTTGTTGCCGTATCGGCCACCATCGGCGTCGGAATCATGGTTGGCAGCTTCCGGACCACCGTTGAAAGGTGGCTGGAAGGGTGGCTCAGGGCGGACGTCTACGTAACGGCCGCCGGTACCGGGAGCGGCCGCAACAGGCCACCCCTCGACCCTGCCGTGGTGGAAAGCCTCTCCCGGGTGCCGGGAGCGGAGAAATTGAGTCTGACGCGCCGGGTCACCATCTTGTCGGCCGGGGAGTCGATGGATATCTTCGCCATGGATCTTCCGAGATCGACGTTTGTCGGCTTTCGTTTCAAGGAAGGGTCCCCGGAGGATGCCTGGGGCAGTTTCGAGAGCGGTGAATCGGTAGTCGTGTCGGAGCCCTATGCCTACCGCCACCGGCTCCACAAAGGTGACCGGGTGACGCTCCGCACCAGTCGGGGGGAACGGGAATTTCCGATCTCCGGAATATTTTACGACTACGGTTCGGACACGGGACTCATCAGCATCCATCGCGCCGCCTATCTCCGCTATTGGGACGACCCGGGCGTCGACGGGATGGGATTCTATGCCCGGCCGGGGGTGACTTCCTTTGATCTGGCCGCGCAAATCAGGGAAAGGGGGGGGGAGAGCAGGCTCAGCATCATCTCCAACCGGGAGTTGCGCAACGCCTCGATGGCGGTCTTTGACCGGACCTTCGCCATTACGGGTGTGCTGCGGCTGCTCACGATGGTCGTGGCCTTTGCAGGAATCCTTTCCGCCCTCATGGCAATCCAGGTTGAAAGGGGGCGTGAACTCGCGGTTCTCCGCGCCATCGGGCTGACTCCCCGCCAGGTATGGGGGCTGATCTGCGGAGAGACGGCGCTCATCGGGACAATCGCGGGGCTCCTCTCCCTCCCCCTCGGCATTCTTCAGGCCTTCATTCTGGTCTACGTGGTCAACCGCCGCTCCTTCGGCTGGACCATGGAGGTATCCATCGATCCGGCGCTCCTGTTTCAGGCACTACTCCTCTCCCTGGCAGCGGCGATCCTGGCCGGGTTCTACCCGGCCCTGGCCATATCCCGCACCTCGCCGGCCCTGGCCCTCAAAGGGGAGGAATAGCATGCCGTACCGGTGGCTTTTGATCACAGTCCTGGCGGTTGCCGCCCTGTTGACCGCGCTGTTCCTCCTGCCGGAGAGAAAAGGTGCGGAGCAGGGAAAGGTCGTCAGCGTCACCGAAGCCCTCGGCGGGCAGCCCGAGGGTGGATTCGCCCGGGCCGCGGCTCCCCGCCGGTTCTCTTTCCCGGCTGACCACGGCCCCCATCCGGGCTTCCGGACCGAATGGTGGTACTTCACCGGCAACCTGAAATCCGGGCAGGGGCAGATGTACGGCTACCAGCTCACCTTCTTCCGTGTGGCTCTCAAACCCCGGCCGGCGGCGCGAAGCTCCCGCTGGGGGGCGAACGAGGTCTTCATGGCCCACTTCGCCGTCACCGACGTGGCCGGCAACCGGTTCCATTACGCCGAACGCTTCAGCCGGGCCGCCGCCGGGCTTGCCGGAGCCGGCGGGAGTCCGCTCGCCGTCCGGCTCGAGGACTGGTCTGCGCTCGAGACCTCGCCTGATCCATGGAGCATGCGGCTTGCAGCCCGCGATGGCGACGTGGCAATCGACCTCGCGGTCAGGAGCATTACACCGGTAGTCCTGAACGGCGAGCGGGGTTTGAGCCGCAAAGGGGGGGAACCGGGCAACGCCTCCTATTACTATTCGATACCGCGCATGGAGACGTCCGGCACCATCCGGATCGGAGAGGAGAGCTTTGCCGTTTCGGGACTCTCCTGGCTCGACCGGGAGTGGAGCACGAGCGCACTGGAGCAGGGGCAGGTCGGATGGGACTGGTTCGCTCTCCAT
Source organism: Geobacter sp. (assembly GCA_009886055.1). Lineage (GTDB taxonomy): Bacteria > Desulfobacterota > Desulfuromonadia > Geobacterales > Pseudopelobacteraceae > JACRCG01. The sequence goes on along the minus strand of VFJM01000282.1, from coordinate 131 downwards.
CTGGACGACGGGAGGGACATCATGTTCTACCGGATGCGCCGGAGCGACGGGAGCGCTGACCCGTTCAGCAGCGGCACCCTTGTTGCCGCCGACGGTACGAGCCGGCATCTGGCCGGGGAAGAGGTACAGGT
>VFJM01000062.1 GCA_009886055.1 Geobacter sp. | reverse complement strand
TGATCCGCGTGCATCTCCATCAGTTCGGCAGAAGCGGCCAGCATCAGTTCGGCCTGTTCGCGGGTATTGTGCTGCGGCCAGGTCGAGAAGTCAACGATCTGCTTCAGAATAGGGGAGGAGAGATAGCGGTCGGCACGCGCCAGCAGGGCGGCTACGGTTTCCCCCTCCTTCAGCATGCCCTGGCAGCGCTCTTCAAGTGGTCCCGCAATCTGTTCACCGGCTTCGAGGCGTATGGCGCTCAGAAGCGGGTAGAGTGATATCTCGACACCAAGAAACAGGGCGCTGGAATTGGTCTGAATTTCCGGGCAGTTGTAAACAGTCGCCCGGATCCCGTTGGCAGCAGCCTCTGAGGCTATCTCCTCAAGCCGCATCTTGGCGAAACCCTGGACGTACGGCGTATAGGACTGCCAGCGATACTCGCCGTTCACCAGCACACTCGTGCCGTGGTAGCCGTACGCCGAGTAACCGATCCGGGTTCCGGCGAGGGCACTCCGTTCGCGAAGGGTTGCGGTGCCTTCAATCAGATACCGGAAGGTGTCCGCGGTGACTTCGTTGAAGCTGGTGTTGCAGAGCTGCCCAAGCGGACTGTTCCAGAACAGTTCCGATGCCAGATATTTGTCACCGGTTCCTTTGAAGATCCGGTTCAGGAGCGGCATAAAGACGCGGGCACGCGGAATGCCGCCAGCCATGGAGTGGGCGATGAGGATGTTGGCATCTGCCGGTATGCGCGTGATCAGCTCGGTTTCCAGCTGTGCCAGATGAGAGCGAAACCGGGCAGTTCCGGCGGCACACGCTTTTTCGACACTTCCGTCGATAAAGCTGATGGAGGCAAAATCATCAGGACGGGCTTTCTTCAGCTGTTCAGCCACGGAAGGGAGGCCGTCGACGCTCTCCATGTCAAAGCCTGCCTCCAGCGGGATATTGATGATCGTTCCGCCAAGGAGAGTCTCGGCTTCTGACAGTTCTTCGCTAGTAAGCGGTCTCAGTGATCCGCTATTCTCCCTGCGTCCGACCGTGGTGCCGATCACGGTCATGCCGATCCGCCTGGCTTCGTCAACCAGCCCGTTTGCGTAGCCGCGTCCAAATAGCTCCCCTATCAGCACCAGCACGTCGCCGGCTTTGTATCCGGCCGGCTCGGGCAGCTGCTGCAGTGGTCTGTATTCCGTCATGCATTCCCCCAGATTCGATAAAATAAGCCTCCTTTTTAGCATAAATCACCCTGTTATGTGAACATAAAAAGCTGCCGTTATATGCCATGCCGGATTCGTTGGCGGATGAGGTCTTGAACACAGATGCCGGTCGGACGAATAGCGTGGCTGGATTGATTTGATGAAGGGGGCTTTGGGTGGATTTTTCTCCAATTAAATGTTTGATAAATATTAATTTTACATTAGAATATATGCGTATGCCACTTGTGACTATTCCACAACGAGCACTATGAGGTCGGATTATGAACCTATTGTACCGGATGACGATAAGATCCCAGCTGCGTCTTATCGTCATGATTATGGCTCTTCCCGTAATAGGTATGATTATAAATGCAGGTGTACAACAGAGAAAAGAGGCAATGAATGTTGCCCGGATGGGTACTGTACAACTTGTTGACAGGGTGGCCTATGAACAGCAGGCTATGATCGCATCAGCCCGGCAGTTGATGGTTTCGCTATCACAAATACCTGAGATCAAGCGAAAAGATGCTGCCAAAGCAACTTCCCTCCTAAGAGAAATCCACAATTTAAACCCGGATTTTACAAACATTTTCATAGCTGATCGTTCGGGAACGGTCTGGGCGACCGCTGTGCCAACAAAACCTCCCTTTATAATATCTGACAGAAGATACTTCAAAAACGCTCTTGCAAGTGGGCAATTATCGTCAGGCGAATACGTAATATCCAGAGCAGTAAACCGGCCAACTTTTAACCTGAGTTACCCCATAAAAGATGAACATGGCGATGTCACAGGGGTTATAGCCGTGGGGTTCTCGCTGGAAAAGTACACCCAACTTCTTGAGCGAAGTAAATTGCCCAAGGATGCCGGCATGGTGCTCCTTGATCACAAAGGGAAAATCCTTTACAGAGCCGTTGAGCCTGAAAAATTTATTGGGAAGCAATCTGATCCTGAACTGTTCAAGCAGGTACAGGAAGCACCTGATGAAAGCACCTCTGTCGGCAAAGGTATATCCTTAGGGGATGAACGCATCATCTCCAGTCGTAAGCTGCGCCTGGCGGGTGAGTCGTCACCGTATATGTATGTCCGTGCAGGGATTCCGGTCGAATCGGCTCTTGGAAGTGTAAATGCGCGACTTATCAAAAATTTGGTATTTTTTAGCCTGGTTCTTATATTAGCGTATCTGTTTGCCAGCTTTATCGGTGCACGCTCTATAGTTGCCCGTATTACGTTACTGGAAAAAGCATCTCAGAGTCTTGCCGATGTCGACAATCAGACAAGAGTTGCTGATCTTGTAAAAGGGGGTGAACTGGGCAGACTGGCGGAGTCATTTGATTCCATGGCCCATAAACTCGTTCAAAGAGAAGAAGCCTTGGCAAGCAGTGAACGGTTCTTGAAGGCGATTATAGACTCGGAACCGGAGTGCATCAAGATGCTCGATGCCGATTGCAACCTGTTATTGATGAACCGGGCAGGACTGGAGATAATAGAGGCCGACTCTTTTGAACAGGTAAAAGGACAATGTGTGTGTCCTTTGATCACAGACTCCAAGAGGGATGCCTTTTCCGCACTTACCAAACAGGTCTTTCAGGGGACCTCCGGAACGCTCGAATTTGAATTAATCGGGTTTAAAGGTCGCCATGTCTGGCTTGAAACACACGCAGTTCCGTTTCGTAATGAGAAGGGAGAGATTGCCGCACTGCTGGGAATTACCCGTAACATCACGAGGCGCAAACAGGCCGAAGAGGATTTACATCAAGCCAAAATCGCCGCCGAATCGGCCAACACAGCCAAGAGCCATTTCCTGGCCACCATGAGCCACGAGATTCGTACCCCGATGAATGGCGTCATCGGCATGATCGAAC
>VFJM01000182.1 GCA_009886055.1 Geobacter sp. | reverse complement strand
GCATCTGGCAAGGCTGCTTACATCATCACCGGCGACCAGGATTTGCTGGTGCTTCAATTGTTCAGGCAGACCAGGATTATTACGGTGAGCGAGCTGTTGGGAATGATGTAAGGGGGTTGAGATCAGGAACTTCAGCCCTGTGCCTTGGATTAACTCAAGCAGCAAGGCAGATTGAAGCATGTCGGACCGGATAGCTCGGAGACAACTGGAACCTTTTAAATGGCCACTCAATTTTCTGATTTCTACAAAAGCCTCGATGCCGACCCTCTGAAACGAGGCAGGCAGTTTGAGCGATTCGTAAAGTGGTTCCTGCAAACCGATCCCGAGTGGTCAACGCAGGTTGACCAAGTCTGGCAGTGGGATGAATATCCGGAACGCTGGGGTATGGATTGCGGGATTGACCTTGTATTCCGACATAAGAACGGCGATATCTGGGCTGTTCAGGCCAAATGTTATTCACCCGATTATCACATCACCAAAGAAGACGTCGATAAGTTCCTCAGTGAATCCAATCGAAAACACATCACCCACCGTCTGCTGATTGCTACTACCGACCGCATCGGCAACAACGCCCGGCAAGTATGCGAAGGTCAGGAAAAGCCGGTTGTCCGTTTTCTGCTGTCTGATTTTGAACGTGCCGCGCTGGAATATCCCGCCAATTTTGAAATGCTCGCAAGCGCCAGACGCAAAGCCCCACCCCGGCCACGCGACCACCAGATTGAAGCAATCACCGTCTTTTCGCTAAATTTGTTGAATGCCGACCGCGGGCAGCTCATCATGGCCTGCGGTACCGGCAAAACGTATGTCACGCTCTGGATCAAGGAATGCCTCGCGGCAGAACGCACACTGGTGCTGGTGCCGTCATTGGGCCTGCTGTCCCAACTCCTGCGCGAATGGACCTTCGCCGCCGCCACCCCGTTTGAAGTGCTGTGCGTATGTTCCGATCAAACCGTCGGCAAAAAAGGTGACGACGAAGCGATTCACTCCGTAGCAGACCTGGCTTTTCCCGTCACATCTTCGGTGGAAGACGTGCAACATTTCCTCACTGGCACAGGCAACCGGGTAGTCTTTGCCACCTACCAATCTTCCGCTGTAATTGCGCAAGCTCATGCAGACGGCACAGTCCCCGCCTTTGATCTGGCGGTGGCGGACGAAGCCCACCGTTGCGCCGGTAAGGTCGGCAGCGATTTTACCACCATTTTGGACAACTCACTGATACGGAGTAAAAAGCGGCTGTTCGCCACCGCCACCCCGCGTACCTACTCCAGTAATGTTACGAAAGCCGCTGAAGAGCGCGGCGTCGAAGTGGTCGGCATGGATGATGCCACCCTGTTTGGAGACGTGCTCTATGCCCTTCCTTTTGGTGAAGCAATCGCAAGAAACCTGCTCACCGATTATCGCGTTGTTATCATCGGCGTGGACAATCCAACCATCGCAAAATGGATCGAAAACCGCGAACTGGTCAGAACCGATACCGGCATCGAAACCGATACCCAATCGCTCGCAGCCCAGATTGGTCTGCTGAAAGCAATCAAAGACTACGACCTCAAGCGTGTCATCAGCTTTCACAGTCGAGTTAACCGCGCCGAGGCGTTTATCACCGACATCCAGCAGATAATGGCATGGATCAGCGAAGAGCATCGCCCCAGCGGAACCCTGCGAACCGACTTCGTATCCGGCAACATGCCTGCCATAAAACGCAAGATAAAGCTCGATCAACTTAAAAGTCTGACAACAGATGAACGGGGCGTGCTTTCAAATGCTCGCTGCTTGTCGGAAGGCGTGGATGTCCCTTCGCTTGATGGTGTGGCATTTATCGACCCGCGCAGCAGCCAGGTGGATATTATCCAGGCAGTGGGGCGCGCTATTCGCCTCAGTCCTGATAAGAAAGCCGGGACTATCGTTATACCGGTGTTTATTGCAGGCGGACAAAATGCCGAAGAATCCATTGAAGCGAGTAAATTCAAGCCCATCTGGGATGTATTGAACGCGCTGAAAGCGCATGATGATGTGTTGGCCACCGAACTTGACAAGATTAGAACCGGGCTGGGTAGGAAGTCATCCGCAGAAGTCAGTTCAGATAGTCTGCGCAAAATCACCATCGATTTGCCTATAACGGTGGATGCAGCTTTCGGCGGGGCACTGCGCACTCATCTGGTTGAGCAGGTTACGGAATCCTGGAATTTTTGGTTTGGGCTGCTTGAGGCGTTTGTGGAGCGGGAAGGGCATTGCAGGGTAGCTATAAACCATAAGACTGCTGATGAATACTCACTTGGCAATTGGGTTACCAGACAGCGAAGCAAACAAGATAGTATGTCACCAGAGCGCAAGGCAAGGCTGGAAACATTAAATGGATGGACTTGGGATGCACTTGCCACGCAATGGGAAGAGGGTTTCTGCTATCTTAAAGAGTTTACCGAACTCAATGGTCATTGCAGGGTCGCACAAAGATATATAACGGCAGATGGATACAAGCTTGGACAATGGGCACGAGTGCAACGAAACACAAATGATAGAATTCCTCAAGAGCGCAAACTGCGTTTGGAAGCGTTGCCAGGCTGGAGCTGGAATGCGAATGAGGATGTGTGGGAAGATGGTTTTAGCTATCTCAAAGAGTTTGCGGAGTTTAATGGTCATTGCAGAGCTGCCCAAAAGCATCTCACAATAGATGGATACCGGCTTGGACAATGGATAGCTGTTCAGCGAAGCACAAAAGATAGAATGCCTCAAGAGCGTCAGGCACGTTTAGAAGACTTGTCGGGCTGGAGCTGGAATTCTGTTGACGATATGTGGGGAAATGGATTTCGTTATCTCAAAGAGTTTGCTGAGCTGAATGGTCACTGCAAAGTTGCCCAAAAATATCTCACACCTGATGGATACCGGTTAGGACAATGGATAGCTGTCCAGCGAAACACAAAAGATAGAATGCCTCAAGAGCGCAAAACACGTTTAGAAGGCTTGCCCGGTTGGAGCTGGGATTTAAGAGTCCCCTGGGAAGAGGGTTTCCGCCTCCTGAATGAATTTGTGGAACGGGAAGGCCATTGCAGAGTAACCAATACATTCAGTACGCCTGACGGTTTTCAACTTGGTACATGGGTAATTAGGCAAAGAGCATACAAAGACAGTTTGTCGAAAGAACGGCTAATTCAGCTGGAGGCATTGCCTGGCTGGAGCTGGGATCCACTTACGGATCAATGGGAATTAGGGTTTAACCATTTGAAGAAATATGCAGATCGGGAAGGCCATTGCAGAGTCGTTAAAACATTCCGTACGGCTGATGGTTTCCGGCTTGGTGGTTGGGTAAGTAACCTGCGAACTCATAAAAACAACTTGTCCCAAGTACGGGTAATGCAGTTGGAATCGTTGCCAGGCTGGACGTGGGATGTTAACGCAGTAAAATGGGAGGAGGGCTTTCGTCACCTTAATGAATTTGTGGATCGGGAAGGTCATTGCAGGTTTGCTATGACATTCCGGACGTGTGATGGATATCGGCTTGGTCAATGGGTTTCGATCCAGCGAAGACAAAAATACTGTTTGTCACAAGAACGGTTAATGCGGTTGGAAGCATTGTCTGGGTGGGTTTGGAGTGAAATAGAAGAACAGTGGGAACTAGGATTTCGACACCTCAATGAATTTATAGAAAAGAAAGGTCATTGCACGATGAATAAGACATTCCGTACGGCTGATGGTTTCCGGCTTGGAGGTTGGGTAAATCGTCAACAAACAAGAAAAGATAGCTTGACTATGGAACGTATGACAAGCTTGGAAGCCTTGCCTGGATGGGTTTGGAGAGTTGAATGAGCTAATTGGCGCAAGTTAACCAATTAGCAAGAATGATTTTGAGATACCGGAGTGAATAACACATGCAAAATATCTGTTTAGAGTGCATCGGTGACGAGCCTTTACATGAGATTGTAGCTGTTGCTTCCTCAAAAATTGAATGCGATTACTGTGGAAAACATACACATGGCATCTCGTTGCAACATCTCGCTGAGATAGTTGATTCACCGCTACGAAAATTTTGTAAACTAAGTGACTATTTTTATCCCCAACTTGATCTTGCTGTACCAATGAACTATGAAAAAGGATTTTTATTAGTAGAATTACTTCAAAATGAACTAAAAATCGGAATCGAACCAGCGAAAGAACTAGCCAAACGCCTTATTGCTAGTAATTCAACAGATCCAGACGATAAATATTTATCATTTTACTATAACCATCGATATTATCATCGAAGCCACATTACATCATCAGAATACATGGAAAACTGGTACAACTTTTCCGAAGGTATTAAGCATAAACGACGATTTTTTGATGATGAAGCAAAAAAACAGCTAATGGGTATCATCGGTACACCTGATGACACGAAAAAACTTCCAAGTATAGAACTGGGGCCGGGAACCAAGATAGATACAGTTTATCGCGCGCGAAAAGCAGTTTCTGAAGATAAAGCAAGAGAGATTCAGCTAAATCTATCTACAGGATTAGGGCCACCTCCTCGGACAAAGTCAATAGCTGGTAGAATGAATCCAACAGGGATTGCGGTGTTTTATGGTGCACTATCCGAAGATACAGCCATAGCAGAGGTAAGGCCTTTTGTAGGAAGTTTAGTTGTCGTCGGTTGTTTTCAGATTACTCAACAACTACGTCTGCTTGATCTATCCCAGATTGGAACAGGCATCACTGGCAGCATTTTTCATGCTGATTATAAAAAACAAGCTGGACGTCAAAGCTTTCTGCAATCTTTCCATACGCTAATTGCTAGACCCATTCAACCTCATGAAGAACAACTCGAATATCTTCCAACTCAAGCTGTAGCAGAATATGTTGCCAATGTTCTGAAATTCGATGGAATTCTCTATGCATCTGCTCAGGTTGGAGCAGTCCCAGATGAACACCTAGACCTATTGCCTTATAATAACGCTAAGATAGCCAGTCGAGATGAAATGGGTCAATACAACGTGGTCCTCTTCGGAGAGATGATGCCCACCCAAAATAACATAACCGGCGACGCACAATCTAAAATATCAAACACAGCGTCTGAAAGCTTCACGTCACTTGCTTTGCAAAATGGCAGTGTTAAAACTGTTAAGGTCAAGGGCATTAAATACAATTATGAGTTTACTTGCATTCCAAAAGACAAATATTTCAATGCCGAATTCTTATCTGGTGTTGAAGACAGACCTGATTAAGGAGGAGATGAGGGGAAAATTACATCTAATTTATTTGTGCCGTTTGCAATACAATCTCGATTCACAATCAAAAATAATACTTGGAGTTAACGACTATGAATAAGCCCAGTGTCATTGGTAGGTATGGGGACAACGAAACTGATTCCAGAGCAACAACTGAACTTTTATGTGATGTTTCCGTTCCATTGGTGATTAACGGTGAAGGCGAAGTGAGAATATCAATTTTTAAAAGTACCGATTCTGGCGTTCGGGGTGGTTTTGTTTTAAGAATCATAATGGACAAGCAAGACTCAGGATTTCAGCCTTTTGCAGTAAATTTAGATGATGGCGTTGAAGTTCACTTTGCAGGTGAAATTGAAGCGAGGCAAACAATTACTGCGTTAAAAGCGGCTGTTTCGGCATTATAGTGATAAACCGGGTCAAAGGATGAGGCAGTGGGACCAATAACTAAGGCGATGTGATGACAAAAGATGACCTCCTAGGTATTTTTAGAACATGTGAAAATAACTGCAAGGTTGTTTATGCGTCTTCAATCATTTTTTCTGAGGAAGAGACTTTCTCCCAGTTCATTAGAATGTACGAGACTTTTGAGATTCCAAAACCATACGATGATCTTTATTCTATCCTTTACGACAGGGATCTTCTGTGTCATGCGTTTGAAGAGAAAAGAGGGACGCTTCCCATATTTTCTAAAGCCATAAAAATGAAACGGGGAGCAGCTGAAAAGGCGGCTCCCCGTTTTGCTATTTTGCAGTTGTCTTTGAATTCGAGGCGTTATATCTTTTGAGCCATTATAACATTCAGCGACTATCTCATATTTGCCGACGAAAGCGGCGACCACGGGCTTTCTACGATTGATCCGCAGTTCCCGGTGTTTGCACTTGTTTTCAGCATGGTGGCAAAGAGTGATTATTTGAGCCGGATCGTCCCTGTCCCTAACCGGGCATTCGACATCATCAAGGGCAAGGCGCTACAGATAAAGAAATTCCCCTGAAAAGCAAAAGGGCCTCGGAACAAGTCCAAAGCCCATCTGTCGACCGGGAAAAGCCCAATCCATATGGTTAATTTTTACCAGATATCCGGATAAGAATCAAGAAATATTCCAACAACTTCAAAAGCAGTAACCACACGGAAAAGCGGGCACATCCCATATTTTCTAAAGCCTTATAAATGAAACGGGGAACAGCTGAAAAAGCTGCTCCCCGTTCATCTTATCAATTTGTACCGCATATCGTTTGCTTGACACATGTCATTATTCCTACCATAATCAGTGCGTAGGAATAATTGTAGTAGGAGGAAATAAATATGCTTGCTGTAAAAGTTCTCCCCAAGGGACAGATTACCTTGCCGAAAGAGGTGCGCCAGAAACTTCATATCGAGGTGGGTGACACTCTGCTTATGGATGCGGACGGTGAGCAGGTATTTTTCAGGAGGGGCAAAACCATCTTCGATTTTAAAGGGGTTTTACCCAGCATGGGAATGACTATTGATGAAATCCGGGAAAAAGGGATTGCTGGTGGGGTTGGTGCTGATGAATAGGGCGTTTATAGACACCAGCGCCATACTTCGCATGTTGGTGCAGGATGACGACCTCAAGGCAAAAGCGGTTGAGAACCTGATACGGAACGCGCCGGAGAAGGGGCTTGCGCTGCATGTCATTCCGGTTACCATTCTGGAGATTGTCTGGGTTCTGGAGAAAGTTTACAAATACCCGAAAAAGGCTGTTCGTGAGCTTGCCGAGGCGATCATCAATACCCCACAGCTCAAGGTTGAGCTGGCGGGGGTATTTCTGAATGCCCTCAAGGCCTATGAGGAGAAGAATGTCAAATTTGCCGATGCGGTCATGGCGTTCTGGGGTATGGATAAGGGAATCATCACCACCTATACTTACGATGAAAAGGATTTCAAACGGATCGACGGATTGACGGTATTAAAGCCGTAGGATTGCTCCGAACACCCCTTTAAGGAGGCTCATCATGTCTGAGGAAAAATCGGTTACTTGTTCCAAGTGTAGTTCAGTATGGCAGAATCTCGGCACTACCAATTGCTGGAGCGGAGATCCGGCCAAGGCGCCACCCAAGCCGGGCAACTGCCCGTCAGAACTCTATGAAGAAGTTGTGCAGAAATCGTTTGACCAGTACCGTGGCGACAGCGAGGATGCGAAGATCGCCTTTGTCGCGGCACGGGTCGAAGGGCTCTGCTACCAGCCGGTGCCGGGAAGCGATGCCGTTAACGCCCGCTGGACACGGGTGGAGGATACGATCGCCTTTGCCAAGCTGATGGGGTACAGGAAAATCGGCATGGCGACCTGTATCGGTTTGCTGGATGAGACCGAGCGGCTGTCAAAAATTTTGACGGCACAAGGTTTTGAACCGGTCAGCGTCTGCTGCAAGGCGGGGAGCATCGACAAGCTGGAGCTGGGGCTGGCGGAAACGGACAAGGTCAGGCCGGGCACGTTCGAACCTGCCTGCAATCCGATCGCCCAGGCCGAGATCTGCAACCGGATGGGAACCGACATGAACATCATCGTCGGACTCTGTGTCGGCCATGACATGCTCTTCAACAAACATTCCAAGGCACCGGTGACGACCCTGATCGTCAAGGACCGTGTTACCGGCCACAACCCGATTGCCGTGCTGTACGGGCAGAATTTCTATTACAAGCGGCTGCAGAAACAGATGGTGCTGACCGGTAACGAATAGCGCCGGCATGAATCTACAAAGGCAGGAGCGATCTCCCGGTTGCTCCCGAAATGCAGATGGATGTAGGAAGCCAGACAGTTCCGGACGCGGTACCCCTCCGGCCCCAGCGCCGCCCCCTGACGTGACACCCGGTAACAGCGCTCGACCTCTTCCGGCATCGTGCCGATCTCCGAGTAGTGAAATTCGTGCCCCCGGACGACCGCCCCTTGTACGCCGATTATGGCATGTTCTGCCAATTCAACCTGCCGGTAGCCGAGTGCCTTGCGGCGCGGCAACATCCGGCAGCGTACCGGAAAAACCCCACAAAAATCAGCACCCGGCTGGTTCTCGGATACATCAATCCCCTCCGTGAGATAGACAAATCCGCCACACTCCGCATACACCGGCATATCGGCCTCCACAGCCGTCCGGATGGATTCTTTCATCCTTCCGTTTTTGTCCAGTTGCGCGGCATACAGCTCGGGGTATCCCCCCGGCAGATAGATGCCGTGGATATCGGCGGGGAGGGAGGCATCACCCAGCGGCGAGAAAAAAACGAGTTCCGCCCCCGCTTCCCGCAACAGCCGAAGGTTATCCTCGTACATGAAACAGAACGCGGGGTCGCGGGCCACCGCGATTCTGACGGGCGAAATCCCCCCCGTCCCCCCTTTCGCAAAGGGGGGGGGCAAGATTGTTCCCCACTTTAACAAAGGGGGGCAGGGGGGGATTGGGAGTTGACTCAGCTGCTCCAGATCAAGACAGCGCTCCGCCATATCCGCCAGTCTCCCGATGAACAGGTCCGAGAGCGGGTTGTCCTCCGCAGTCACCAACCCCAGGTGACGCGAGGGGATGACCAGCGACTCATCGCGGGGGATGCAGCCGAAACAGAAAATTTCAGGACAGTGGGCGGCAAGCGCTTCCTTGAGCAGGTCGGCATGATGTTCACTCCCGATGTTGTTGAAGATGACCCCGGCCAACGTGACCTGCGGATCAAACCGGGCAAAGCCGGTAACCAGTGCCGCGGCGCTGGCCGCCATGCCGCGGGCGTTCACCACCAGAACGACCGGCGCTCCCGTTACGGCAGCGATCTGGGCGCTGCTCCCGTCGCGGGAAGATGCGCCGATGCCGTCGAAGAGCCCCATGACGCCCTCAATGACGGCGATTGTTCGGCCGGTATGGCTGGCCACGTTACTCTGAAAAGTCTGCCGCACAAATTCCTCGCCGCACATCCAGCCATCAAGGTTAATCGAAGGGCTACCGGTTACCAGACGGTGGTAGCCGGGATCGATAAAATCCGGTCCGCACTTGAAGGGGGCGACTGTCAGGCCACGCCGCGCGAACGCTGCCATGATCGCGAGGCTGACCGTGGTCTTGCCGCCGCCGCTCTGAGGGGCGGCTATCAGGAAACCATTCATGCTGCTCACCTCAGCGACCTTCGGGAACCGCCGTACTGAAAAAATGCTATCAGATGAAATTCTTCCTTGTCGTACCCCTTGGGGAATCCCCCCACCGGTCCGATGGCCCGCAGGGTGCGCAGCACCTCTTCGTCCAGTATCCGGGCGCCGGAACTTTCCAGCTGCTGGATATTGGTGATCTCACCCCGTCGGTTGAAGGTAATCCGTACCGGTGTAATCCCCTCTATTCCGCGCATGGCGGCTTCCAGCGGGTAACGCCAGACTCCGTAGACCGCCCCTTCGAAGCGGCGCAGGAACGAACCGAACGCGATGTCATCGCTGTTCAGGAAGCGGGTGTCCCCCTCGGCGATGTCGTTTTCAAACGTGCGGCGATAACTCTCTTCCAGTTTTGCCAAGCGGTTGGCTCCGGGGAACAGCTGTGGTGCGGGTGGTGTGTGCTCCCCCGTCTGTTTTTTTGGTTTCAGGAGGCTGTCTGCTGAAGAACCGGGAGCGACCGGAGGCTGCCCGGGCACTGTCTGGGACGGCCGTGATGGTGCAGAGGTTGGTGAAGATTGCCGTTCAGAAGTTTGTGCATCACCGCGCGGGGCACTCTCCTTGGGGACCCGGATGCGTTGTTCAGAACGCCGCGTAGTGTCCTGCTGACGCTTCTCAAACGGCTGCTTTGGCTCCGGCATCTGCTGCAGATCTATAAAAACCGGCTCTTTGGGAGGTACTGGTGGTGTCGGAGGGAAGAAATAGAGCCCCGCAAACACTCCCAGATGCAGCATGAGAGAGATGCAGAGCACGTAGAGAAACGATTTTTCAATATATTGATCACCCATGGAGAGAGGTCACTATGGTTTCCTGCGTATACTCACGATACGAATCTGCCTGCGGACCGGTTTCAGTGCGCAGGTAGGTGAGGATTTCTTTCAGGCTTTTCAGGATGTTATGTTCCCCTTTGGGGAATTCGCTTGGGTCGAGTTCAAGTGTGACCGTGCTTTGATACTCCGTGTGGCGAAGATGATTAAGGAAACGGGTCAGCGGCAGAATCCCGTGCCCCGGAAGCAGATGCTCGCGATCATGTCCATAGTCGGAAAAATGGATATTACGGATGCGCCCCGATTCGTAACAGAGGAAAAAGTCATTGATGAAATTTGTTTTTCCCGATCCCATATGGGTGCAGTCGAACGTCATGAAGAGATTATGCTCATGAATGAATTCGATCATCTGCTGCGGCTTTGAGAGGATATTGGGATTGATCTTATGATCTCCGACCCAGGGCATGTTCTCAAGGGTTACGATCACCTCCCCATCCATTCCGATCTCTTTCTGAAAGTCACGGACCTTGTAGAACCAGCGCCAGAAAGCGATCTCCAATCCCATCCAGGAGGGGGGGTGAAAGTTTACCAGCGGGATTCCGCATTCTGCCGCAAGCTCAGTACTGCGTTTCAGAGAATCCATGGGGTTCCCCCATCCGTCCAGTATCATGAACGGGGCATGAATGGAATGGATCGTGGTGATTTTCTGAAGTGATGTTACCAGTTCGACAGCATCAACATTCTGGAATTTCTGGTTGATGATCAGTTCGACCCCGTCGAATCCCGACTCCGCCGCCAGTTCGAATATCCTGTGCAGCGGCAGGAAAAACAGGCATCCGGTTGAAAGCGAGAGAATCATTGCGCCCTGTCCCTCGATATCGGCAGCTGAAAGTCCATCAATTTTCCGGGCAGTTATGCACATCCCGGCTTACGAAGAGCCGGATGGCTGCAGATGGCGGTGCGGTCAGCAGTGACGTAACGATCATGACGATCATGACCAGCGGCGCACCGATAAAAGCGGAGGATGTGAGTGGAAACAGCTGTGAGATGAACGGCAGGCTGTCGCCGATAAAAAGAGGAGTGAAGCTGATGATCAGCCCGGTCAGCATACCGCTGATGACGCCGGCAGCATTGGCCCGGGGCCACCAGATTCCGAGCAGGAAGGCCGGAAAAATTGTGTTGCCTGCTACCGCAAAGGCAAAGGCGGCAATCTCGGCGATCATCCCCCACGGCTGGAAGGTCAGTACCATTACAACCGCCGCCAGGAAAAGGAAAAAACCTTTCGCGGCATAGACCTTGTCACGTTCAGATGCCCCCGGGTTGATCAGGCGGGGGTAAATGTCAAATGAAAATGACGCGGAGCCGGTCATCAACAGACCGGCTGTTGATGAAAAAGCGGCGCTCATGCCGCCGGCAGCCAGGAGGCCGACTACCCAGATCGGCAGCCCCCCCAGGCCGGCCGCCGAGAGTACGATCATGTCGGCGGCATCGGCGCCCCCCCCGTTGAGTGTCAGGCCGTTTCGTGCCTCAAAAAGCCGGGCCAGAACACCATAGGCCGGCGCCGACCAGTAGATCAGGGCGATAAAGAATAACCCCCACACGACCCCCCAGCGGGCATCCCGTATGCCGGGAACCATGTAGAAGCGGGAAAGAACGTGCGGCAGTCCGGCGGTGCCGAACATCAGGGTGAAGCAGAGTGCAAACCATTCGAAAAGGGTGGTGTTGGCAAACGGTTCCGACCAGTTATAGCCGAACTGCTGCTGCAGTTCTCCGATGGCTTCCCCGTAGCCGAACTGGGGGAGTACCCAGAAATAGCCCAGCTTGCGGGTCAGCAGCATCAACGGCAGGATAAAGGTGATGATCAGCACGAAATAATGCAGTTTCTGATTGCGGGCCACCCCAAGGACACCGGAGAGAACGATAAATGAAACAAGCAGTACGGTGCCGACGACAACCGCGGGGATATAGGCGATACCGAACAGCCAGGATACCAGCAGGGCGATGCCGCGAAACTGGGCGACACAGTAAATGATCGTGATGATGATCGAAATCAGCGCTGCCAGGGTGCGGGCCGTGTCGGACTCATAGCGGAAACCGACAAAATCGGGGGTGGTGAATTTACCGAAACGCCTGATCTGCGTGGCCATCAGCACCAGCAGCAGAACATATCCTCCGGTCCATCCCACGACATAGGCCATGGCAAAATAGCCCTTGAGATAAAACACTCCGGCCATGCCGAGGAAGCTGGCGGCGCTCATCCAGTTACTGGCGATGCCGGCTCCGATGCCGATCCGTCCGGTGTAGCTGCCGCCGAATCCGTATTCCGAAGCCGGTTTGCCGCGATTGCTCAGCCCGGAAATGATAAAGAGTGCAAACATCCCTGCCACGATGGCTAATGGCACCATCTGTACCATACCGTATGCCATTTATTCGTCCTCCCCTTTGACCGCTTTTATACGAAACCGGAGCGAGCCTTCATGAGCCGGCACCGAGTGGCGGTCCATCCAGAGATTGAACAGGCCGCAGAGGATGATGAACCAGAGCGGCAGCAGCTGGCCGCTCAGCCAGAATTGAATCGGCAGATTGAAAAAAGTAAGATCTTCGAGGAGCAGCTCGGAATAATTTACTTCCAGAAGGTAGGCAAAGAGCTGAAATCCGACAATGGCAATCAGCCATCCCGACAGAATAAGCTTGATGACGCGAACTTCGCCCCGCATGGTTGCACCGCGCGGTTTGAAAAAACTGAGATCCTTGCCTGAAGATGTCTCGCTCATGATGTCCCTCTATGTTTTCCGGTAATGAACGTAATAAATCGGCTGTCCCATATCCAGGAAGCGTCGCATATATTTTGAAACCGGATACCCTTCCAGGTTATGGCGGAATGTTTCAGGAGCGAGCTGATTGACGAATCCGGGCTGAACGGCCATGAACTCGGCGACATCAAGGCCGTAGTCAACAAAATCGGTCGCGAAGAATAAATCGGCTTCCGGCCGCAAGAAGCGCGACAGATAGGCGACAAACCCGGAGTTGACCAGGCGGCGCTTGCGGTGCCGCAACTTTGGCCATGGATCGGGGCAGTTGATGACGGTCATTCGCAGCGCGCCCGCCGGTATACAGGTCTCGATGAAGCTGCGCGCTTCGGCCCGCAGCACCCGGACATTGCTCAGCCCCGCCTTGTCGATCCGTTTGCAGGTTTTTATGCACCCTTTGTTGTAAAAATCAAGCGCAATAAAATTCAGGTCGGGGTGCAAAACGGCCATCTGCACCACAAAATCGCCCACTCCGCAGCCGATTTCCAGCGCCAGGGGATTGTCATTTCCAAATATCCCGCTCCATGACGGAGCGGGGTCAGTCTCCTCCCAGGGGAGGAAGGTGGCGGATGTGTTGGGAATCAGCATTAATTGTCCTTGTTTACAGCAGATTCGGAAAAAACTCCGCTACCATTTCTTCAACCAATTCAGCCTGCAGAACATCCCGATCCCGTTTCAAAGGTTCTCTATCATCCTGCGTGGCTATCCAGCGCTTAATCTTTGCAAAAGACACCGGTGATATCGTGGTCATCCGGGCCATCCGGCCGGTGCTGGACACTATCATAGCCGAGAAATTCTCTCCATCCAGCAGAATACCCGCTCTTTTCGCTTGAACTGCATAGAACTCGTCTTCGTGGTCGGTTAATCTCAGTGGATGGGGGTCCCCGTATTTTGCTTCCCGGCGGATCACATCCACTTCAAATCCGTGGTTATTGACAGCGGTATAGAGCTGGTCATCACGCAGATCAAACGTTGGGTCCACTTCCCGGAGCAACCCAAGAAACGAAATGTCGAGTCCCTCCATCTGAGCAATGAAGCTCAACCTCTTTCTGATATCCCACAACAGATCAACATCCCTTGTTTCCAGCGCTTCGTCGACTTCGAATCTGATCCCTGCTGCTCCTTCATACGCATAAAGCGCGTGGGTGCCGATAACGGTGAAATAATCAGCCAAACCAGAAGCGGCAAGCTTGTTAAGGATTGCAACCAATATTTCAGGGGCCCTGCCAACATTGAAAACCTTATTCATCTTGCGATGGCGTTCCAGTTCTCCTCGAAGATCAGATACTCTTTTTTCGACTCGCTGTTTTCTTGCAGTAAATTCCCTGTAGATAGTTTCGTTCTGCTCAGATCGTGGCCCCAGACTTTTCTGGCCTCTGCGGGTTGTGGTCCGGATCAGATAGTCTGTTCCGTTCTGGGTTTTCCAGAGCATACCTCCCCGGACTTCGGCGGCATTTTTCTTCGCTTCCTCAAGCGCCGTGAAGACCGATTTGGCATCGATGTACTGGCGCTGGGCATTTCCATCAATTTCCTGAATATGTTTTTTCAGCGTATTTTGCATTTTGTAAAATTACGCTGAAAGGTAAATATAAACAACAAATTTTTGTAGCACAGGGAGTCTCTGCTGAACCTTCGGATAGTTTTGAACTTATTCCGGATTCTTCCAAATAGCCCATTCCAGCAAAGCCTCTTGTCGGTTCCGAAGAAGACAAATTAGTCATTATGTTAAGTAACCGGCTTGAGTCCTTCTGGATGGAACTTTATTATTGCGATGAGTTGCTGTTTTAACCGGTGGAATATGCACATTAGCGGTAGGAATGGTGCGTAATATAGCATCGATGCGTATGATGTGGAATCAAACACAGCACATTGAAGTTACTGTTTATTCAACCACCCGGCTGCATCTTTAACCGATTGCTGGTCAAACTTAATTCTGAAACGTATGTACGGCCCCTTGATGGTGTAATCAGCGGCGGAGAAATCCTTGTCGGTGAAACCCACGACGTTATAACCGACACTGATCCAGGCATTTTCGGCTATATTGTACCCGGTTGAAGGCCCGGCACTGTAGGAAAGCTGGCCGTCATACCAGGAGTGCATGACGCTGCCCCGCAGACCGAGATCCCATTTTTTGGTGATGTCGTAGCGTGTTTCAAGACCAATATGGTCGGTAAAACCACTGTAGCTGGAGCTGTTAATCATATCCTTGACATATTTGGCGCCGTACTGCAGTGAAATCTGCAGCTCTTTGAATGGCCGGTAGTTGGCATTCAGATTGTTGACCAGCCTCCAGGAGCTGCCGTTGGAATTGGTGCCGCCACTCTGATTGTCGAGATAATAATCCAGACGATTGAGCAGAATCCATTTGGTTTGCGGCGGGCGGAACACCAACCCGAAGCGCAGGTTTGACTGTGTCGT